>JALHPN010000310.1 GCA_022842465.1 Polyangiaceae bacterium | reverse complement strand
GTCGTCAGCGTGGCTGCGGAAGCCTCGAGCGCGCCGCCGCCGCCGGCAGCCGCGGCGCCGAGGCCCCCGGTCGTCACTCACGGCGCGAAGAGCGTGGCGCCGCAGCCGCGTCCGCCCGCGACGCAGACGCCGCCGCCCACTCCCGTCGTGACGGCGCCCGTGAAGAAGCCGTGCGATCCGTTCACGATCGATCCGGTGACCGGGCGCAAGAAGTACAACCGGGACTGCATCTGATAAGACCGCACGCCATGACGCGTGCGCTGCTCTCGCTCTCGTTCCTCTCGTTCGCCTGCCTCGTGGCCGCGTGTACCGGCCCGCGCCCGCTCGAGGTGCCGCCCGTGACCACCGCGCGCGCGACACGCGACGGCACTCTCGCCTCGACGGCGACGAGCCCGCCGGCACCGCGCGCGGCGAGCACCTACGCCGGTCACGGCGCGGACAGCGTGCCCCCCGAGGTGCTCGCTCGCTTCGCACCGACGCCGATCCCTCCCCAGGTCAGCCGCCGCATCCAGGCGATGCTCGACGTGAGGGCACCGGTCGGCAAGCGCCTCTCGCCCGACGGAAAGTCACTCTTCTTCTCGTGGAACGTGTCGGGCACGAGCCAGATCTGGAAGGTCGACGGACCGCGGCGCTTCCCCGTCCAGCTGACGGGCGGGGAGGACGTCGCGCGCCTCGAGGGCGTGATGCCCGACGGCAAGACGCTCGTCATCCTCCGCGATCGCAAGGGCGAGGAGAACCCTGGCGTCTACCTCCTCGACGAGGGCGGCGGCCTCCCGAAGCAAGTCCAGCACACGCCGAAGGTGCAGTCGTTCGTGTCGTGGGTCTCCAGCGACGGCAAGACCGTCTGGCTGCGTGCGAACGACGTGAAGCCGGACTCGTATGCCATCTACAGGTACGACGTGGCGACCGGGAAGCGCGAGCTCGTCTTCGGTGAGCCCGGCCTCTGGTCGCTCGCGGAGGTGCAGGGCGAGAGGCTCCTCCTCCAGAAGCAGACCGGCGAGCTGACCAGCGAGTGGTACGAGTACGAGGCGTCGTCGAAGAAGCTCGCTCCGCTCTTCGGTCAGGACGAGAAGGAAGAGTACGAGGTCGCCTACGCCGCGCAGCCCGGCGAGCTCCTCGTGCAGACGCCGAAGTTCGGCGAGTACAGACGCCTCTTCCGCGTGAGCGCGAAGAAGCTGAAGGGCGGGCCGCTCGCCGCGGGCGACGTCGCGCCGGTCACGCCCGAGATGCCGCACGACGTGAAGCACGTCGCGATCGACCGCGCGAAGAAGCGCATCTACGCGAGCGTCAACGACGGCGGCTTCACGCGGATGCGCGTCTTCGACGCGAAGACGTACGTGGAGAAGGCGCTTCCGAAGATCCCCGCCGCGGACCACGTCACGTTCGAGAGCGCGACGTGGGACGGGCGCTTCGCCGTCATGACGGTCGGGACCGCGACCGCCCCCGCGACCTCCCACGTCGTCGACTGGGACGCGGGGACGGCCGAGAAGTGGATCCTCCCGAGCACTCCGGAGGTCGACACGTCGACCTTCGCGGTCGCCGAGCCGATGACGTACCCGGCCCGCGACGGCACGAAGATCCCGGCGTTCGTGCGCCGCTCGCCGGCGTGCGCGAAGCCGGCTCCGGGCGCGGCTCCGTGCCCGGTGATCGTGAGCTTCCACGGCGGTCCGGAGGGCCAGGTGCTGCCGGGCTTCGACCAGCGCGCACAGATCTTCGTCGACGCGGGCTTCGTGTGGGTGGCGCCCAACGTGCGAGGCAGCGACGGCTACGGCAAGACGTGGCTCCACGCGGATGACGGCCCGAAGCGCCTCGCGGTCGTGACCGACATCGAGGACGCCGCGGGCTGGGCGCGAAGGACGTTCACCCATGCCGGCAAGGAGCCGAAGGTCGGGGTCACCGGCGGGAGCTACGGCGGCTACTCGACGCTCGTCGCGATGACGATGTTCGCGGGCGCGTACGACGCCGGCGTCGCGAACGTCGGCATGTCGAACCTGCTCACGTTCCTCCAGAACACGGCCCCGTACCGGCGCGCGCTCCGGGCGGCGGAGTACGGCGACCCGGAGAAGGACAGGGAGACGCTGCTCCGGCTCTCGCCCGTCACGTACATCGACAAGGTGAAGGCGCCCCTCCTCCTCGTCCAGGGCGCGAGCGACCCGCGTGTGCCGATCGGCGAAGCGATCCAGATGCACGCCGCCCTCGAGAAGCGCGGCCAGGCGACGAAGATGATCGTGTTCCCCGACGAAGGCCACGGCGCGCAGAAGCGCGAGAACCGCGTCCTCGAGATCGGTCACACCCTCGCGTTCTTCGAGACGCACCTCCTGGGCAGGGCGAAGTGATCCGGGCGCGGGATCGTTGGTGGAAAGATCCAGCCACATCGAACACGCAGCCTGTCCCACAACGTGGGACTCTCTCACGTAAGGCATTGGAAGTACTAGACTAGGTCGCTCTCGAGCCCGTCCGAGCTCGTGGCACATCGGGTGCTGCGAGGAGCCCCATGGTCGTCTCTCCCGGCGCGTTGCACCTCGCTCGGACGGCGGCCGACACGGCAGAGGCCGGCGGCGGCGTCGCCTTCCGGCACGTCCTCGCGGCGCGCGGGCCGATGCCCCTCGGAGTCGCCGTGGACGTGATGCTCCAGCTGTGTCGTAAGCTCGCGAGCGCCCACGCGCGCGGCGTCGCCCATCTCGCGCTGGGCCCCGCGACGGTGCGGATGACGGAGTCGGCGGAGGGGCTCCCCGTCGTGCACATCCACCCGCCGTCGCACGCCGCGCCGACCGGGACCGGCTTCGCCGCGCCGGAGCAGGTGCTGGGCACCGCCGAGGCAGGCGCACGCGCCGACGTGTTCGCGCTCGGCGCGATCTTCTACGAGCTCGTGACGGGACAGCCGGCGTTCCCGTCGGATCCGGCGCGCTTCTTCGGGTGCCTCCACGAGGGCATCCCCGCGATGAACGCGTTCACGTGGGTGCCGCCGGACGTGGAGCAGATCGTCTTCCGATGCATGTCGCCGTCGGAGGTCGGGCGCTTCGCCGACGCGATCGACCTCGGGCGTGCGCTGGAGCAGGTGCTCGCGCCGGCGCCGTTCGGCTCCGATCCGCTCGGGCCCATGATGCCGACGTCGCCGTCGTTCCTTCCCGGCCAGTTCGCAGCGCCGGCGCCGCTGGGGAGCGACCTCCGGGAGCACTGGCCGCTCGTCGTGCTGCCGCCGATCGTCGTCTTCCTGGCGATGGCGCTCGTGCACGTCGTCGTGAACGGCGCGCGCTGAGGTCGGCTATCCTCGACGCATGCGGGTCGTCACCGTCCCTCTCCTCGGCTTCGGTCTGCTCGTCGCGGTCGCGTGCGGGAACGACGAAGGCGACGGGAGCGCGTCGTCGTCGTCGTCTTCGGGAGGCTCCAGCGGCGTGTCGAGCTCGGGCTCGACCTACGCGACGGAGGTGGCGAGCGGCATCGCGACCTTCTACGACGCCGACGGCTCGGGGAACTGCAGCTTCGACAAGAGCAGCGATCTCCACGTCGTCGCGCTGAACTTCCCGGAGTACGCCGAGAGCGCGATGTGCGGCGCATGCCTCGAGGTGACCGGGCCGAAGGGGACGACGAAGGTACGCGTGACGGACAGCTGCCCGCCCTGCGCGAAGAACCACCTCGATCTCTCGAGAGAGGCCTTCCGCGAGATCGCCGACGAAGTCCAGGGGCGGGTCTCGATCTCGTACCGCGCGATCCCGTGCGTCGCGTCGGGGCCCATCGCGTACCACTTCAAGGACGGCAGCTCGAAGTACTGGACGGCGATCCAGGTCCGGAACCACCGCCTCCCCGTGAAGACGCTCGAGTACCAGAAGGGCGGCGCGTGGGTCCCGATGAAGCGCTCGGACTACAACTACTTCCTGGAAGAGAAGGGCGTCGGGGACACGCCGTCCGGGCTCCGCGTGCGGGTGACGGCGGCGGACGGGCAGTCCCTGGAGGACACCTTGCCGGGGGTCGAGGCCGAGGCGACGATCCCCGGCAGCGGGCAGTTCTAGGTCGAGGACTTCACCTCGACCATCGCGCGGCTCACCTCGTCGAGCGAGTCACCGAGCTGCGCGACCGGCACGAGGGCGCCGTCGTCGAGCCCGAGCGAGGCAGCGCGATGGGTGTCGACGGCCGTGAAGGCGCGGCCGAGGACCTCCACGTGCTCGGCGAGGCGCTGGTCGAGCATGTCGAGGACCGCGTCGGCTGCGCTCTTCTCGACCGGCTTCGCGAGGCTGTCGGGCTTCTCCCCGTCCGCCTTCGCTTCGACCAGAGGGGCCGCGGGCGCGACGCGGACGCGGCCGACCGGGGCGCGCTTCTCGAGCCGGACGCGCGCGTTCGCGAGATCGAGGAACGACTTCCACGTCGAGCGGACGCGGCCGAGCGTCGCGCGATCGAGCGGCACGTCCGACGCGGTGCGGCGGAGCTCGGCGCCTTCGCGGAGCGACGAGCGTGCAGGCTCGGAGACGAGCGAGGCAGCCTCGTCGAGCGCGTGGGCGACCGGATCGTCCGCCTCGACGAGGAGAGGGAGCGCCGCGAGCACGGCGCCGACGACGACGGCGACGCCGAAGACCGGCGCGGCGGCCGACGAGAACGCGCTCGCGAGCGAGCCCGCGAGGCTCCCGGTGACGAGCGCGAGCCCCACGTGGAGCGCCTTCCCGTTTCGCGATCGGATCCTGAGCGTCCGCTCGGCGAATGCCGCCGCGACGAGGACGGCGCCCGCCGCCGTCGGCGACACGGACGCGAGCACGCCGGAGCCGAGCGCGCCGAGCGCGCCGCTCGCGATCGCGAGGGCGTTGATCGTCCCGCTCGCACAGACGGCGAGGAGCACGGCCATCCAGACCAGCGCGACGGAGGAGGCGACGGCGCCGAACCGCTCCGCGAGCGGCGCGATCGCGAACAGCGAGGCCGCCGCGACGACGAAGGCGAGCTTCTTCATCTCAGTACGTGCTCCGCTCGGCGTTCATCTGCTCGCGGGCGCGAACGGCCTTCGCCGCCGCCTTGCCGCCGGCCGTCTGGGGCGCGACGGAGCGGAAGCCGAGCTGGACCTTCTCGAGCTCCGTGATCTGGTTGCCGAGGGCAGCCGCGGCAGGCTTCGGTGCGCTGGCCTTCGCTTCGCGGAGGGCCCTGAGGTTCTCCTCCGTGATCTGGTGCGCGCGCCGGACATCGCCGCTCGAGTACGCTTCGGCCGCGTCCATCTGCCGTCGCGAAGCGGTGGCGCTCATCGCGCTCGCGAAGACGGCGCCGTCCTTGCCCTCCTCGACCGCGCGCACGTCGGACGACGCGAGGAGCTCGAGGGGAGAGGCCTTCGCCTCCGTGCGGTCCCCGCGACCGACGACCCGCCACGAGGCCGTCGCGGCGAAGGGCGAGAGCGTGTCGCCGGACCGGTCCGCCCGCGCGGCGAGGGTCACGACGACGCGTCGCTCGTCGCCGGCGAAGAGGCCGCCCATCGAGAGCTCGAGCTCGTCGCCGCGCATCGTGCCCTCCGCGCCGGTCGCCGAGACGAAACGCACGCCGTCCGGGAGGCTGATCCGCACCTTCGCGTCCTGGACCGTCGTGGACGCGGTCTCGACGAGCTCACGCTGGAGGAACGTCGCGATCGAGCTGCCGTCGGCGACGAACGCGAAGTTGCCGTGGCCGGTGGACGCGATCGCGCCCATGTAGCTCTCGTCGAAGTCCAGACCGACGCCGAGCGACGAGACGGTGACCCCGGCGCTGAACGCGCGACGGGCGAGGGCCTCTGCCTGCTGGCGGGTCCCGTCGAGGCCGTCCGAGACGAGGACGAGGCGGTCGACGCGCTCGCTCGGCCGAGCGCGATGCTCCCAGGACTCGCTCCCCGCCGCGAGGGCGCGGAGGCCGCCTTCGAGGCCGCTCGGGATGTTCGTCCCGCCGCCGGCCTGGAGGTTCCGGATGCGCTCCGACAGCGACGCGCGCACCTCACCGACCGAGGCGAGGTGTTGCACGATCTCCGCGCTGTCCGAGTAGCGGACGACCGCGATGCGATCCGAGTCGCGCATGTCGGCGAGGAGGCGCAGCACCGACTTCTTGGCGTCCGCCATCTTGTCGCCGCTCATCGACCCCGAGGTGTCGATGACCACCGCCATCGCGATGGGAGCGCGCTCGTGGGCGCCGACCGCTTGACCCTTCTCCGCCGCGAGCCGCACCTCCGCGTACACCTCGGTCTCCTCCCCCGCCACGACCTTCGTGTGGCTGAGGGCCACCGTGCCGTGCGCGCCGGTCCCGGAGAACGTCGCAGAGTTCTTCCCCGCGGCACGGACGACGCTCGAGCCGAGGCTCGGAAAGGCCGAGGCCTGGGAGCGGTGGAGCACGAGGCCGCCCGTCGCGAGGACGACGGCGGAGAGGGCGATGCCCCGGCGCAGGGCAGGCGAACGCAGCCACATCGAGATCGACATGCGAGGGAACCTCCGAACCTGCCTTCGGACGCACCACCCGCCGGATCGATCTACGGGCCCTCACGTTCCTGCGTGTGGCCTCGAAAACGTCTACTTTGCAGGCGCTTCCGTGGAAACGCCGGCGCCGAACCAGCGCGGCTTGGTCGTGACCCCGACGAGCGAGAGCGCCTTGCCGGCGCCCGTCTTCATGTCGATCTCGGCCACGGTCCCGTCGTCCGAGAAGCCGTAGCCCTTCCCGGCCCAGTACCCGAAGCCGTAGAGGTTCTTCTGCCCCGTCTCGCCGATGATGCGCTTGATGATCCCCGAGGCCGGGTTGATCTCCGCCAGGCGATCGCTGGGCACGCCAGCGTCGGGAGGGGGCGTCCGCATGCGGACCGTGAGGTAGGCACGGTTTCCGTCGTTGACGAGGCCCACGAGGTCCCCCGAGGAGATCCACTCGATGGCCGGGTTCGGCGGGTTCAGGTTGCCGATCGTCGTCATCGTCCCCGTCCCGGGGTCGATCCGGACGTACCGCTGCGCGACGGCGCCGTCGAAGGCGTAGCCGACGAGCGCCTCCTCTGCGAGATCCACCGTCCCGACCGGCACGAACGAGAGCGAGTTGGGGTAATCCGACGCCTTCTTCTTGTAGGCGCAGGCGGCCGTGAGCGGGTCGACCGAGAGGAACCCGCGGTAGCTCGTCGCGAAGACCCTCCCCGTACGGTCGACCGCGAGGTCGAGGACGTCGTCGCCCGCGTCGAGGCAGTCGAAGGCGCCGAGACGCGTCAGTCGCTTCGCCTCGGGCTCGAGCCGGAAGAGCTCCTTGCCGGTGTGGGCGAGGACACGACCGAACGCGCCGCTGTCGGGCGGGAGCGGGACCGGCGAATCGGGATCCTCGGTCCCGGCGTCGGTCCGCGGGCGGACCGGCGTGACCGGGTCGTCGTCCTCGACCGGCAGGCCCGTGCGTGCGCCGTACGGATCGTCGCACGCGAGCGCGAAGAACATCGCGCCGCTCGCCACCGACGCGAGGAGAGGGACCGCCCGACGCATGACCCACATGGAGTCTACGCTACGGGTGCAGGTCGAGCCACTGCGTGGCGGTCGCGGCGCCCTCGACGGAGGAGACCTTCCGACCCGAAAGTGTACCTTGCACGCATCGTCCGAAGCTCGGCAGGCGCGGCTCGCTCACGATCGCGGCGACCACCTTCCCCGTCTCGTCGAGGGACAGCGAGAGCTCGGCCCTGCCTGCGACCGGGGCGCCGTTCATCCGGAGCGCGGCCTGGTAACACTGCGTGATCTCGGGGCTCGCGGCCCTGAGCATCGTCGCGACCGCCTCCGGTCGGACGCGCTCGGCATGGCCCGGGACGAGGCCGACGAAGGCGGAGGACGGGTTGAAGGGCTCGGGTGGGGCGGCGCTCACCGCGACCGGCATGGCCACGGCGCTCGCGAGAGGGGGCAGGGTCCGCGCCGGCGCCGCGACGCTCGCGACGGGGGGGCCGCCGTCCGAGACCGCCGCGCGGAAGGTGGTCCCGCCGCTCGAGGTCTGGACGACCGGGACCTGGGCGACGCGCGCGCCGTCGGACGCGCCGGGTGGGAGCGGCGGGACCGACGCCACCTCCGGCTGGGCGTCGTCGCGAGGCGCTCCCGGCGCGTTCCCGCGGGCATGCGCGGGTGTCTGGGCGAGCCCGGTGGCGACCTTCCCGGGCGCTCGGGCGCGGAGCGACACCGCGGCCACGGCCGCCCCG
>JALHPN010000309.1 GCA_022842465.1 Polyangiaceae bacterium | reverse complement strand
CTGCGAGCGGGCGCGGCGGCGAGCCGGCCTCCGGACGCGCCCGCGACGACGATGCGCGGCCTCGGCGGGTTCGGCGGGAACGCCCCGATCGCGGACGCGCTCGCGGCCGCGGGCGGGCGCGATCTCGACCTCGAGATCGACGAATCGCTCGAGCGACTCGAGTTCGAGCCGACCTCCTCGCAGCGGGGCGTCCCTGCCGCGCCCGCGCCGGTGACGGCCGCCGGCGCGCCCTTCGGTGAGGAGCGACCGACGCGCACGTCCGACGCCGCGCTGGCGATGGCCGACGTTCCCCCGCCTCCGGCGGACATCGAGGACCTCGACGAGCCGAGGACGACCGAGGGCGCGATCCCCGAGGAGCTCACGTCCGGTGAGCTCCTCGACGTCGACGACGAGCCGACGGGCGCCGACATGCCGAACGCCGTGATGAAGAACATGCTCTCCGCCGACGAGGCCGAGGACGGCGACATCGTCATCGCCGACGACCTCGCCGAGATCCTGGACGACGGCAGCTCGCCGAAGATCCAGATCGACAACCCCGAGCAGACCCAGCGCGGCTCGATCCCCCCGATGAAGGAGAGCTGAGCGTCACGGCGCGTCGTCGCAGGCGACGAGCGCGGTGTCCGTATTGCGGTGGAGGAGCTGCTTGACGTGCGCGTAGTAGCCGTTCGTCGCCTGTCGGCGGCCGGCGAGCGCGACGATGCCCGAGATCGCGTGGTCCGCGGCGCTCCGACCGCGCGCGGGGTCCTCGTCGAGGATCGTGAGCGCGCCGCCCTGGAGGAGGGCGCGGGTGCCGACGTGGTCGTACCCCATGAGGTCGAAGGGCACGCTCGTCACGAGATCCGAGTCGTTGCGGAAGCGGACGAGCGCGACGCCGTGCTTCGTGGCCATCGCCTCCATCTTGTTCTTGAAGGCCTCGTCGCCGACGCGCGGCGCGCCGAACGTGTACATGCCGCGGACGTTGAAGTGCTCGCCACGTTCCTGCAGATCGAGGAGGCGCGCCGTGAAGAGCGTGGCCAGCGCGCCGCCGAGGCTGTGCCCCGTGACCCAGACGCCCACGTCCGGATCTCCGCCGACGAGGCCGCGAACCTTCTCGGTGAGGATCTGCCCGCGGTCGCCGTCGTCGGCGCTCTCGAGGGCCTCCATGAAGCCCGTGTGCGTGCGCCCCCAGCCGGGCGAGAAGCCGAACCGCGCGGTGTCGGTCCGCCAGAACGTGAGGTCCCGCAGGATGTCGGCGATGGCACCTGCCTGCGACTGCGCGTCGGGGATCTGCGTACCCCGGAAGGACACGACGACGATCTTCTTGTCTTCGTGCTTCGCGACGAAGGCCTGCGTGCTGCCCTTGCCGAGCGCCCGCTCGATGAAGCTCGTCGGGCGGGCGCTGAAGAACTGGATGCCGTTCGTCGGATCGGTCGTGCGCACCAACCAATCGCGGAGCGCCTGTGCGGGCATCACGATCTCTCCGTCGACGTCGCGACCGGTGTAGCGACCGCCGTTGTCGGGATCGGCGAAGAACGAGCGCGCGCAGACGCCGACGTCGAGATCCGCCTGGTGGACGCTGCTCGTCGGAGCGGTCGCACGTTGCATGTATCGGACGAGCGCGTCGGGGCCCTGGCGCTTCGCGCGCGCGAGCTCGGCGGCGCGCTCCGGGTCGGCCTCGAAGCGGCGCATCCTGCCCATGTCCTCGCCGCAGAGGCGCCAGAACTCGTCCGTGTCGTTGCCGAAGCGCAGATCGCGCAGCTGCGGGGCCAGGTGGCGGAGATGGCCGTACTCGTTCGCCGAGAACATCGCGAGCCACGCCGCGTTCGTCAGATTCAGCGGGGCGGAGGCGCTCGGCTTCGCGCAGAACGTGAAGGCGGAGCCGCCGCTGGGGGACTCCTCGGTGAGGACGGGGAGATCGACGTCCGGCGCCGCGGTGCTCGACGCCGACGACTGGTCGCCTTCGCCAGAGACCTCCTCCGCGGTGCACGCGGTGACGGAGACGGCGAACGCGAGGAGGAGGGAGGCAGAGACGAGGACGGCGCGCGACATGGTGCTTCTCGAGGGGGAAGGCGGAAGTGGAGGGGCGGACCGCGGAGGGAGCTCCGCAGCCTGATCGGCTCGAGGACTGGTCGAGCGAAGAGCGTGCCGCGCCGGCGAGCGGCCGCTGGCAGCGGAACGATTCGGGTTCGATGCGCGTGCGGACCCGAGGCCTCGGTGGCCTCGGACCAGCCTGCTCTCCGGCGCGCACGCCGCGACGTCAGAGCGGCGCGGTCGCGAGGACGCCCGCGCGGACGTCGAGACGGACGCGCGCGCCGACGACGAAGGCGTGGTTCGGGGCGCCGTGGCCGAAGGGGGCGCACGATGCGACCGGGATGCCGAGATCCGCGGTCCGGTCCTTGAGCACGTCCTCGACCGTCGTACCGTCGGGGCCCGGCTCGCAGCTCGTGAAGCCGCCGAAGACGATCGCGCGCGCGCGCTGGAGAACGCCGCCGAGCCGGAGCGCCGTGAGCATGCGGTCGACGCGGTACGGTCGCTCGGTGACGTCCTCGAGCGCGAGGATCGCCCCGGCGGGGACGACGAGGCGGCCCGCGGCGGCCATCGCCTCGACGAGCGCGAGGTTGCCCCCGACGAGGGGCCCCTCCACGGGGACGTCTGCCGCCTCGGCCGAGAGGGCGCGGAGGCCCGTCCAGCGGAGGGCGGCGCCGCCACCCTCGAGCGCGTCGAGGAGCGAGGCGCGCTCGGCGGGCGTGATCGATCGGCCGAGACCCGTCACGTTCGGCCCGTGGATCGAGGCGACGCCGCTCGCGATCGCCGAGAGGTGCAGCGCCGTCACGTCGCTGAAGCCGACGAGCCACTTCGGGCGGGCGGCGAGCGCGGACCACGGGATCGCATCGAGGATGCGCATCGCGCCGTATCCGCCGCGCGCGCAGACGACGGCGTTGATGGACGGATCCGCGATCGCCTGGGCGAGCTCGGACGCGCGGCGCACGTCCGGACCCGCGAGATACCCGGTGCGGGTGAGCATGTCGCTCCGGAGGACGAGCCGGTAGCGGGATCCGAGCCAGGCGAGGCCACGGAAGAGCTCCTCCCGATCGAACGGGCTGGCAGGCGCGACGATCGCCACGCGCGCACCGGCTCGGAGAGGAGGAGGGAGGCGGAGCTCCACGCGGGCGGAGCGTACCACTCTGCCGCGGCAGGGGCGCCTGCGGCGTCTGTGTGCGGCTCCGGCCGCTCGGTCCTTGACCCTCGCACGCACGCGCGCGATACGTGGGCGGTGAGCGAGACCTCGCGATCGCTCGTGCGTCTGGGTGGCAAGCTGCGCAGCGTCGCGCCCTTCGCGCGGCGGCTCCTCGACGGCGCGACGTCCGGCATCGACGGCTGGATGACGGACAAGCTCGGCGAGGAGTTCAACGAGCGACTCCAGCGCGTGCCGATGAACCTCACGACCACCGGGGTCGACCCGTTCGGTCTCGACCCGCAGTGGACGAAGTACGCGCTCGCGGCCGTCGCGTTCCTGCACCGGCACTACTTCCGCACCGTGGTGTCGGGCGCGCACCACATGCCGAGGGGGCGCGCGCTCCTCGTCGCGAACCACTCGGGCCAGGTGCCGATCGACGGCGCGCTCATCGGAGCTTCGCTCTTCATGGATGTCGAGCCACCGCGCTTCATGCGCGCGATGGTCGAGAAGTGGACGCAGACCCTCCCGTTCGTGTCCCTGCTCTTCTCGCGCGTCGGGCAGGTCGTCGGCGTGCCCGAGAACGCGCAGCGGCTCCTCGAGAGCGACGAGGCGCTGCTCGTCTTCCCCGAGGGCGCGCGCGGGATCTCGAAGCCGTTCGAGAAGCGCTACCAGCTCTGCGACTTCGGCCTCGGCTTCATGCGGCTCGCCCTGGAGACGAACACCCCCATCGTTCCCGTGAGCGTCATCGGCGGCGAGGAGCAGTACATCTCCCTCGGCAACGCGGACGCCCTCGCGAAGCTCCTCCGCATGCCGTCGTTCCCCATCCTCCCGCAGCTCCTCCTCCCGTTCGGTGCGTTGCCGCTGCCGACGCGCTACCGCATCACCTTCGGTGAGCCGATGCGCTTCGACGGCGATCCGGACGACGACGACGCCGTGATCGAGGAGAAGGTCTACGTCGTGAAGGCCACGGTCCAGGCGATGGTCAACCGCGGGCTCCAGGCGCGGAAGAGCGTCTTCTTCTGAGCTCCGAGAACGCCCCATGTCGTCTCGCGCCCCCGCCTCCCCGTCCCCGTCCTCGGCGCCGCCGTCCCTGGCCCCCCTCTCGGTGATGCCGCGCGGTCCCCTCCTCCCCCGCGGCGAGGGGACGGTCATCGTGACGGGCGCGTGCGGGCGGCTCGGCAAGCGGCTCGTGCGCATCCTTCATCGGGAGCGCCCGGTGATCGGCGTCGATCGGCGGCCCTTCCCCGACAAGCCGAAGGACGTCGTCCACGAGCAGGTCGACATCCGGCGGAAGAAGCTGAAGGACGTCTTCCGCGGCGAGCGCATCGAGGCGGTGGTGCACCTCGGGGTCATGCACGACCCGCGCGCTTCGCAGACGGAGCACCACTCGTGGAACGTGGCAGGGTTCCAGAAGCTCCTCGAGTACGTCGCGCACTACCGCGTGCCGAAGCTCGTCGTCCTCTCGAGCGCGAACGTCTACGGGCCGCAGCCCGACAACGCCCAGTTCCTCAAGGAAGAGGCGCCGCTCCTCGGCGGCGCGCGCTTCAGCGAGATCAGAGACCTCATCGAGGTCGACATGCTCGCGCAGGGCTTCTTCTGGAAGTACGCCCACACCGAGACGGTGATCCTCCGGCCGGTGCACATCCTCGGATCCGTGCACAACGCGGCCTCGAACTTCCTCCGGCTCCCGACGATCCCGACGCTGCTCGGGTTCGATCCGATGGTGCAGCTCGTCCACGAGTCCGATGTCGTGCGTGCGATCGCCTGCGCCCTCGCGCCTGGCAAGCGCGGGATCTACAACATCGGCGGACCGGAGCCGCTCCCGCTCTCGCACGTGGTGAAGCTCCTCGGGCGCCCGAGCATCCCCGTGCCATACACGCTCGGGAAGGCGATCATGAAGCGGCTCTGGTCGTTCCGCCTGACGACGTTCCCGGCGCCCGAGCTCGATCACATCCGATTCGTCTGCATGGTGGACGACGGACGCGCGCGGGACGAGCTCGGCTACGCGCCGGCGTGCTCGATCGAGCAGACGGTCCGCAGCGTCGACACCGACGTGTGACGGCTGGAGCGGCGCGCCGATCCTCGTCGACTCGCGCTACGATGCGCGAGGGCATGCTCCTCGCCCGGGGTCAGAAATCGGTCGGCAACGCGAGCTTCCGCTGGGCGATGATCTTCGCCGGCGCGGGGTTCTTCCAGGTCATCGACGCGGACGGGCTCGTGTGCGATACGCGGGTCTTCCCGCCGCCCGACGCGCCGCCGAAGCCGATCGTCTGCCTCGAGCTCCTCGTGCGCGGGACGTTCCAGTGCTTCGGCGCGCTCGACGACACCTTCGGCGACCGGACCCTCCTCGCGCTCGGGCACGAGCACTACCAGGGCGCGAACGCCGAGCGGTCCTTCGCGTTCCGGGCGGAAGGAGCCGTGGACGCGACGTCGACGCGTCGGCCGATCGTCCTCGTCGAGTGGCACGCGCCGAGAGCGATCCTCGGTGCGATGCCGACGCTCCCGGCGGCGCTCGGCCTCGACGACGCGACATGGGCGGCGGCGGCGCGCCTCGGAGACCTCGCGCACACCGACGACGCTGCGCTCGAGGACGCCGCGCGCGCCCTCGTCCGCGGGCTCGCCGCGCGCGGGATCGTCACGGAGTCCGGGGCCGCCACGGCGCTCCGTCCGCCGCCGTGGTCGCTCGCGCGGCTCTGGCGCGCGCTGAAGCCGACCATCGAGCACCTCGCGCTCTCCGTCACCGCGAGAGACCTCGGCCAGAGCACCGACCTGTCGACCTCGCAGGTGGAGCGCGCGTTCCGTCGCTGGGCCACCGCGTTCGCCCTCGTGGGCCCGGGCCTCAAGAGCATGACGCACACGCTCCGCCTCAACACCGCCGTGCTCTTCCTGAGCGCGGAGGGCGCCACCGTCGCGGAGGTCGCCCTCGCGACGGGCTACGGGAGCGCGGACGCCATGGCGCGGGCGTTCCGGAACACGGGGCTCCCCTCCCCGCGCGACGTCCAGCGCCTGCTCCGTGGATCCGACGAGGGCGTCGGAAGTATCGGATCGGACCAACACGGTCGTCGATAACACGAGGGAAACCCTCGTCGCCGAGGTGGCCCGAGCCGCGCACGGAGAGGCGGTCGGAGGATCCCGATGCAAAGCTCCGCCCCCTGCTCGTTCGTCGCTCGTCTCTGGCTCCGGCTCTGCCTCGCTGCGTGCGTGGCGCTCGTCGGCTGCCAGGCCGCCCCTTACGTCGCGGACGGGACCGACGAGGACGACGACGCCGCTCCGGAGACGAGGAAGCGTCGGACGGAGGTCACCCCCTCGTCCGAGGACACGAAGAGCGCGGCCCCGCCCAGCGCGCCGACCACGGATCTCCACTACAGCGTCGTCGGTGACCCGAGCGCACCGGCCGTCGTCTTCCTGCACGGCGGCCCGGGTGCGACGAGCCGCATGTTCGAGCTCACGGCGCAGGCGTCGATCGCGAGGCTCGGCTACCGCGTCGTCGCCTACGACCAGCGCGGCAGCGCGCGCAGCCCGGAGGGGACCGTGAAGGCCTACTCGTTCGCCGCGGCGACGAAGGACCTCGACGACCTCATCGGGGCGCTCGGCCTCACGTCTCCGATCCTGCTCGCGCATTCGTTCGGCGGCGCCATCGCCCTCCACTACCTCGAGCGATTCAAGGGCAAGGCGAAGGGAGCGATCCTCGTCGCGAGCCCGATCGACTTCCCCGCGACCTACGACACCACGCTTGCGGCGTGCGCGGTGCGCTACCAGGCGTGGGGCCGTTGGGGCGACGCCCAGAAGGTGGCGTCGCTCCGCAGCTCGATGTTCCCGAACGGCGTCAGACCGCCGTTCGCGTACGCCGACGCGGAGATCACGGCGACGATCCGCTGCCAGACCGACGCGATGCTGTACTTCACCCCGCTCCCCACCCCGGCCGGGATGTCCTTCGCCGTGTCGCACGGTCAGGATCCCGACGTTCGCGCGGTGAATCCGACCGTCGGCTCCGCGTTCCACGCGAACGATCGGATCGGACACGCGGACCTCACGCCGCTCCTCCGCGCGCACCGGCACGAGGTCGTCGGGATCTACGCGCCGCGCTGGGACGTCATGTTCAGCGCCGCCCACCTCGCCACGATCCAGGCGAGCACGAAGGCCTTCTTCACGCTCGACGACGCGGGGCACTTCCCGTTCGTCGATCAGCCGGCCGCCTTCACCGCCACCGTCGACCAGGCGATCGACCGGCTCGAGTGACGCGTCGTCCGTCTCAGAGGCCGGGGTCGCACGCGATCGGCGTAGCGAGCACGCGCCCCGTCGTCGCGTCGTCCGCCGCGACGAACGCGACGACACCTCGGCCGTCGGCCCGCAGCGCGAGCGAAGGCTGCATGGCCGAGGCTCCTTCGGGCGACACGACGAGCACGCTCCCGCGCGGCGCGAGATCGGTGGCGAGCCGGACGACGCTGATCCGCCGTGCGCCGGCTTCCCCGAGGGCGCCCTCTGGCGTGACCACGAGCGCGACGAGCAGGTCACCGTCGGGCAGCTCCACGAGCGCAGGCATCGCGCCGGGCCCGAGGTCGCGCGCGACGACCTCCCCTTCCCTCGTGACGCTCCCGATCCTGATCCGCGACCCTCCTCGGTCCTTCTCGCTCCACGCGACGACGCTGCCCGTCCCGTGCGCCACGATCGCGGGCGCACCGACGACCTTGGCGCCGCCGCCTGCGTTCGCCTTCGCGGAGACCCCGACGAGAGGGGCCTCCGCGGCGAGCGCCGCGTCCACTCCCCCCACGCGGAGATCTCCTCCCACGCGCAGCGCGACGACGGCCCCGCCCTCGTCGCGAGGCGAGGCCGAGAGCCACACGTCCGCCGGCGACGCGGGGCCGATCCCGCCGGCCCCGCTCGCGAGCGAACGTGTCGGGGGCCGCGCCGCCCCAGCGGCCCCCGACGTCTTCGCTACCCCTCCGGCGCTCGCGCCGACGGCGGCGGTCACCGTGATCGGCCGGCTCACGCTCGGCGCGACGCTGC
>JALHPN010000308.1 GCA_022842465.1 Polyangiaceae bacterium | reverse complement strand
CGCGCCCGACGACGACCGCGCCGCGCACCGCCGCGCGCGGGCCGAGCCCCTCGCCGAAGCGAGCGACCCCCGGCCCGATCGCCGCGTCCGTCTCGTGGCACACGCCGACGCCCGGGAAGGATGCGCCGCGCGACACGAGCGGGAGGCCGATGCTCGCGCTCCAGGCGCTGAACCACCCCGACCACGTCGCGATCCCCGCCCGCGGGGAGCGCGGGGGGTTCGCGGTCGACGATCTCGACCGCGCCGCGCACGTCCTCCGCGAGCCGTCGACCGGCAACGAGCACCCCGTCGATCCGCGCCTCCTCGATCTCGTCTACCGCATCCAGACGCACTTCGCAGCGCAGGAGATCCGCATCATCTCCGGGTACCGGACGCCGCGCGGCGGGAGCACCTCGAACCACGGCAAGGGCCGCGCGATGGACATCGTCGTGCCGGGTGTCCAGAACGACGAGGTCGCGAAGTTCGTGCGCGAGCAGGGCTTCGTCGGCTGCGGGACGTACCCCGTCTCGGGCTTCGTCCACGTCGACATCCGCGAGCGGTCGTACTTCTGGGTCGACACGAGCGGCCCCGGCAAGCGGAGCCGCATCCGAGGCATCCTCGGAGACCTCGCCGCGCGCGCCGACGCCGAGGCGAAGAAGCGCGGCGAGAGGCCGATCTCGCCATTCCTCGTCGGACGCGACGTCGACGCCGCGATCGCGACCGAGGCCTCGATGGCGAGCAACACCGCCGGCGCGAACGCGGACGAAGACGACGAAGACGGCTCCGTCTACGCCGACTGACGGGCCCGCCGTGGATCCCGACGTCGAGCGCCTCGTCCGCGAACAGCGCCTCGTCCAGGCTGCCGAGCTCGCCGTCGCGCGCGGCGATCTCCGGACGGCGAGCCAGCTCTTCGAGCGCGCGTGCGATTTCGGACGCGCCGCGCGGGCCGCGATGGACGCGGGGGACGCGCCGCGCGCGCTCCCCCTCGCGCTGGAGGGCAAGGACGAGGCGCTCGCGGCCGAAGCGCTCCCCCGGGTGCTCGCCGATGCGGCGCAAGCCGAGCGGCTCGCCTTCCACCTGGAGCGCCGGGGCGACCACCTCTGGGCCGCGCGGCTCCTCGAGGGCATCGGGCAGAAGCTCCCCGCCGCGCGCGCCTTCGAGCGCGCGGGCGACGGGCTCCGGGCCTCGCAGATCCTCGAGTCGAGCGGCGACGTCGTGGCCGCGGCGCGCGTCCTCGAGGCGCAAGCGAGGCGCGAGCCGCTCCGCGGCGAGGTCCTCGTCGCGCTCGGCGCGCTCCTCCTTCGCTACGGAAAGACGGACGCCGCGGTGCGCACGCTCCAGCGCGTCCCCGCGAGCACCGTGGAGCGTCGCGCCGCGCTCACCCTCATGCTCCCCGCGTTCGATCGCCTCGGCCTCCAGTCGGCGCGCGTCGAGGCCGCCCGAGAGCTCGATGCGCTCGGCGGCCCCGTCGAGATGGGCACGCCTGGCCCTCGCCCCGTCGCCGTGCGCTCGCGCGTCTTCGGGCGCTACGAGGTCGTGCGCGAAGTGGCCTCGTCTCCGAGCGCGCGCGTGCTCGAGTGCTTCGACGGCGTCAAGAACGAGCGCGTCGCGGTGAAGATCTTCGCAGGGCACGAGACGCGCGGCGGCGGTCGCGACGCCTTCGCCCGCTTCGAGCGCGAGGTGGAGGTGCTCGGCAGCCTCGATCACCCGAACATCGTGCCGCTCCGGGACTACGTGCCCGAGGGCCCCGCCCTCGTGCTCGCGTGGATGAGCGGCGGCACGCTCGAAGGACGGATCGCGAAGGAGCCCGTCACGCCCGCGCGCGCGGTCGAGATCACGCGCGCCGTCCTCGGCGCGCTCGGTGAGGCGCACCGCCTCGGGATCATCCATCGCGACGTGAAACCGGCGAACGTGCTCTTCGACGACGCGGGGGTCACGCGGCTGGGAGACTTCGGCGTCGCCCACCTCGGAGATCTCTCGGCGACGGCGACCGCAGGCGTCATCGGTACGCTCGGCTACATGAGCCCCGAGCAGCGCGAGGGACGCCCCGCGACGGTCCGGAGCGACGTCTACGGCGCCGGCGCGATGCTCTGGGAGATGCTGACGGGGGAGAAGCCGCAGGTCGGATCCGACGACACGCTCCGCGTTCGCCCGAGCGCCGTGCACCGCGACCTCGACGCGCGTCACGACGCGCTGGTCCTCCGCATGCTCGCGCGCGAAGCCGACGAGCGCCCGGAGGACGCCTTCGTCACGCGAAGCCTCCTCGGCGCGCTCCCGTGGCCCGACACGATCGAGCGAACCGCGATCGCGCGCGAGGCGAGCCCGAAGAGCGTCAGACCGGCGACGAGCCGTCTCGTGCGAAGCGACGTCGAAGGCGTTTGGCGAGACCGACTCCTCGAGCGCGACGTCGTGGTTCTTCCCCTCGACGCGCCGACGCTCGCGCGTGCGTCCGCGTTCGCACGGGCGGGGCACCGCGCGCTCCAGACCGTGCTCCGCGTCGACCGGGAGACGAGCGCGGTGTGGCTCGCGCGTCCGAGCGGTGGGCCCCTCGCGACGAAGCTGCGGGAGAGCCAGGTGCGCATGCTCCGCGAGGCCCTCGACCGGCTCCACGCGGCCGGCGAGTCGCACGGTGCCGTGGACGCCGCACACGTCGTCGTGGACGACGCCGGAGACGCGGTGCTCCTGTTCGCGCCGGCGCCTGGTCCGACGGCGACCCCGGACCTCGACCATCTCGCGCTCGCGCGCCTCGCCTGAAAACTTGCGGGCGGCCCCGAGCGGGGAGGAGGATGACGGCTCGATGTCGCCTCCTCCCCTGCTGCGAAGCCTCGCGTTCCTCGTCGTGGCGGTCCCCTTCACGTCCGTCGCCCTCGGCTGCGACGGCGGCAACACCCGCGAGCCCGTCACGCCGGCGACGACGTCGGCGAGGACGTCGGCGCCCTCCCCGCCCGCCGTCGCGCCCACCTACGAGAGGGTCGAGAAGCTATCGCGGGCCGACGTGATGAAGCAGATGAAGCTCGGCGTCGGACAGCTCCTCCACGACGGGAAGATCGACTTCGACCCGAACCCCGTCATGAAGGACGGCAAGTACCATGGTCTCAGGCTCGCCTCCTTCCGGCCCGACTGGGACATCGGGCTCCGCCCCGGCGACGTCCTCACGAAGGTGAACGGGATCCGGATCCAGACCCCGTTCGACGCGCAGGACGCGCTCGAGGCGATGGGCAAGCGGACGACCCTCCGCGTCGACTTCGATCGCGGCGGGAAGCCCGAGTCCGTCGAGCTGCCCGTCGTCGACTGACGGATCCGCTCAGCCTTCGAGCTGGCGATACGCCGCGAAGATGCGCTCGTGGACCTCGTCGACCGAGCCCGCGCCGTCGACGACGGTGATGCGGTCGTCCGGCATGTGTCGCGCGAGGTCGCGGTAGAAGAGGGCGAGCGCGCGCTGCGTCTCGTTCTGCTCGTAGAGCTGCGCGGGCTCGCCGCGCGACGCGCGACGCGCCGCGGCGGCGTCGGGCGGGAGGTCGACGACGATCGTGAGATCGGGCCGGAGCGCATGGCGGTTCAGCTGGCGGATCCACTCGACCGCGCGCTCGCCGCCGCTCCCGCTGGAGACGCTCTGGTAGGCGAGGCTCGACGCGTCGTAGCGATCGGAGACGACGATGCCGCCCTCGGCGAGCACGGGCTCGATGTCGGACTCGACGTGGTCCATGCGGTCCGCGGCGAAGAGGAGCGCCATCGTCGCCCAGCCAGGCGCGCGGCCTCCGGGAGCGACGATGCGGCCGGTCAGCACCTGGCGGACGAGCGACCCGATCGGGCCGTCGCTCGGCTCGCGCGTCGCGCGGACGGTCGCCTTGCCTTCCCTCCGGAGCCGATCGACGAGGCGTGCCGCCTGCGTCGTCGTCCCCGCGCCGTCGATCCCCTCGAGCACCACGAACCGCCCCGGTCGCTCAGCCATGCCGCTCGTCGTATCGCGGTCTCCGTCGCGCGTCATCAGCCAGCTGTCGAGAGCGGCGCGTCCTCGCCCAGCACGACGTTGTCGATGAGGCGCGTCCGCCCGACGCGACACGCGACGGCGAGGAGCACGCGCCCGGGCGTTTTCGCGTCCTCCTCGAGCGGGACGAGCGCGTCCGCATCCGCAACGGTCACGTAGTCGACGGACGTGACGCGCGGCGCGATCTCGCTCTCCGCGAGGCGGCGGAGCGCTCCGGCGCCGCGCTCTCCGGCCGCGAAAGCACGCTGCGCCGCAGCGAGGCCGCGCGAGAGCGAGAGCGCTCGGGCACGCTCGTCGGAGGACAGGTACACGTTGCGCGAGCTCATCGCGAGGCCGTCCGCCTCGCGCAGGATCGGATGCCCGACGACCTCGATCGGCAGGAGGAGGTCCGCCGTCATCCGCCGCAGGACGGCGAGCTGCTGGTAGTCCTTCTTCCCGAAGATCGCCGTACAGGGGCCGACGACGGAGAAGAGCTTCGTCACGATCGTCGTCACCCCCTCGAAGTGACCCGGCCTGTGCGGGCCGCAGAGGTGGTCGGTGAGGCCGCCGACGCGGACGCGCGTCCGCTCCTCGCCCGGATACATGTCCTCGAGCCTCGGCGCGAAGACGACGTCGACGAGGTCGCCGAGCTTCCTCACGTCGCCCTCGAGGTCCCGCGGATAGCGCGCGAAGTCCTCGTTCGGCCCGAACTGGGTCGGGTTCACGAAGATGGAGCAGACGACGAAGCGAGCGCGCCGCCGCCCCTCCTTCACCAGCGCGAGGTGCCCGTCGTGGAGCGCCCCCATCGTCGGCACGAACGCGACGTCGAGGCCGCGGGCTCGCGCGCCGTCGCATGCAGCGCGCGTCTCGGGGAGGGTGCGGACGACGAGGGGCCCGGACATGGCCGGGCCATGCTAGAACGACGCGCGGCGAAAGGAAGCGCGGCATGCGGAGCACGACGACGAGGGGCGCGCGCAGGCGGCGCGCGATAGCCGGCGTGGGTTTCGTCGTATCGCTCTACGCGCTCGCCCTCGCCGGGCAGGGCTGCGGAGCGCGCGGGCCTCTCGACGACACGCCGTACGACGCGGGCTCGGACGTGTCCGTCGCGCTCGTCGACGCCGCGCCGGACGTGGCCGAGGAGGCGGGCGCCGACGCCGACGCCACCGCGCCCGGCCTGCTGGAGTGTGGTCAGTGCCTGCTCGGCGAGTGCAGCGGCGCGACGCTCGCCTGCGTCCAGTCCGAGGGCTGCCGAGCGACGGTGCAGTGCATCGCGACCACGTGCGTCTCGTCGGGCTCGCCCGACCTCCCCTGCGTCCTGAGGTGCGCGGCGTCGAACGACGGCGTCGCGCCCGCGCTCGGCCTCTTCCAGTGCGTGACCGACACCTGCGGCGCGGACTGCACGTCGGTGCTGGGGTCCCTCCTCGGCGCAGTCGGTGGCGGCGGGGGTGGCGGGACCCGCGACGCGGGCAGCGCCGACGCCGGGCGGCGCGACGCGGGGGACCTCGATGCGGGCGCCCCGGGCCCCTGAAGGCGGGCGCGCGACGCGCGTGGTTGACGGTGCGGCCCACCTCTGAGAGACACGGGGCGTGGGGATCGTCTCTCGCTCGCTCGCCGTCGCCGGCCTCGCTGCGGCCTCCGGGCTCGCGTGGCCCGTGGCGCCGGCCGCGGCGCAGGCCGTCCCGGGTCAAGAGGTGTCGCGCCGCCTCTTCGACGAGGGCGTCGAGCTGGAGAACGCCAAGTCGTTCGCAGCCGCGCTCGGGAAGTTCCGCGAGGCCGAGCAGATCCGCGCGACGCCGGCTCTCCGCTATCACAAGGGCTTCTGCCTCGAGAACCTCGGCAAGCTGGCCGCGGCGCTCGACGAGTACGAAGCGGCCGAGCGCACGGCGCGCGATCAGAACAAGCAGGAGACGTTGAAGAGCGCGCAGGGCCGGCTCGCGGCGCTCAGACCGCGCGTGCCCCACCTCTCGGTCAGGATCGTCTCGCCAAAGGCCACGGAGGTGCTCCTCGACGGCATCGCCCTCGCGCCTCCGCTCGTCGCGAGCGGCACGAAGTTCCGCGTCGACCCCGGCGAGCACCAGATCTCGGCGCGCGCGCCGGACCACGTGACGAAGACGATCACGGTCTCGCTCGCGGAGAGCGCGTCGCAGGACGTCGACGTCACCCTCGAGCGGCTTTCGGGGGGCGGTGCACCTCCCCTCGCCCCCACGACGGCGCCCTCGTCCGCGACGACCGCGCAGCCTTCTTCTCCGACGCCCTCCGCCCAGGGCCACGTCGACCCGCCCCACGCCGCGGAGCCGAAGCGCTCGATCGCGCTCCCGCTCGCGACGACTGCCGGCGCCGTCGTCCTCGTCGCCGGAGGCGTCGCCGCCTTCGTCCTGGCGGGGGGTGCGGCCGACGACGCGAGGGCGGACTGCCCGACGAAGACGAGCTGCGACGACGAACGGTCGAAAGTGAGGACGTTCGATGCGCTCGCCTTGGGCGGCTTCGTCGCGGGCGCCGCGCTCGGGGGCCTCTCGACCGTCCTCTGGCTCTCGAAGCCGTCGCGCGCCGAGGCGACGCGGCCGCGCCTCCGCGTCTCCGCGCAAGGCGTGTTCCTCGAGGGCGCGCTGTGACGCGCGCGTGGACGACGCTTCTGGCGTTTGCGGTCTTCGCCGGCGCCTCGGGTGCCTGCGTGGACCTCTTCCACTCGACCGACTTCGCGACGCTATGCGACGTCGACGCCAGCGCGTGCGGCGACGGCGGCGTGGAGGCGGGCGTGGAGAGCCCCTCGGTCTGCGCCGCGGCCGTCTTCACGCAAGCGCGGAGCGTCTGCGCGCGGCTCGGAGCGTGCCTCGGCGGTACCGGGTCGACGCGCTACGGGGAGTGCCTGGCGCAGGCGACCCTCGCCTACGACTGCACCGCGAACCCGCACCTCCGCCCGCGCGGCGCGACCGCGCGTGGATGGAGCTGCCTCGCGAGCGCCACCACCTGCGCGGAGGTCACGGCGTGCGTCTTCCCGAGCGGCGTCCAGACGTGCAAGCCCGCGGCGGGCGGCGTCTACGCGGCGTGCGGGAACGGGATCAACGCGTCGACCCTCGTCGCGTGCGGCGACAGCGACACCCCCGTGGCGGTCGAGCCCTGCGTGCTCTCGGGCCGCACGTGCTCGACGGTCGACGCGGTGACGAACCGCGGCGCGTGCACGGGGGCGAGCGGCGCGCGCTGCAACGCCGGAGCGAAGGCGACGTGCGAGGGAACGTCCGCCGTCGCCTGCGAGCGAATCGGTAGCGCGCCTGCGTTCGACGTCGGCATCGATTGCGCGACGCTGGGCGCCGGCCGATGCCTCGACGGCGCCGAGGGTCCGGCCTGCGTCCCCGGGGACACCGCGAGCGCGTGCACCAGCGAGCGGCCGCTCGCGTGCCAGGGTGACGTCGTCACGGGATGTGTCGACGGCAGGACGCTCACGCTCGACTGCAAGGCGCTCGGCCTCGCGTGCGTACCGCCGCCGACGGCGCGCGGTGCGTGGGAGACCGGCGCGTTCTGCCAGCGGAAGCCGGACGCGGGCGGCGCCTGCGATCCGCTCACGCCCGACACCTGCTCCGGGACGCGGCTCGTCTCCTGCCTGCGCGGCGGCGAGGTCACCCTCGACTGCGCGAGCGTCGGCCTCGACCCGTGCAAGGCTGGCGCAGGCGCGACGAGCGCCTGCACCCCGGTCGACGGGTCGCGGCGCGGGCCGTAGCCCGACGGGCGACTAGGGCGTGTCCCTGAACTCTCTCAGGCTCTCCCCCGTGCCCGTGCCCGTGCCCGTGCCCGTGCCCGTGCCCGGCGATGGAGACCTCGAAGTCGCCGGTGCGGTGCAACGGTGCAACAACGCAGATAGGTGACGTTCCTGCCTAGGCACATGGGTGACGGCAGGTGGGGTCGGGGAACGTGGCTCGCGCTCGATCCGCGCGCTCGATGCTGGGCAGCATCGCGCCCCTCGGGCACGGGCACGGGCACGGGCACGGGCGAGAAGGAGCGGAGCCCTGGATTCAGGGACACACCCTAGAACGAGCTCTCGAGCTGCGACTTCTGCAGGGCTTCGAGGGCCTTCTTCGTCTCTTCGTCGATGTCCGAGCCACCGGCCGCGGCGCCCTTGCCCCCGCCCTTCGTCGCCTTCGAGGCAGCCTTCGGCGTCGGCGCGGGGGTCTCGTCTGCGGTCGCCTTCGGCGCGGCCGCGACCCGGACGGGCGGCGGCGCGGCCGGCGGCGGC
>JALHPN010000307.1 GCA_022842465.1 Polyangiaceae bacterium | reverse complement strand
CGAGCGCCGCCGCGTCCCGCGCGCGCCGCTCCGCGTCGGCGCGCGCGAGCGACTGCTTCACGCTCGTTTCGAGCGCCTGGAAGGAGCCCTGCCCGCCGATGCGCACGATGTCGAGCCGGCCGGCGAGCTGATCCGCGTAGGCCTTCGCCATCGAGCGGACGAGCGGGTCTTCCTCTTCGGACACGAGCTTCACGACATGGGCGACGCGCGCGGCACGCTCGTACGCGTCCGCCGACCCGAACGCCTCGTCGAGCGCCATGTCGAGGAGCGCCTCGAGCATCCCCTTCGCCCCGGAGACGAGCTCCTCGATCGCGCGCGGCCCGCGCTCCCGCGAGACCTCGTCGGGATCCTTGCCCTCCACGAGCTGCGCGATCCGCGCGGAGAGACCCGCCTCGCGGACGGCCTCCCGCGAGAGACGCGCCGCCTTCCGCCCCGCCTCGTCCCCGTCGAAGAGGAAGACGACCTCGGGCGCGAAGCGCTTCAGGAGCTTCGCCTGCTCCACGGTGAAGGCCGTCCCGAGCGGCGCGACGACGTTCGTGATCCCGCGCGCGTGGAGCGAGACGACGTCGAAGTTCCCCTCGACGAGCACCGCGCGCTCCGCCTGACGGATCGCGTGTCGCGCCTGGTGGATGCCGAAGAGCATCTGACCCTTCGTGTAGATCGGGCTCTCCGGCGAGTTGACGTACTTCGGGGGGGGGCCGCCGCGCTCGCTCGAGACGGACGTCTCCGGCCCCGGGATCTCGCGGAGCGCGCGGCCGCTGAACGCGACGACGCGGCCCTGCGGGTCCATCACCGCGAACATGAGGCGGTGACGGAACCGATCGTAGTAGCCCGAGCCGCTCGAGCGCGGGACGAGGAGACCGACCGTCTCCGCCCCGACGGGCGACACGCCCTGCGCCTTCAAGAAGGACGTGAGCCCGTCCCAACCCGGGGGCGCGTACCCGATCCGGAAGGCCTGGAGCGCGTCGTCGATCTTGGCGTCGGTCCCCGGTACGAGCCCGCGCTTCGCGAGCTCCTCGAGCGCGTAGTCGCGCATCTCGTGCTTCCGGAGCTGCTCCTCCCAGTAGGTCGCGGCGAGCGCGTTGACGGCGTAGAGGTCCTCGCGCGCACGCTTCAGGCGCTCGGCCTCGGTCGTCTGCGCCTGCGTGCGCGTCTCCTCGATCGGGATCCCCGCCCGCTCGCCGAGGTATCGCACCGCCTCCGGGAACGTGTAGCCCTCGTGCTTCATCAGGAAGTCGATGGCGCTCCCCGACTCCTTGCATCCGAAGCAGTGGAAAAACCCACGATCGGGGTTCACGTGGAAGCTCGGCGTCTTCTCCTTGTGGAACGGGCAGAGCCCCACCCACGATCGACCTCGCCTCTTCAGCGAGGGGACGCCCTCGGAGATCACCGCGAGGATGTCCGTTCGGTCCCGAACGAGAGCGATGGTCTCCGGTGAGATCACGTGACGACAGGTCCCCCGAGCTCGGAACGGTCGCGAGCATGCGACCTCGAGCGGAAAGCAGTAGGCGGGCCCTCCGTCACCGTCAAGCCGGGCGATCCTACGGTTTCTTCCACCTCTCGAGCGCCATGCGAACGAGGAGGGCGACGGTCGACACGTTGTCGAAGCCGGTTCGATCCGTGGGGTCGTAGTCCGCGGGAGGACGCAGGGCGCCTTGCTTCGCCGCTTCCGCGATCGCGGCCTCGACCTCCGGATCGACCGGAACCCGTTGCCGCTCCACGACGGCCGTGATCACGCGACGAAGCTCGTCCGGGTCGTACCAGGCGCCGTGCGAGGCGCAGACGTCGAGGACGACGCGCGCCTCCGCCACCTCCGTCGGGACGAGATCCTCCCTACAGACGGGGCACGCGCGGGCGCCCCGGCTCGCGCGTCGCTCCGCGCGCTTCGCGGCCTCGTCGGCGAGGAGCGCCGGCGCGAGGCTCCGCTCGTCGAACGCGCGCCTCGCCTCCTCGTGGCCGAGCCACGCGCCGCCGCACGCGCCGCAGGCGTCGATGCGGTATCCCTCGCGGCGCGCCGCGAAGAGGGCGATCCCGCAGTCCGGGCAGACGAGGCGCGACACCCAGGTCTGCAGCACCCACGGCCCCCTCGGGTCCGGCGGCGGCTCGTCGGGCGCGCGGTCGGCCGGGCGGCGGTAGCTCATCGCTCTACCGTAGGGCATCTCCGGTGACCCATTGAAAGGACGTTCACCCCGTGTTACACGGCGCCGCGTCGATGGGCGGGGCTTTCCGCGGGAAAGCCGCGACCCTAGTCACGGCGCACCAAGGAGCTTCGTCCGCACCATGAACGTCTCGTCGAGCACCACGCCCTCCGCCCTCAGCGGCAAGGGCAAGATCGTCCAGGTCATCGGCCCCGTCGTCGACATCGAGTTCACGGACGGCAAGCTCCCGAAGATCCTGAACGCGCTCAAGCTCACGAACCCGAGCATCTCGAAGGACTCGGACAACCTCACCCTCGAGGTCGCGCAGCACCTCGGTGAGAACACGGTCCGCGCCATCGCGATGGACTCCACCGACGGCCTCGTCCGCGGGATGGAAGTCCGCGACACGGGCGCCGCGATCATGATGCCGGTCGGGCCCGAGTGCCTCGGCCGCATCCTCAACGTCGTCGGCGAGCCGGTCGACGAGGCCGGTCCCGTCAACGCGAAGCGCCACTCGCCGATCCACAAGGCGCCGCCGCTCTTCCAGGACCAGTCGACGAAGATCGAGGTCTTCGAGACCGGCATCAAGGTCATCGACCTCCTCGCCCCCTACCGCAAGGGCGGCAAGATCGGCCTGTTCGGCGGCGCCGGCGTCGGCAAGACCGTCCTCATCCAGGAGCTCATCAACAACGTCGCGAAGGCGCACGGCGGCGTGTCGTGCTTCGCCGGCGTCGGCGAGCGCACGCGCGAGGGCAACGACCTCTACCTCGAGATGAAGTCCGCGCTCCTCGAGTCGGGGCAGCCCGTCATCTCGAAGACGTCCCTCGTCTTCGGCCAGATGAACGAGCCGCCGGGCGCCCGCGCCCGCGTCGCGCTCTCGGCGCTCACCGTCGCCGAGTACTTCCGCGACGAGGAGGGGCAGGACGTCCTCCTCTTCGTCGACAACATCTTCCGCTTCACGCAGGCGGGCTCCGAAGTGTCCGCGCTCCTCGGCCGAATCCCGAGCGCCGTCGGCTACCAGCCCACGCTCTCGACGGAGATGGGCGCGCTCCAGGAGCGCATCACCTCGACGAACAAGGGCTCGATCACCTCGATCCAGGCCGTGTACGTCCCCGCCGACGACCTCACCGACCCGGCGCCCGCGACGACGTTCGCGCACCTCGACGGCACCACCGTCCTCAGCCGTGACCTCGCCGCGCTCGGCATCTACCCGGCCGTCGACCCCCTGGACTCGACGTCGACCCTCCTCGACCCGGCGATCCTCGGCCAGGAGCACTACGACGTCGCGCGCCGCATCCAGTCGACGCTCCAGAAGTACAAGGACCTCCAGGACATCATCGCCATCCTCGGCATGGACGAGCTCAGCGAGGACGACAAGCTCATCGTCTCGCGCGCACGCAAGATCCAGCGCTTCCTCTCGCAGCCGTTCTTCGTCGCCGCCCAGTTCACGGGCCTCGCGGGCAAGTACGTCCCCCTCAAGGAGACCATCGCGTCCTTCAAGGAGATCCTCGACGGCAAGTACGACAGCGAGGACTACCCGGAGCAGGCGTTCTACCTCGTCGGCAACATCGAAGAGATGAAGGCGAAGGCCGCCGACCTCACGAAGAAGACGAAGAAGTAGGAACGGCGCAGAGATGGCCGACAAGATCGAACTCGAGATCGTCACCCCGAAGGGCCGCGCGCTCCAGGCGTCGGTCGACGAGGTGACCGCGCCGAGCGTCCAGGGTGAGTTCGGCGTCCTGCCGGGCCACCTCCCCGTCGTCGCCGCGCTCCGCACGGGCCTCGTCACCTACCGCATCGGCAGCGAGACGAAGAAGGTCGCCGTCGCGCAGGGCTTCGCGGAGGCTGGGCAGGACAAGCTGCTCATCCTCGCGGAGGACTTCGCGGACCGCGCGAGCATCGACCCCGTCATCGTGAGGAAGGAGCTCACGGAGGTCGAGGCCAAGCTCGACAAGGTGCTCTCCGTCATCGAGACGACGGCGGAGACCGACGCGGAGAAGAAGGCGCTCATCGAGCGCGAGAACTGGCTCGCCGCGCAGCTCGAGCTGCACGGCGACCCGCCGCCCGCGACGCTGCGTCCCTTCGAGGAGTGGGGTCCGCCTCCGGCCCCGATCCAGGAAGAGGAAGACGGCAAGCCCGGCAGCGAAGACCTGCCGAGCGGATCTCCCTAGCCACGGATCGATGGAACCTTAAGCCGTGGACGAGAGCGCGAAGGCGTGGATCAACCGGGTCGTCGGGCTCGTCGTGGTCGGGCTCGTCGGGTACCTCACGATCGAGGCGACCCCCACGGGCGCGCCGAAGACCGAGGGCCCGCACGACGCCGGCACGAGCGAGGTGACGAGCGCGACCGCGCTCGGCGCGTCGGACGCGGGCGCGCCCGCCTCCGACGCGGGTCTCGCCGCCGAGGTGAACCTGCCGCTCTCGTTCACGCTCGGTGAGGGAGACGCCGGCGCGCTCGGCGCCACCGCGCCACGCTCGGTCCGGGTCGGCGTCGTCCTCGTCGCGTGGCAAGGGGCCGAGGGCGCGAAGCCCGCCGCGTTGCCGCGCGCCGACGCGCTCGCGAAGGCGTCGCGCCTCGCAGGGCTCGCGCGGACCGACTGGAACGGCGCGGTGAAGGAAGGCGACCCCGAGTCGTCCCTCGACATCGGCCGGATCCCGCGCCGCGTGCTCGACCCGCGAACCGAGATCGCGGTCTTCAACCTCGCCCCCGGCGAGGTGAGCGAGCCGCTCGAGACGCCGCGCGGTTACTGGATCGTCAAGCGCATCGAATAGTGATAGATCGCGGGCCCATGGCCACGATCGACATCTCGCGCGCGCACAGCCTCCCCATCGACGAGGCGAAGAAGAAGGCCGAAGAGCTCGCCAAGGGCATGGCCGACCGCTTCGGCATGGACTGGAAGTGGGAGGGCGACACGATCCGCTTCAACGCCTCCTCGGGCGCCGCGAAGGGCACGTCGGGCGAGGTCGCCGTCTCGGACAAGAACGTCCGCGTCGCGGTGGACCTCCCGTTCATGCTCCGCGTGATGAAGGGCACGATCGAGGACAAGATCAAGGAGAAGCTCGACGCCCTCGTCTGACGAGGAATCGCTGACGAAAGGCATCGCCCGACGCCGGCAGCGTGCGGTATCTTCGCCCGGCGCGAATGCCCGACGAGCCGATCGAGAGCGAGGTCGCGGAGCGGGGCGACGCGTCGTCCCCGGGCGACGCCGTCTCGCCCGACGCCGGCGCGGCGGACGCGGTCGTCGCGACCGCGAGCGAGGTCCCGGCGCCCCGCGAAGGCGAGCGGCCGACGGCGCCGCCAGGCGACGACGCCGACGACCTTCGCGCATCCGAGTCGCGGTTCACGGTCGCCGAGAACCCCCACGAGGTGCCGACGAGCACGGCGCTCGCCGCGGTCCCCGACCGTCCGCCGAGCGAGCCGCCCCGCGCGGCCGGTCCTCCCCCCGAGGCGAGCGCGAGCGAGCCCCCCGAGGTCTCCGTCAGCGAGGCCCCCGAGGTCTCCGTCAGCGAGGCCCCCGAGGTCGGGGCCGAGGATCTCCTCGACGTGAGCCCGGGCCGCCTCCCTCCGCCCCCTCCCCTCGTCTCGCTGTCCTCGTCGACCGCCTTTTCCGTGACGGCCCCGTCGGGCTACCCCGCGCCGACGTTCAGCGACGCACCGCTCGCGACGGGCGACGCCAGCGCGAGCGCGAGCACTGCCAACGGCAGCGGACTCTCCGGCCCATCTCAGCTCCCTCCCGCCCCGATCGAGGCGATCGAGGCCGTCGCCGCGGCCGTGGGGCGCCTCCGCGCGGAGGCCGCGGCGTCCACCGACGACACACGGCGCGCCCGGCTCCTCGCGGAGGCGGCCGAGATCCAGGAGCGCGCTGGGGACGAGCAGGGCGCCGCGCGCGACTACCTCGCCGCGTACAACGCGGACACGACCTTCCGCGAGCCGCTCGAGGCCCTCCTCCGCCTCCTCGAGCGACGGCGCTCCCTCGCGAACCTCGGCAAGCTCATCGAGGCGCTCGTCAGCGCCGCGGTCACGCCGGAGGAGCGCGCGCGCGCCCTGACGCAGCGGGCGATCTTCGCGCAGGACATCCAGGGCGATCTCGAGGGCGCCCGCGGCGCGGCGCGCGAGGCGACGGAGTCGGGCGCCGTCGCGGCAGACGCGTCGCCCGCCTGGCTGACCCTCGAGCTCGTCGCCGCGAAGCTCGGGGACGCCGCCTTGCGCGAAGAGGCCCTCGCGTCGCGCGCGGACCTCACCACAGACCGGAGCTGGCGCGGGCTCCTGCTCGTCGACGCGGCCCGGCTCGCCGCGCGAGGCGGCGAGGTCGATCGCGCGCTCGAGACGCTCGAGCGCGTCCGCGCCCTCGGCAGCATCGCGACGTACGCGGCCACGGTCGAGGCCGAGCGTCTCGTCCGGGCAGAGCCCGGCTTGCCCGGCAGCGAGGAGGCCAGGAAGCGCGCGCGCATGCACGCCGAGGCCCTCGAGGCACGGTCGGATCTCGTCCGCGACGCGATCGGGGACGAGACGGCGGGCGAGACGCACGGGGTCCCGCACCACGTGCGCCGCCTGGAGAACGTGGCCGACCTCCTCCTTCGCGCGGCGGAGTCGCGGAAGACGGGCGGCGAGATCGGGAAGGCAGCGCAGGCCCTCGATCGCGCGCTCGATGCGCTGGCGATCGCGGCGCCGCGCGCCGAAGAGGAGCGCACGAGCTCCGGGAGCGACGCGCTCGCGGCGATCGCGAGGGTGGTCCTGAACGCGCGCCTCCGGGTCGCGGAGCTGATGGGTGACACCGTGCTCGCCGCGGAGCTCGCGACGCGGAGGCTCGTCGGCGAGACGGACGGCGGCGTCGCCGCGTCGCTCGGGATGCGCATCGCCGAGAACGCCGCGAACGACGGCGACGTCGCGCGGGCGCTCGAGGCCCTCCAGAACGCGACGGCCCGCGATCCAGCGTCTGCCCCCGCCCGCGCGCTCGAGATCGACCTCCTCGAGGCCTTCGACGCGAGCCGCTTCGCCGAGCAGCTCGAGGATCTCGCGAAGCACTACACGACCAACGAGGCGCGCGGTCGAGCGCTCCTCCTCGCGGCCTTCGTGTGGGCCACCCGAGCGATGGACGCCGACCGCTCGAAGGCCGCGCTCGAGCGCGCCGAGGAGGCGGGGCTTCCGAAGGACCTCGTCACCCAGCTCGCCCGGAGCCTCGCGAGCGTCCTCTGCGACGACGTCTGGTACGAGGCTGCGACCCGGCGGCTCCTCGAGCTCGGGCCGAGCGCAGAGTCGCCGCTCCTCGCGGTGGAGCTCGGGCGCTTGCGACGCGCCGCGAAGGACGACGAGGGCGCGGCGCGGGCGCTCTCGATCTTGCGCGAGCAGCCGGAGGGGGCCTGGCTGGCGCGGGTCCTCGACGGCCTCGTTCCGGCCGAAGGCGAGGGCGACGCCGCGAAGGCGCGAGCCGCGATCGAGGAGCTCGCCGCGCAGATCGAGGACGCCCCGCTCCGCCGCAGCCTCGTCGTCGTGTCGGCGCTCCGCGCGCACGACGACGGCGACCACGCGGCGGCGACGAAGCACCTCCGCGCGCTCTCGACCGAGGACGCGCGGGACGTGCTCGTCGCGGCGTTCCTCGGAGACGTGCTCCGCGCGGCCGGCGACCGCGCCGGCGCCGCCGAGGTCGCGCGCATGGTCGCCGAGGCGGTCGAGGACGACGACGCGGAGCACGCGGCGGCGCGCCACCTCGAGGCAGGCTTCGAGCGCTTCCGCCTCGGGGACCGCGCCGCGGCGATCGCCTCGTTCGACGCAGCGGCGGCCGCGGCGAAGGACGAGGCCGCCCCCGTCCTCACCTGGGCACGGCGGGCGATCGACGTCGACACGCTCGATGGTCGGCGCGCTGCGCTCGAGCTCGCGCGAAACGACGCGGGCACGTCGATGGAGCGATTCGCGCTCGAGGCGCTCCTCGGCGATCCCGACGACGCCGCGGCGGCGCTCGGGAGCGTCGAGATCGCGGCGAACGAGTCGCTCCGGCTCGCGGGCGCCCTGGCGCGACTCGTCTGGCCCCGCGGCGTGACGGAGGAGGACGCGGTCGCCACGGCGCTCGAGGCCCTCGCCGCCACC
>JALHPN010000306.1 GCA_022842465.1 Polyangiaceae bacterium | reverse complement strand
GGCGACCTGCGGCGAGATCGGGCGCTCGAGCGCGGCGGTGAGCTCGACGACGGCCGCGTTCCCCGCGGACGCGAGCGCATCGCGCACGGGCGTCCGCTCGAGCGAGGCGGCGGCATCGTCGCTCGACGCGCCGATGGACCGGATGAGGGCGCGAACGGCGGCGGGCGTGCCGATCCTACCCAGGGCGACGAGCGCGGCCTGCTTCACCCCCGGGTTCCGATCCGTAGCGAGCGGCTCGACGGCGGTGGCGGCCTCCGGAGCCCGGAGCCGGCCGAGCGCGCCGAGCGCCTCGATGCGGACCTCCGGGCTCACGTCGCGGAGCGCGAGGAGGAGCGCCTGCGTCGCGCGCCCATCGTCGAGATCCCCGAGCGCGCGCACGACGGCTTGCCGCACCTCGGGCACCGAGTCCTGCACCTTGCCGACGAGCGGCACGACGGCGCGCCCGTCGCCGAGCTTCGCGAGCGCACGCGCGACCTGCACGCGTACCGCGGGGGTGGGGTCGTCGAGCTTCCCCGAGAGCGGCGCGACCGCTTCCGGCGAGCCCGAGCTCCCGAGCGCGTCGGCGCATGCCGCGCGGACCTGCGCGTCACCGTCGCCGAGCGCGCGGGCCACGGCGGGGACGGCTCTCGCGTTCGGCATCGCGAGCGCGACCTCGCACGCGGTCAACTTGAGACGCGCCTCTCGTTCGCCGAGCCAGGGGAGGACCGCGTCCGTCGCGGACGTGACGCGGAGGCGCATGGCGGACTGCGCCGCCGCCACGCGCACGTCGAGGTCGGCGTCCCCGAGCGCGCGGAGGACGAGCGGCGTCGCGCGCGCTACCCCGAGGGTCGAGAGATCACGCGCGGCGGCCCGACGCGCGGCGGCGTCGGGAGACGAGAGGGCGCGCTCGATCCGCTCGGGGACGTCGGGCCAGACGAGGGACGCGTCCGCCTGTCGAGCCGGGGTGAGGCTCCACACGACGACGGCGAGGGCGAGTCCGGGTCCCCGTTTCACGCGGCCAAGGTAGCACGCACGGGGCTCCGGGCGCGCTCGCCTCGCGCCTCCGGCTCATCGTGAGCCCATGGTGAACGGCCCGACGAGGCCCGCACTCCGGATGAAAGCGAGGCGTCCGCAGCCTCAGGTCAGGCCGCTGCGTCGGCGGGCGAACCAGTGGACGCCGAGCGCCACCGCGGCGAAGAGCGTCCACGCCCACGCCGGCGCGAGCGGCACGACGTGGCGCTCGGCGCTGACGACGGCGGGCTTCGGGAGCGGCAGGGCGAGGGAGTCGCTCGCGCGCCGGAAGGTGCCGCCGCTCGCCTTGGCGAGCGCCTTCAGGCGTGTTTCGTCGGGCCGCGAGTCGGCCCACTCGTCGCCGCCTGCCTCGCACGCGAAGTCGCGGCGCGTGGTGGGGCCGGTCCCGAGCTTCAACCGCGCGGTGTAGCCGCCCGCGGGGAGCGCAGGGAGGACGACCTCGCTCGTGGCGGCCGAGGTCGCGCGCGGAGGGACGACCACCCTCGCCGCGTCCCCTTCGCTCCTGTTGGTGCGATCGAGCCGCTTCACCTCGATCGTGGCGCCCTTCGCGGTGCTCTCTGCGGGGCCGCGGACGCGGAGGCGCGCGGGCTCGCCGGCGACGCAGGGCTCGACGAGATCGAGCTGGCCCGGCTCGAAGCGCGGATCGCGCATGAGCCAGCCGAGGAGGCCGTCCCACATCGCGCCATACCCGCGACCCGACGTCCGCGCGGCGAGCTGCGAGAACTCGAGCTGCCACGCGCCGTCGATGCCGAGCGCGATCGAGCGGCCGTCACCCTGATCCCCGATCGCGAGAATCGGCATCGGGGCGCCGGACCGCGTGGTCCGCGAGGGGTGGGCCCAGAGGACGAGGCCACCCTGGCGGACGTCACCGAGGACGTTGGCGCCCGGCATCGTCGGGAGCTCGTCCGCCGCGACCTCTCGGAGCGGCGCGAGGAGCGGCGCGGCGCGGCCTTCCTCCGTCCACGCGGGCGTCACGTTCGCGACGTCGGCGGCCGTCGCGCCCGGCGTCCCGTCGAGCGAGACGGGGAGGACCTCGGCGAGCGGCGTGTTCGCGTAGCCGCCGGCGACGAAGGAGTTCTGACCCCCGACCATGATGAGTCCGCCGCCGGCCCGCACGTAGCGCGCGAGCTGCGGGAGGTGCTTCTCGAGGCCGTAGGGTTGCGCGTCGAAGTCCTGGAGGACGACGGCGTCGAACGACGGGAGGTGATCGGTGAAGAGCTCGTCGACGGGGAAGGGGATGAGCGAGAGGTCCTCTTGCCGCGCGTTCGGGTTGTCCGCCTGCGTGCGGAGGATGAAGAACGCGACGACGTCCACGGACGCGTCGCTCTTCAGCCACTGGCGGAGCGCGCGGACGTCGCTCGTCGGGCGGCCCGCGACGTGGAGCACGCGGACGCGTTCGCGGGCGACGTTGAACGTGAGGAGGCGCCGATCGTTCTCGGGGATCTTGTCGCCCGAAGGCGCCGCGATCGCGAGCTCGAGGATCCGCGCGCCTGCGCGATCGAACGTGACCTGGAGGTCGACGGTCCCCTTGCCGTCCTTGATGTGGGTCAGGCCCGTCGCGAGCATCGCCGGCGGCCCGTCCTCGCGGAGCTCGCGGGCGGTGACGGCGACGTCGTCGCACGAGAGACCGCCGCCGCATCCGACCTCGACCCGGATCGGGAGCGGGACGTGGGCGACGGCGGCTCCGGCGGCCGCCACGCGGCGGACGCTGGCGTCGGCGGGCTCGTCGACGGTCGTCGCGATCGTGTGGACGGGGATCTTCAGGTCGCGCGCGAGGGCCTCGTAGGCGGCGGGCGGTGCGTCCTCGGCGGGGTCGTCGAGCCTGCCGTCGGAGACGACGATGATCGCCTGCGGCCTCTCCTCGGCGGAGCCGCCGACGGCGCGGAGCGCGGAGGCGAGGTCCGAGCGAGGCGCTCGAGCGCCGACGGTGGCGGGAGCTTCGGACGCGCCCGGGGCGCCTTCCTTTCGTGTGCGGAGATCGGTGGGCGCTCCGGTCCCGAAGCCGAGGACGTGGAGCCGCGCGTCCTTCGACGTCTTGGCGAGCTCGGCGATGACCGTGTTCTCCACGTCCGCGCGCGTCTTGCCGTCCTGTGGGAGCGCCATCGACCGCGATGCGTCACCGAGGAGGACGACCTTCGCGCCGATGACGCTCTCTCGCGCCGCCACGCGGACGGGACGGAGGACCGACGCGAGGAGGGCCGCGAGCGCGAGGACTCCCGTGAGCACGATCGCTGGCCCGCCGCGCTCACGGCGGCGGAGCTCCCAGCCGAGCAGCATCGCGAGGCTCGTGGCCACGAGGATCAGCGCGAGGACGGTCGCCCAGCCGGGGAGGTCTCCGTTGACGGCGAGACGCGTGTTCACGGCGCGATCACGGCGCCGGCGCGAGCGCGCGCCGGCGCATGAGGAAGGGGGCGTGGACCTGATCGTCCTTGTAGTTCGAGCAGAGGACGTACATCGCGACGTTCACCGCGAGGCGAATCGCGCGTTCGCGCTGGGCGTCCCCGCCGGGGACGACGGGGTTCTCCCAGGCTCCCGTCGCGCCTCGCGCGATCGCGCCGCCGAGGTCGTGGGTCGAGAAGATGACCTGAGCCTGTCCACCCCGGACGATCGCCTCGAGGTTCTTCGGCCCCGCCACCCGACCTTCCGCCCGGCGGAGGAGGTAGAACGTACGGAAGAGGACGTGGTCGGACCCGAGCGAGATCGGGCTCGTGTCCGGCAGGACGCGAGCGATCTGCTCGCGCGCCGACCTACCGAATGCGCTCGGCGTCCCGTCGTCTTTCGGCGCAGCGTCGTCGACGAGGAGGAGGCCGCCGAGCGCGAAGAACTTCCGGAGCCCGGCGATCTCCTGCGGAGAGAACGTCTGGAGCGGGCCCTCGCCGCTCAGCCAGAGGAAGGGGCCCTCGACGACCGCCGCGTCGTCGGCGCGCACCTGCGTGGGCTTGAGGCGCGCGGGCGCGCTCGTCCGCTGCACGAGCTCCCACGACCATCGCGCCGCCGCCGTCGGGCGTGCGGCGCCCGTCACGCCCCCGACGAGGAGGATGCGCGGGTCGAACGCGCCGACGTCGCCGAACGCGCGCGCGGTTCTCGGCAGGGCGAGGACGAGCCCGACCAGCGGCAGGAGGACGGCGAGGGCGAGGAGGACCTTGGACCGGCGCATGGGAGAGGGGCTGAGCCGCGAGGTCCTACGTAGCACACGTACCTAGTCGAAATCCTCGACGCGCCAGACGCCGCCGTCTCGCTTCAACTTCACGCTGTGACCGCCGGGCACCGTGACCGTCGCGGTGTCGCCGGTGATCGCCACCGGCAGGGTGTCCGGGCGCTCGAGGCCGGTGACGAGCGAGCGGAGATCCTGCTCGATGGCCGCGCGCGTCGCGGGCGTGAGCACGCGCATCAGGCCCGCGTAGCTGCGACGCGCGAGGACCCGCCGGAGCTGGTCGAGCGCCTGCTCGGGCGTCCGCGAGCCGCCCGGGAGGGCGCCGGACGACGTGATCCAGAAGCGACCGTCCCGGAGCTCCAGCTGCGCCTCTTCACCGTCGTCGTATCGGAGGCGCGCGGTCGCTTCGACGCGGGTGCCCTTCCCGCGCACGAGCTTCGCCTGGTCCGCGAGCTCGGCCTTCTGCTCGGCGACCAGCTTCTTCACGTCCTCGCGCGAGCGGGACCGCCGCGCCGCGTCCGTCATCATGTCGTAGATCGCGTCTGCGTCACCGCGGGCCGCGGCCTCGGCGTAGGCATCCGCCGCGTCCCTGGGATCGGGCACGCTCTTGCCGGCGCAGCCGCCGAGCAACGCGGCGACGGCGCAGAGCGCCGGAAAGGAACCGGACGCACGCGAGGCCGCCTCGGACGTCCACCACGAAGAGCGACCCCACATCGGGACGCGAACGTAGACTACTTCGCCGAGGTACGGAAGGAGCCGGACGCGGGCGCCGCAGACGGCTCGGGCCGAGACGACGGACGCCCCGGCGCGCCGTCGATGGCGATCTCGAGGTCGAACACGTCGCGAAGGAGCTCGCTCTTCGCGCGCACCGTCCACTCCTCGAGCTCGCGGTCCTCGGCGCCCTCGATCTGGAGGACGAGCCGACGCTTGCTCGCGTCGATCTCCGAGCGTACGCCCTTCACCTTCCCGAGATGCTCGCGATCGAGCGCGTCGGCGATGCGCAGGATCGCCGCGAGGCTCCGCACCTTGATCCGCGCGTCCTTGTCGAGGTCACGGTAGTTCGGGTGCGACGCGTCGGGCGGGCTCTTCCGGTGGTAGCGCGCCACGTTCGCCACGATCGCGCGCTCGTCCGGCGTGAGGCCCATGATGTCCGAGTGCTGGATCAGGTAGTAGCTGTGCTTGTGGTGTCCGTCGTACCGGACGTAGTCGCCGACGTCGTGGAGGAGCGCGCTCGCGCGCAGGAGGAGGCGATCCCGTTCGCCGAGCCGGTGCTGCGCCTGCATGTCGTCGAAGAGCGAGAGCGCGAAGCTCGCGACGAGCTCGCCGTGGGCCTGGTCGAAGCCGTAGCGCTTGCCCAACCGGAGACAGGCGTCGATGACCGTGCGCGTGTCCGCGTCCTTGTCCCAGCGGCCCGTGTGCTTGTCGACGAGCTCCTCGAGGATGCCCTCCTTGAGGCCGACGCCGGGCGCCACGATGGCCTGCGCTCCGAAGAGCTCCGACGCGCGGAGGAAGATCGAAGCCGCAGGGACGATCGTGTCGGCGCGATCGGGGCGGAGGCCGTACTCCTCGCGGCGCTGCTCGCTCGTCATCCCGAACATCTTCGTCAGGAGGGCGCGCATCACCGGCACGTCGACGGCGCGCGGGTACCCGGCGTGACCGCCCTTGATCGGACAGAGCTCCGAGAGCGTGTCGACGCTGCCGCCGGTGCCGACGACCATCTCGAACGGCATCTTCTTCAGCTGCGGAGCGGCCTCCGCGAGCGCGCGGTCGACGCCCTCGAAGAGGAGCTTCTGCCGTGCACGGTCGACCGTCTTCGTTCCGCGCAGGTACGTCTCGAGGAGGCGCACCGTGCCGAGGGGGAGGGAGATCGCGAAGGCGCTCCGCCCACGATCGAGGAAGGTGAGCTCGGTCGAGCCGCCACCCACGTCCACGAGGAGCGCGCGGCGGTCGTCGAGCCCGAGCCGGCGCACGACCGCGAGCTGGATGAGGCGCGCTTCCTCGATCCCCTCGATGACCTCGAGCTCGATGCCGGCCTCGCGGCGCGCGCGCTCGACGAGCGTCGCCGCGTTCGAGGCCTCGCGGACCGCGCTCGTGGCCGTGGCGCGGTAGGCGTCCACCTTGGCGTTGTCCATCGCGTCGCGGAACTCGCGGAGCGCGGTGCAGGCCTGCCCGATCGACGCGGCGGCGAGGCGCCCGGTGACGAAGACCTCGCTGCCGAGGCGAACCGGGGCGCGGAGGCTCAGCACCTCGCGGTAGGCGCTCGTGTCGGGGATCAGCGACAGCTGCGAGTCCCGCCCGTTCACGGGCGCGTTCGCCTCCACGATCCGCAGCCGGAGCGCATTCGAGCCGAGGTCGAGCGCAGCGAAGCGCGGCATGGTCCTTTTCTTATCACGCCTCTGTTAGAGATCGGGTGTGGCTGACCCACGAAACAGCGGCACCGTGGACGAGGCGGGGTACGCGCGCGCCCGCACCGTCGTGCTCGTCGCGGTGGTCCTCGTGGCGATCGGGCTCGGCGTCGCCGGGTCCACGTCGCGCAGCCTCGGCGGCGCGCTCGTCCTCGTCGGATGGGCGCTCGCGCTCCTCGGTCTGCACCGGCTCGGCCGGGCCGGCACGGCGCCCTGACGCGGCGTCAGATCTCGCTGCGGAGCACGATGACGCCCAGGTCGGCGGAGAGCCTCGGGAGGCGGGTCGCGGCCCAGCCGAAGGCCCGATCGGTGATCGTCAGCGCTCCCTCCGCCGGTCCGCTCGCGGTCTTCGCGAAGACGCCGGCGTCCTTCAGCGCGGCCTCGTCGACGGGCGGGGTTCCGCGCGCGCCGTAGACGGCGTCCTTGTCGAAGAGGAGCACGTAGACGACCGGGAGCTTCCCCGTGTCACCGCTCTTCACGAGCTGCTCCTGGAGGTCTCGCTTGAGCGTCTCCTGGAGATGGTAGGCGAAGCGCCGGTACGTCCAGCCCGTGACGAGGAGGCCCACGAGCGACCCGTCCTCGCGCCTCACGGGGGTGCCCGCGACCCACTCGCGGTCGGGTCCGAGCGGGTTCGGGGTCCCGAACTCGCCCGTCGTCGCGGCGAAGGTGCCGGCCTCGAGCAGTCCCTTCAACGCCGGGTAGCGATCGACCACGCTCTTCCCGGCCATCGTGTCCTGCTCGAGGTCGTTCCGGATCGCGACGCCCTTGTCGTCCGTGAGCGCGAAGAAGGTCGACTTCGCGATGCCGAGGTCGGGCACCTGCTGGCGGATCTTGAGGAGCGCCGTGCGGACGACGGCGGGGTTGCCGCGCACGTCCTTCTCCTTGCCGACCGTGATCGCGATCTTCTTCGCGCCCTCGGGAAGCCCGCGCTCGATCTCGTTGACGTCCTCGTTGACGAGCCGCACGACGAGCTCGAGGTTCGCCTTCGCCGCCTCGGCGCTCTTCTCCCCCTTGTCTTTGCAGCTCGCCGTCGCGAGCGGGAGGACGAATGCGGCCGCGCAGAGGAGAGCCCGGGAACGCCCGTTCATCATGGGCGCGGAGCGTAGCTCAGGTGGACTTCCGGCGCATCGGGAGCGGGCAGGACTTCCGCCCCGTCTTCTCGTCGTACTGCTGGTGGTATTCCTCTGCCTTCCAGAACGCGCCGATCGGCGTGATGCGCGTCACGACGGTCTTCCCGAGCTCCTTCTGCGCCGCGGCCGCCGCGTCGCGCGCGATCTTCGCCTGCGTCTCGTCGAAGGTGAAGACCTCGCTCCGGTACTGATCGCCGACGTCCGGCCCCTGACGGTTCACGGTCGTCGGATCGTGGGTCTCGAAGAAGACGCGAGCGAGATCGGCGTAGGTGACCTTCGCGGGGTCGTACTCGACGAGGACCGCCTCGGCGTGTCCCGTCGTGTGCGCGCAGACGTCCTCGTAGCTCGGGCTCTCGGTCTTCCCGCCCGTGTAGCCGACCGCGGTCGCGGTGACGCCGTCGACGTGGCGGAACGTGTCCTCCGTCCCCCAGAAGCAGCCGCCCGCGAAGGCGGCGAGCGCGCGACCGTCCGGGGCGCGGAGGGCGGTCCCGCGGCCGACGCCGCCCGGGCTCGTCCCGACCTTCGC
>JALHPN010000305.1 GCA_022842465.1 Polyangiaceae bacterium | reverse complement strand
CGATGCGCTAGGCCCCGCCGCCGCCTCCCGGCACCGTCCGCCACCCGAACCCCAGCACGTCGACGGCGCCGATGCCGCCGCCGCCGCCCCCCGGGCAGACGACGACGGCGCCGATGCACATGCCGATGCGGCCGCCCTCGGCCCCGCCGCCGGCCATGACGCCCTCGAACCCGCCGTCGGCGGGGATGCCCTCGGCTCCCCCCGTGAGCCAGCCGCCCGCGTCCGCGGCGCCGCAGATGCCGCCCGTGCAGCGGGCGATGGAAGCGACCGCGGTCGTCCCGCGTCAGCCCGGATCCGGCAAGGCCGGGATGTGGATCGGCCTCCTCGCCGCGATCCTCGCGTTCGCGGGGGTCGGCATCTACGCGACGATGCAGCAGCGCGGCCCCGGCACGCTCGTCATCAACGCGGCCGACGCCGTGGGCAAGCCCGTCAGCGGCCTCGAGATCTGGGTCGACGACACGAAGCGCTGCGACAGCTCGCCGTGCATCGTGCGTGACGTCGCGCCGGGCACGCACCTCGTGAAGGTGACGGCGCCCGGCTACGACGCGCCCTCGCCCAAGGCGACGGCGATCGAGGCCGGCAAGAGCGCGACGATCGATCTCTCCCTCGTCGCCACGAAGGGCCTCGTCGGCACCGGCGTGAAGGTCTCCGGCAACCAGCCGGGCGTGAAGCTCTTCGTCGACGGCAAGGAGTACGGGACGCTGCCCCAGGAGGTGAAGGACCTCGAGGCGGGCGACCACAAGATCCGCGTCGCCGGCAGCGATCGCTACGCGCCGATGGAGAAGACCGTCAGCGTCGGCAAAAACGAGATGGTCGATCTCGGCAACGTCGCCCTCAAGGTGCTCAAGGGCAAGGTGATGTTCCAGCTCGGGACGCCGGGCGCGAAGGTGTACCTCGTCGCGTCGCCGACGAACCGGAAGGAGATCCCGACCTTCCCCATCGCGATCGACTTCGAGCCGACGGACAAGTACGAGCTCGTCGCGACGGCGCCGGGCTTCGAGGAGCTCCGTCGTCCGATCTCGTTCGACGACGGCATCGCGGAGAAGTCGTTCACGGTCGAGCTGACGCCGAAGGGCCAGGCGCCCGCGCCGGCGGCGGTCCAGCCGGCCGCGCACACCACGCCCGCGACGGGCGGCGGCGAGAAGCCCGCGGCCGCGACGCCGAAGAAGGATCCGCCCGCGTTCCTCGCCGGCGAGGGCACGAACCCGACCGCCGCGGCCGCGACCCCGAAGAAGGATCCGCCGGCCGCCGCGGGCGGCGAGGCCTTCCTCAACATCAACTCGATCCCGCCCTCGTCGGTCGTGCTCGACGGTAAGCCCCTCGGCCCGACCCCGAAGCTCAAGGTCCCGGTCGCGGCGGGCGCGCACACGGTCCTGTTCATCAACGCCGAGCAGTCGCTGAAGAAGTCCATCTCGGTGACCGTCGGCGCGGGCGAGACGAAGGCGGCGTTCGCGAAGCTCAAGGAGTGAGAGTCGCCGCGCCGCGAGCCCGAAAGAGGCTCGCTCCGTGCTAGCTACGGCCACCCCGTCCTCGCGGACGAGGTGGCCGTTTTCTTGGGTCGGGGGTGGTGCCGTTCGGTATCGTTGCCCGTTCGGATGAACGCCCGCGGCAGCATCTTGGTGGTGGACGACGAGCCCGGTCTCCGGGAGATGCTCACCATCCTCTTCAAGCGCGAGGGCTACGACGTCACCGTCGCGGCCGGCTTCGTCGCCGCGAAGGAGGCGCTCCGCAACGCGCCCGTCCCCTTCGGCCTCGTCCTCACGGATCTGATGATGCCGGACGGCTCCGGCCTCGACGTCCTCACGCACGGCAAGGAGCGGAACGCCGAGACGGAGGTCATCGTGATGACCGCCCACGGCGCGCTCGAGACCGCCGTGGAGGCGATGAAGCGGGGCGCGTACGACTTCGTCCAGAAGCCGTTCGCCACGGCCGAGCTCCGCGCGCTCGTCGCGAAGGCGTTCGAGAAGCGGGCCCTCGTCACGGAGAACGCGCGCCTCCGCGCGCAGGTCGACCGGAAGAGCCCGAAGGATCTCCTCGGCCGCTCGACGGCGATGACGAAGGTGCTCGAGCTCGTCGGGCGCATCGCGACCGGCCGCAGCACCGTCCTCATCACCGGCGAGAGCGGCACCGGCAAGGAGCGCGTCGCGCGCGCCGTCCACGACGTGTCGGACCGCAAGGAGCGCCCCTTCCTCGTCGTGAACTGCGGCGCGATCCCGGAGGCGCTCGTGGAGAGCGAGCTCTTCGGCCACGAGAAGGGCGCGTTCACGGGCGCGGCGACGCGGAAGCTCGGCATCTTCCGCGAGGCCGACGGCGGCACAGTGCTCCTCGACGAGGTCGGCGAGCTCCCGCTCGGCGTGCAGGTGAAGCTCCTCCGCGTCCTCCAGGAGCGGAAGGTGCGCGGCGTCGGCGAGGCGAACGAGACGACGGTGGACGTGCGCGTCCTCGCCGCGACGAACCGCGTCGTCGAGGAGGACGTGAAGGCCGGGAAGTTCCGGCAGGATCTCTACTACCGCCTCAACGTCATCCGCATCGAGGTGCCGCCGCTCCGCGACCGGCGGGAGGACGTCCCCGAGCTCGCCGAGCACTTCCTCGAGCGGACGGCGCGCGAGCACGGCAAGGCGATCCGCGGGTTCGCGCCCGACGCGCTCCGCGCGCTCGACGCCTACGCGTACCCGGGGAACGTGCGCGAGCTCGAGAACGTCATCGAGCGCGCCGTCGCGCTCGCGCAGGGATCCATCATCGGGCTCGGCGATCTCCCGCACGAGCTCTCCGGCGTCGTCGCGCAGCCGACCCCGTCGCTCGTCTCCCTCCCCGAGGAGGGCGTGAACCTCGACGACGTGCTCGGGGAGGTCGAGCGCCGCTTCATCCTCCAGGCGCTGGATCGGACGGGCGGCGTGCGGACGAACGCGGCGAAGCTGCTCGGCGTCACGATGCGAAGCCTCCGTTACCGGATGCAGAAGCACGCGCTCCAGGACGACGACGAGGAGCCCGTGAGCGAGCAGTCGGACCCGGCCATCCCGATCGGCAACATCCCGCGGCCCAAGATCCAGGGATGACGACAAGGGCGCACAGCGTCGACGCGCGCTTTTCGTCCGTCCGCCGCGACCGAATGGACGTTTTTTGTCGGTCGTCCGCGTGCGGCGAGGTGCGCCGACGTGCGGGCGAGACGTCGTTTACTTCTCGGTTTCTCGGGTTTTTCCGTAGGATCGGCCTTCGTCACCCGAGGAGACCCCCGATGGCACGCGCTTCGCTTCCGTGTCTCGTCACGATGCGCAAGGACGGTCAGCTCCGGAGCCGCGCGACGCTGAGCGCGCGCGGCTTCACGCTGGTCGAGCTCGCCATCGTCGTCGCCATCGTCGGCGTCCTCGCCGTCATCGCGGTCGTCGGGTACCGGAAGCTCGTCACGAGCAGCAAGGTCACCGAAGCCCGGAGCATGCTCCAGGGGATCCGCGTCGCGCAGGAGGCCTACAAGGCCGAGCGCGGCGTCTACGTCAACATCGGCACGCAGGGCTGCCCCGAGTCCGACATCACGAAGACCGGCAAGCAGAAGACGCAGTGGAACCCGACCTGCACGGGCGGCAGCACGAACACGTGGGCGCTCCTCGCGGTCCACGCCGACGGCCCGGTGCAGTTCCAGTACATGACGATCGCCGGCGTCGGCGGGTCCCCCACGGGGCTCGGCGACGGCTGGGTCACCGGCCTGAACAACCTTGCCGGCACCGCGGCGAGCCCGCGCGCCTGGTACATCGCTGCGGCGATGGCGAACCTCGACAACAACGACTCCACCGCCCCGACCGAGCTCGTCACGACCTCGAACGCGGGCGACATCTACATCCGGAACGAAGGGCAGTGACGGTCTCCTGACCGCACGCCGAGAGACTCCCCCCCATCGCTCGCCGGCCGCGACGAATGGGTAGATTTGGCCGAAACCACGAGGGATAAACACATGATCCGTACCCACCTCAAGAATCGCCGCGGTTTCACGCTCGTCGAGCTCATGATCGTCGTCGCCATCGTCGGCGTCCTCGCGGTCCTCGCCATCTACGGCGTCCGCAAGTACATCGCGAACGCGAAGACGGCGGAGGCGAAGAACTCGATCGGTCAGATCGGCAAGGACGCCGCGACCGCGCTCGAGCGCGAGATCATGGACCCCACGGTCCTCGCCGTCGGCGGCACCGCCGCGCTGAACCGCCGCCTCTGCCTCTCGGCGAGCCAGCCGGTCCCCAACGGCATCGCGAACGTGTCGGGCCGCAAGTACCAGTCGAACCCCGCCGCGAACACGGACTGGAACCGCGACCAGGCGACGCCGGGCGCGGGCTTCTACTGCCTCAAGTTCGAAATGACGACCCCGCAGTACTACATGTACAACTACACGTCCGACGCGACCAACGCGACGATCGGCACCGTGATGACGGCGACGGCGATGGGCGACCTCGACGGCGACAACGTCCCGTCGACGTTCTCGATGCTCGGCGCGGTCACCGACGGCCAGCTCCGCCTCGCGCCGACCATCGGCGAGGTCGACCCGGAGGAGTGAGATCCGTCACGGCCTGAGCTGACCTGAGCTCACGCGATGCGCTTCGTCCCCTCGCCCGCAGCCGCGGTCGGGGGGACGACGCTTTTTGTCGTGCGCCTCGACGGCGGAGAGGCGGCGTGTGGGGAAGACAATGACCTTCCGCGTGGTTTCGAGTATCGTGCCCTCCGTGCGTCGCGGGTCTCGCCACGGGTTCTCCCTCATCGAGGTGATGAACTTCGTCGCGCTCGCCGCCGTGCTGAGCGCGGTCGGCATGTACGCCCTCGCGCGGTACGTGCGGCACGGCAAGACGGCCGAGGCGGTCGAGTCCGTGGCGCGGCTCGGGACCCGCAGCGCCGAGTACTTCGACACGTCGGACGCGACGCAGCCGGCGGGCGCGTCGCAGAAGGACGTGCACGCCATGCGGCACTTCCCGCCGAGCGCGCGGACGCCGGTGCCGGCCGAGGCGATCAGCGTGCGCGGCCAGCGCTACCAGTCGAACGGCGCGGACTGGGACGGGAGCCCCTGGAAGGAGCTCAAGTTCTTCCTCATCCAGCCCCAGTGCTACCAGTACAACCTCCGCTCGGAGGGCACGGGCAGCAGCGCGAAGGCCGTCGTCACGGCGGAGGGCGATCTGGACGGCGACGGCCATCGCTCGTCGTACACGCTGACGATCGAGGCGGACCCGACCCTCTCCGCGAAGGTCGGCAAGCTCGAGAAGCAGGACGCGGAGGAGTGACCGGTGCGGAGGTTCACGCCGGTCGAGCTCGCGATCGCGACGGCCCTCGGCGGTTCGGTCCTCGCCGTCGCGGTCCCGGCGTTCTTCCGTGATCTGCACGCGTCGCGGCTCGTCGAGCCCGTCGACGGCCTCCGCCGCCTCGGCGTGCTCGCCGTCGCGTACGGCGACGCGAACGGGCACTTTCCGGAGTCCGCGCCCCTCACGCCGGCGGTCCCGCCTCGCGGTCGCAAGGAGGCCGATCCGCCCGGGACGTGGGACGGCCCCACGTGGAAGGCGCTCGGGTTCCGCCCGGTCGCCGAGGACGTCCCGCACGCCTATGCGTTCGCCTTCGAGACGTCGCCGAAGGACGCGATGACGTCGTTCGTCGCGCAGGCGCGCGGCGACCTCGACGGCGACGGCGTCCTCAGCCTGTTCGAGATCCGGGGCGCGGTCCGCCCCGGCGAGAAGGCGACGCTCGTCCCGGGCGGAGGGCCGCCGAGCCCGCCGCCCATGTACGTGGAGGCCGAGCTCGAATGAGCAAGCGCTTCCCCGGACCGGATCTCTTCACGCTCACCGCGCTCGCGGCGGCCTCTGGCGCGGCGCTCGTGATCACCGCGGTGCAACCGACGCTCGCGGCCGACGTCCACCGCGTGAAGCAGCGCGACGACGTCTTCCTCCTCCCGCCGCCGGAGCAGCTCCGCGTCGTCACGCTCGGCTACCACGCCGCGAGCGCCGATCTCCTCTGGGCGAAGCTCATCGTCGAGTACGGCGTCCACTGGCAGGAGAAACGCCCCTTCCCCGACGTCACGCGCTACTTCGACGGCATCCTCGCGCTCGAGCCGGACTTCAAGCTCCTCTACCTCTTCGCCGACACGATCCTGCTCTTCACGCCGCAGGGCGCGGGGCCAGAGGAGGCGCGCGTCGCGCGGAGGTACCTCGAGCGCGGCACGCGCGAGCGCCCCGACGACGGGGAGATCTGGACGCACTACGGCCAGTTCGTCGCCTTCCTCGCGCCCTCGTTCTTGAAAGACGACAAGGAGATCGACCAGTGGCGGAAGGACGGCGCCGCGGCCCTCGCGCGCGCCGTCGAGCTCGGGGCGGACGCCGATCGCTCCCTCGCGGCGTCGTCGATGCTGAGCAAGTACGGCGAGGCGGAGGCCGCGGCGGCGCACCTCCAGCGCGTCTACGCGCTCACGGACGACCCCGAAATCCGGCAGCAGATCCTCTTCAAGCTCCAGAAGCTCCAGGCGAACACGGAGGCGGAGATGGCCGTCACCGCCGTCGAGCGTGAGTGGAGATCGGCCTTCGGGTTCCTCTCGCGCGGCCAGGCGCTCCTCGTCGGACCGTCGCGGAACGCGGCCGTCTGCGCGGGGCCCGCCTCGTACGACGACGCGCGCTGCCCTCACGACTGGAACGCGCTCGTCCAAGCGCAGAGGCGCTAGGATGGCGCCCATGAAGGACACCACGGCAGCCCTCTGCGGCCGGCTCGTCGTCGTCGGCCTCCGGGGAGCCGAGCTCGCCCCGGAGGAGCGGAGCGCCCTCGCGCACGGCGAGCGCGGCGGGGTCGTCCTCTTCAAGCGCAACGTGACGGCGGGGTTCGGCGCCGTCGCGAAGCTCGCCGCCGACGTCGCCTCTGCCGCGGGCGACGGCCACGTGCCGCTCGTCGCGATCGATCAGGAGGGCGGCCGCGTCGTGCGGCTCGGGCCCCCTGCCCTCCCCCTCCCGCCGATGCGGCGGCTCGGCGATCTCGGCGACGCGTCCCTCGTCCGCCGCGTGGCGGAGGCGCAGGCGAAGGAGCTCCGCGCGCTCGGGATCACGATGAGCTTCGCGCCCGTCGTCGACGTGCACACCCGGGAGGACAACCCCATCATCGGCGATCGCGCCTTCGCGACCACGCCGGAGGGCGTCGCCCGGTTCGCCGGGGCGTTCGCCGACGGACTCGCCGCCGGCGGCGTGCTCACGTGCGCGAAGCACTTCCCTGGACACGGGGACACGACGGTCGACTCCCACCTCGCGCTCCCGCGCGTGAGCCGCGATCGCGCAGGCCTCGAGGCGACCGAGATCGCCGCGTTCCGCGCGATCGCGACCCGCCCGTCGATCGACGCCATGATGACGGCCCACGTCGTCTACGACGCGCTCGACGCGGCGCGGCCCGCGACCCTCTCGCGCGCGATCGCGACGGAGCTGCTCCGCGACTCGCTGGGGTTCCGCGGCGTCCTCTTCTCGGACGATCTCGAGATGAAGGCGATCACGTCGGGCGCGGGGGAAGCCGCCGTCCTCGCCGTCCTCGCCGGGTGCGACGCCCTGCTCGTGTGCTCCCGCGCCGACATGGCCGACGAGGTCCACGCCGCCCTCGTGCGCGAGGCGGAAGGGAGCGCGGCCTTCCGCGCGCGCTGCGAAGAGGCGCGCGGACGGATGGATGCGATGTGCCGCCGCGCGCCGCCGCAGCCGCTCCTCGACGAGGCCGCGCGGGCCGAGGTGTTCGCCGCGAGCGCCCCCGTGGCGGAGGAGATGCAGCGCGCGCTCGAGCGAGGGCCGACATGATCCGGAGGGCGATCGCGGCGCGGCGCATCGTGACGTGCGACCCTGCGCGCGCGACGGAGGCCGACCCCCTCGGCGTCGTCGAGGACGGCGCGGTCGTCTACGAAGGCGACGCGATCCAGTGGGTCGGCCCGCGCGCCGAGCTCCCCAACGACGTGCCCGTGCTCGATCACGGCGACCACGTCGTCACGCCGGGCCTCGTCGACGCCCACACCCACGCGGCGTGGATCGGGTCGCGTCACGAGGAGTATGCGATGCGCATGGCGGGCGCGGACTATCGCGCGATCGCCGCGGCGGGAGGCGGGATCCTCGCGAGCCATCGCGCCGTCCGCGCCGCGACGCGCGCCGACCTCGCCGCGAACCTCGCCGCGCGCCTCCGTCGCATGGCGGCGCTCGGGGTCACGACCTGCGAGGTGAAGAGCGGCTACGGGCTCGATCCCGAGGGCGAGCGCAAGCAGCTCGAGGCGATCGCCGAGGTCCGCGCGCGCGCCGACGTCCCGCACGTCGTGCCCACGTTCCTCGCGCTCCACGCGCTCCCGGAGGTGGCCCGCTCGAACCGCGACCACTACGTCCTCCGCGCCTCGACCTCGCTCGTCTCCGAGCTCGCCAAGGACGGGCTCTGCGCCTTCGTCGACGCCTACGTCGACCAGAACGCGTTCACGGTCGAGGAGGCACGGCTCGTCGCGGAGACGGCGCGCCGGCACGGCGTCGGCGTCCGGATGCACGTGGGCCAGTTCGCGGACGTCGGCGGCGCGGAGCTCTGCGCCGAGGTCTCCGCGCTGTCGGCCGACCACCTCGAGCACGTGGGGCCGCGCGGGATCGACGCGCTCGCCGCCGCCGGGGTGCGCGCGGTGCTGCTGCCCGTCGCGAG
>JALHPN010000304.1 GCA_022842465.1 Polyangiaceae bacterium | reverse complement strand
CCGGCGCTCGCGCCGCCGCGCCGCCGCTCCCGGGCGAGCACCTGCGCGAGGCGCGTCCGGCCGCGCCGAAGCCCGCCCCGCTGCCTGCCTTCGACCTCTCGATGGAGGTCGAGGACGACGCAGCGCCCGAGATCGAGCCGCTCGCGGTGAAGAAGACCGGGGTCGTGATCGGCATCGACCTCGGGACGACGAACACGTGCGCGTCCTACGTCGTGGACGGCAAGCCGCGGATCATCCCCGGGCGCACGGGCACGAACACGATCCCGTCGATGATCACGTTCGACCCCGACGGCACGCACCACGTCGGCCAGCGCGCGGCCGACCGCCAGGTGCTCCACCCGCGGCGAACGGTGTACGGCTCGAAGCGCCTCCTCGGGAGGAGCTACCGCCACGACGTCGCCGCCGAGCTGCAGCGCCACTTCGCGTACCCGCTCGCGGAGGCCGAAGGCCAGCGCTTCGGCGTCCACCTCGACGATCGCGTCGTCTCGATGGACCGCATCGCCACGCTGGTCCTGGAAGAGGTTCGCGCGTCTGCCGAGGCCCACCTCGGGACGAAGGTCGAGGCGGCGGTCGTCACCGTGCCGGCGTACTTCTCGGAGGTCCAGCGCGAGGCCGTTCGGCGCGCCGCGCGCGACGCGAACCTCGTCGTCCACCGCATCGTCAACGAGCCGACGGCGGCGGCGGTCGCCTACGGCCACAAGCAGGGCAAGAAGGCGCGCGTCGCGGTCTGGGACCTCGGCGGCGGAACCTTCGACTTCTCCGTCGTCGACGTGAGCGACGGGCGACTCGAGGTCGTCACGACGGGCGGCGACAACTTCGTCGGCGGCGCCGACTTCGACGACATCCTCGCCTCGTGGATCTACGGCGAGTTCCAGCGGCTCGAGGGCGTGGAAGCGGACCCCGACCCGCAGCAGATCGCGCGTCTCCGCGAGGCGGCCGAGCTCGCGAAGCGGGCGCTCTCGGTCCAGACGGAGTACCTCGTCGAGCTGCACGACTTCGCGCGGAGCCCGGTGAGGGCGCTCCGCGTGGAGGTGACGCGGGATCGTTTCGAGGAGCTCACGGTCTCGCTCGTCGCGCGGACGACGGCGATCGCCCGCGAGGTGCTCGCCGCGAGCGGCCTCGAGCCGACCCAGATCGACGACGTCCTCCTCGTCGGCGGCTCGACGCGCGTGCCCGCGGTCCAGAAGGCGGTCGAGAAGATGTTCGGGCGCCGCCCGAGCAAGCGCATCAACCCGGACGAGGCGGTCGCCCTCGGCGCCGCGCTCCTCGCGGACGAGATCGGCTCGGGCTCCTCGCCGACGCTCCTCGACGTCCTCCCGATGAGCGTCGGGCACGGCGCGCTCGGGCTCCGCTTCGTCCCGATCGTGACGCGGAACGCGCGGCTGCCCGCGGAGAGCAAGGTCACGGTGGACGCCGATCTTCTCGGGAGCGCCGTCCTCCCCATCTTCCAGGGTGAGGCGCCCGACGTCAGCGCGAACGAGTACATCTGCTCGGCCGTCGTCGAGGACGCGTCGCTCCGGGACAAGGGGAAGGTCACCTTCCGCCTCTCCTTCGACGAGCACTGCGTGATGGCGATCGACGCCCGTGACGCACGGAGCGGCCGGGCGCTCGCCGTGAAGCTCGATCGCGCGCGCCCGATCGACGACGTCCTTCGCGACCTCGGCAAGTACGCCGGGCCTGCGGTCGTGCCCTCGTGGCGGCCGCCGGAGTCGAAGCTCGCGCGCGTCTTCGGGAAGCTGTTCGGGATCTTCGGTCGGAAGCCGTGACCGCGTGATGGATCCGGGGTCCTCCATTCGGGACCCCGTCGGCTCCAGGTTCGTCGGGAAGCCCCAAGTCATTTCAGTGACTTGGCAGCGTGAAGGTCCTGGCCCTACGTTTGCGTACACAAGGCCACAGAGGACACCACCATGGCCGCTTCCCGCATTCTCGCTCGTGCAGCGCTGTTCGGCACCGTCTCCGCCGCGCTCCTCGGGAGCGCCTCGTCCGCGCTCGCCGCCCCCTGCCAGCAGGCCGCCGCGAACAAGTGCACCACGGGCGTCGGCGAGCTCAAGGCCGAGATCAAGACCACGCCCGGTGACGTCATCGACTCGGGCTGGATGGACAAGGGCCAGATCAAGGTCCGCGCGAAGTTCCAGCTCGCGCCGGTCGGCACCGAGCCCTTCGTGAAGGTGACGATGCCCGCCTCCGCGCTCGTCGAGGCGACGTGGACCGAGAAGGGCTACGTCGACGTGAAGCCGCTCGAAGGCGCGGCCGGCAAGATGGACGTCCGCTACACGCTCCTCCCGGCGCTCGAGGCGTCGATCTACGGCATCAGCGTCAACTACAACGCCAACGAGCTCTTGAACCGCGTCCAGGGCGCCTCGTTCAAGTACGACGTGAAGGCCTCCGGCGCGGTCCCTGCGTGGGGCCTCGACCCGGGCACCCTCGTCACCCCCGGCCCGGCGCTCGCCCAGTCGACGATCTACGCGATGCCGTTCTCGCAGATGAGCGTCGACTCCGGGATCGCGACCGGCACGCTCGCCATCCAGGCAGCCACGAGCCCGACGTTCACGTTCAAGGCGAACGAGGTCTCCTTCGGCCCCGCGTCCGCGAAGGCGAAGAACGCGCCCGCCCGCGTCATCGTCGGCGACCAGGACGCGCTCGACCTCTCCGTCGTCATTCGCGGTGAGGTCAGCTACGCCGGCCAGCTCGCGGTGAAGCCCAACGTCGTCGTCGACAGCGTCGCGGGGTACCCGACCTTCGGTCTCACGAAGTTCAGCTTCGACGCGGTGTCGAAGGACTACAAGGGCGCGCCGATCGCCGTCTCGTCGAACACGGTGAACGTCCACATCCCGCTGCCGAACGTGAAGGTCCCGACGACCGGTATCTCCCTCGGCGACGTGAAGTCCGGCGGCAAGGCCACGAAGAAGATCACGGTCCAGAACACGGGCGAGATGGAAGGCGTCTTCAGCGTCACGAGCTCCGACCCGGCCTTCAAGGTCTCGGGCGGCGAGGTGAAGATCGCGCCGAAGGGCACCGCCGACGTCGAGGTCTCGTTCGACTCGAGCGGCGGCGCCTCCTCCGCCACGCTCACCTTCAAGACGAACGACCCCGACTCGCCGGAGCAGACGCTGAAGATCGGCGCCAACGGCGCGGACGTCTCGTCGGACGACGACGATGGCGAAGGCGGACGCGGCGGCCGCGTCGGCGGCGTCGACCCGACCGCGGAGATGCAGGACAGCGGCTGCTCCGTCGCGACGCCGCGCTCCGGTCGCACGAACGCGTTCTCTGCCGTCGCGCTCGGCCTCGCCCTCGCGGCCCTCGCCCGCCTCACGCGCCGCCGCGGCGCCTGAACGTCGCGTCACGCTGCTAAGATTGCGGGAGCTCCCGCGATGCTCCGGCTGGTCGTCCTCGGTCCGCACACGCGTCTCCTCTCGTCGGTCTGCGCGGCGTGCCCGCACTCGCCGGCGGGATGTTGCGTCGCGCCGCCGACGATGGACTGGTCCGACGTCGGACGGATCGTCGCGCTCGGCGGCGACGAGGCGCTCGCCTGGCTCGAGGGAGAGATCTGCGCTCGGAACCTGGTGCCCCACGGCGACGGTCTCGCGCTCCGGAAGGCGAAGGGCCTCGCGCGTCCCGATGGGCCGAAGCTCGCCAAGTGCGTGTATCATGCACAGGATGGGTGCGTCGTCGGCTCCGATCGCCGGCCGGCGACCTGCAACTACTACGTCTGCGAGAGCGTCTACGTCGACGATCGGGCCGCCGCGGACGAGGCCCGCGCGGTCCATGCCTCGCTCGCGCGAGCGTTCACCGCCTGGGACGCGGAGCTCGGAGCGCGCGTGCGCGCGAGCCATCCCGACGGGCCGCCCTGGGATCGCGCGTTCTTGCGCTGGCTCGGAGCGGCGTTCCTCGAGCTCAGCGCGCGTGTGCCAGACGCTTCGTCGAGCTCCGCCTCGCCTTGCGCGCGCCTCGTCCTCTCGCGCGAGACGGACGCATGATCTGGCTCTTCGCGCTCGGGTACTTCCTCTGCTACGCGCCGTATGGCGGGATCACGAAGGTCGTGTCGAGCACCACGGGGGGCTTCGAGCTCCTCCCGGTCACCACCCTCGCGTCGCTCGCCGGGATGCTCGCCTTCCTCTCTGCGTCGGGGTGGTGGAAGCACGCGGGCCACCGCACGCTCTTCGGGCGGCGTGTGCCGGTGCCTGGTCCGTGGACGGCGCTCTCGGGCCTCGCGACGGCGGCGATCATCGCGACCACGACGCTCGCCTACACGTTCGAGGGCGTGTCGATCGTCTTCATGATGCTGCTCATGCGGGGCGGCGTCCTCGTGCTCGCGCCGATCGTCGACGCCCTCACCGGGCGGAAGGTGCGCGCCTCGTCGTGGCTCGCGCTCGCTCTCAGCCTGGCGGCGCTCGTCGTCGCGACGGCCGACCGCTCGCGTCCGGAGCTCACCACCGTCGCCGCGCTCGACGTCGGTCTGTACCTGGCTGGCTACTTCGTGCGGCTCCGATTCATGAGCCGCCTCGCGAAGAGCGACGACCGCGCCGCGTCCATCCGATACTTCGTCGAAGAGCAGATGGTCGCGACCCCCGCGGTCGTCGCGTTCCTCGCGGTCGTGGCGATGGTCGGTCACGGGCCGACGATGCTGGCCGTCCGTCACGGCTTCACCTCGCTCTGGACGACCGACGCGCTCGTCCCCGCGCTCGTCATCGGCCTCCTCTCGCAGGGGACGGGCGTCTTCGGCGCGCTCATCCTCCTCGACGGGCGCGAGAACGCGTTCTGCGTGCCTGTGAACCGGGCGTCGAGCGTGCTCGCGGGCGTCCTCGCGTCGGCCGTGCTCGCCGGCCTCGCGCTCGCGGAGCCGGTGCCCACGTCGGAGCTGCTCGGTGCAGCGCTCGTCCTCGGTGCGATCGTCGCGCTCGCCGCCCCGTCCCTGGCGCGAAGAAGGACCGACGTTTCCTAGCGAGATGCACGTGACGTCGGCGTCAGGGACGCCCAGCGTCCTCGATCCCGAGGTTCCGGTCGCGGTCGTCGCTGCGGATGACGCTCAGCCGGTCGGTGGTCGGGAGCCACCGAGGCCGCGGGGAGTCGTCGGCGCCAGGCAGTGGTCTCCGTTCCTCCGAGACCGCGCCGCCGTCGCTCCGCGCAAAGCGCTCCGTGACCGCGACCTCGGCGGCTTCCCCAGGCCGGTCCGGATCGAAGGGAGCCGGCGTCGTTCCTCGCGCGACCGGCACCTGGGGATCGGACGGGTCCACGCGGCGAGGGATGTCTCCCGGCGCCGCAGGTGTCGCCTCGCCGCCACGCTCGAGCACGCCCGAACGCGTCTCCGTCCGTCCAGGCGCGTCGTCCCGCGTCGGACGACAGCCGACCGCGAGGAGCGACACGACGCAGAAGACCGGCAGCGCATTCCGCGAACGCATGCCTCCTCCTCGCTGCACGCGACGTACCAACGTCGCGCGCGCCCGTGCGTGAGCTCTTCCGTCCCCCGCTTCAGGCGCCGAGGCGGAAGACGCGCTCGAAGCCCGAGTCGAGGTCGCGGATCGTCACCGAGACGATCCCTGCGTCGTCGAGGGCGTACTCCTCCTCGACGCGTGGGCCCCGGAGGCCGTCGCCGAGCCGCTCGACCGCAACGTCGCCGAGCAGCGGCCCTGCGCGGAGCCCCGCCTCGAACGGAAAGAGCACGTCGCCGGAGACGACGATGTCGCCGCGCGGCCGGCCGTCGTCGCCGAGCGCGCTGCACTCGAGGAAGCGGAAGTGCCCCAGGTTGTGCGCCGCCCGGTAGCCGCGTGTCTTCCGGATGGGCTCGCCCGTGCGGCCGGGGAGCTCGGTGCCGGGCGTGAAGATCGGATCGAAGACGATCGCCTTCCCGGCGTCGCCCTCGCGGAAGACGCCGAACGTGCGCGAGAAGCGGTCGGCGAGCTCGAACCCGGCCGCCTCGTCGCACGCGATCGCGAGGCCGATCGCGATCGCCGCGCCGGGGTAGGGCGACCGGTGGACCTTGCGGCCGAAGCGCGCGCGGAGCGTGCGCGCCACGATCGGCAGCTCGCTCGCGCCGCCGACGACGTAGATGCCCGCGATCTCGGGGCTCGCGTCGTTGCCCTCCGCGTCGAGCCGCGTCATCACCGGGGTCATCGTGTCGACGCTGCGGTCCACGAGCGGGCCGCACGCGTCGTAGAACTCCTGCGCCGTGACGACGATCTCCGTCGTCTTCGCGCGCGCACCGAGGGACCCCTCGACGTCGATCGAGAGCTTCTTGGTGCTCGGACCGAGGCGCTCTTTCGCCTCGCGGCACTGGCCTCGGAGCTTCGCGAGAGCGGCGTCTCCGATGTCCGCCTTCGCGACCTTCGCGCGAGCGAGGACGAGATCGACGAGGAGCTCGTCGAAGTCGTCGCCGCCGAGGTGGTTCTGGCCCGCGGTGGCGACCACCTCGTGACTCTTGCCGTGCATCCTGACGAGCGACGCGTCGAACGTCCCACCGCCGAGGTCGTAGACGACGACGTGGTCTCGCTTCTTGCTCAGCGTGTCGCGGTGGCGGTGGGTGTACTCGAAGCCGGCCGCCGACGGCTCGTTCAGCATCGCGATCGGCGCGAAGCCCGACCGCCGGAAGGCGTCGAGCGTGAGGAAGCGCTGCGCCCCCGACGCGTTCGCGGGGACGGCGACGACGGAGACGATCTCCTCCCCCTCGGCGAGGAGGTCCGGAGGGAGGTTCGAGCGCTCGAGGATCGCGCTCTTCACCCACCGCAGGAAGCCGACGACGATCTCTCCGAGCGCGACCTCGCTCGAGCCGACCTTCACGCGTCGGCCGGGGACGGCGCTGCCCTCCGCGAGCCAGCGCTTGAACGAGCGGACGACCGTCCACGACGCCTCGTCCTCCACCGCGAGCGCGTCGAAGCCGTAGCGAAGCTCGCCGTCCTTCTCCGCGACGACCGTGGGGATCGCGTCGTGCGCGTCGCCGCCGTCGTCCTGGAAGCTCACGACGGGGTAGTTCCCGCGGTCGGCGCAGGCCACCACGGTGTGGGTCGTCCCGAAGTCGATGCCGAGCCTCATGTCGCGTGCATGGTGCACGTCCGGGGCCTGTTGGCCAAGTCTTCACGTGTTCGCCGCGCTGCGGCAAGGGGACCGCTCGGTCAGGGCTTGGTCGGACCGCCCCGGACCGGGTATCCACGGTCCCGCCACGCGAGGATCCCCTCGTCGAGCACCGCCACGCGTGGGTAGCCGAGCGTGCGCATCGCGTCGCGTAGCTTCACGCTCGCCGCGTGCGGGCACGCGCAGTAGGTCAGGACGAAGCGGTCCTTCGGGATCTGCTTCGCATACTTCTCGGCGTCGTAGAACGGCACGCTGATCGCGCCGGCGACGTGCATCCGCGCGTAGTCGGCGGGCGCGCGCGCATCGAGGATGATCATCGTCGCGCCCCGATCCATCTCCTTCTTCACCGTGTCGACCGGGACGAAGTCGGCCTTCGCGTCGAACGCGGGCTGTGGCCCCTTCGGCGCGATGACGACGTTCTTCAGCTCACCGGGCTTCGGCGGGAGCTCGAGCTCGTGGTTCGCGGGCTTCTGCCACGAGCGGAGGAGCGCGACGACGTCGTCGATCTGCGGCGCGGTGAGCTTGCCGCCGAACCCCTTCATCGGCGTGTTCTCGCGGCCGCGCTCGATCGTCGTCGCGAGGAAGCCGTCGCTCGCCGACGCGAGGAGCTCCGGGTTCGCGAGCGCGTTGTACTTCCCGCCGCTGCCTTGCGCGCCGTGACAGCTCGCGCACTGGGCGGCATAGACGGGCGCCCCTCTCGCCGCGTCCCCCTTGGGCGCCCCGGCGTCGATCGGCGCGAGCGCGAGGGGCTTTCTCTGCCAGCTCCGGAGGAACGCGACGAGCGCCTTCGACTCGTTCAGCCCGATCGGGCCGCCGTACGAGACGGACCACGCGCTCATCGTCGTGCCCGGTCGCCCGCGGAGGATTGCGCCCTCGAGGTACTCGTCCGACGCGAGCGTGAGAAAATCGTCGTTTGCGAGCGCAGGGGCCTCGTCCGCGGCGTACCCCTTGCCCGTCTCGCCGTGACAGAAGTCGCAGTACTTGCCGTAGAGCTCCTTCCCGCGCTCGGCGGAGACGAGCGCTCCGGCGTCGGCGCTCGCGCTCGCCGTGCTCGCATCGGCGGCCGGGAGGAGCGAAGGGGGCGTCGGCAGCGGCGGAGCGCTGGCGGAGCGTGTCCCGCCGTCGTCGCCTGCATCGCGGCCGGCGCGCTTCCCACCCCCGATGCAGGCCACGACGGAGATCGCCGCGAGGAGCGCGAGGAAGAGGGAAAGAGACACGCGGAGCACGCGCCGGTGCGACATCGGGGCGGTCACTCTAGCTTCCGCTCGCCCCGCTGGCGACAACCTGCGCGCGGGTTACGATGAGGAGATGCACGAGCCCGACCGCCACGTCACCGTGGAACGCGCCGCCGACGTCTCGATCCTCGAGACGCTCCGCGCGTCCGTCGCGGGGAGCGGCGCCGTACGCGTGGCGTCCTCGGCGCTCACGCTCTTCCACGCCGGCGGCCGGAAGATCCTCGGCACGACCGCCCAGGCCGCGCTCCGCGCCGCCGCCGAGCGGGGCGCGGCGCGCGCGATGTCGCCCGTGATCGAAGCGGCGACCGCGCTCCCGCAGCTCGGCCGGGCGGGCGCGAAGAACGCGCTCGCGACGC
>JALHPN010000303.1 GCA_022842465.1 Polyangiaceae bacterium | reverse complement strand
CGTCGCCCCCGTCCGGCCCGCGACGGCGCAGCCCCCGCCGGGCTCGCTCGCGGGTCCAGGCCTGTGGACCGACCGCGAGCGCGGCCTGTCGACGGGGGAGGCGACCGACCACGGCGCGAGGCCGGTCCCGAGCGGCCTCCTCCCACACCACGCGCCGGGAGCCTTCCTCGGGAAGGGCGGCTTCAAGAAGGTGTACGTCGCGAAGGGCGATCCGAGCGCCGTCCTGCGGGTGATGCAGCCCGAGGAGGACGGCAAGGTCAATGTCTTCGGCGAGTGGATCGACGCCGGCGCGTTCCTCGGCAACGAGCACCGGCTGCTCGGCATCCTCGAGCGCCACGGATTCCCCGTCGTCCGCGTCCTGGCCAAGGGCGAGTACCACGGGATCCCCGCCGACGTGCTCGAGCGCTACGACTTCTCGGACAGGGACAAGGACCACTTCGCGCGGGAGGGGAGGGCCGTCCTCCGCACGGCGGTCCCCGATCTGCTCCGCATCCGCCGCGCGCTCGAGAGCAGCGGCCTCGCGATCCTCGATCTTCAGGTCCTCATGAAGCGCGGTCACGTCGTCATCGCCGATCCGATGGACGTCGTCGCACGAGCCGAGAACCCGCGCGCCTACGCCGAGAACCTGCGGTTCGTCGACGATCTGCTCGCGCAGGCCGGAGCAGGCGGCACGAACTGACCGCCGCCGGGCGTCACGCGCTCGTCGCGCGCGGCGCGCCGGCGTCGAAGACGCGAACGGCGCTCTCGAGCGCCTCCGGCGTGCCGACGAAGTAGACGACGTCGCCCGCGCGCAGCGGATCGTTCGGGTCGACCGAAGCGAGGAGGCGGCCGTCCCGCCGCACCCCGACGACGAGCGCGCCGGTCTCGGTCTGGAGGCGGAGCTCGATGGGCGAGCGCCCGCAGACCGGGCTCGCGTCGTCGATCTGGACGGACTCGATGCGGAGCTCGGCGAGCGCCGCCGTACGTCCGAGCTGGGCGGGCTGGACCGTGTGGGTGCGGTCCCGCGACTTGGTGCTCGCGCGGACCTCGCGCAAGCGCGCGTCGATGACGTTGCGAGGCACGTCGATCCACCGGAGCATGCGCGCGATGACCTCGACGGCGCCCTCCACCTCCTCGACGACGACGTCCTTGGCGCCGAGGCGGAGGAGAGGCTCGCGCTCCGACAGGTAGCGCGTGCGCATGAGCACCGGCACCTCGGGCGCCACGCGCTTGATCGTGTCGACGATCCGCTGCGCCGCGTGCGGGTCGTTCATGAGGAGGACGACGAGCCGCGCCGTGTCGACGTGCGCGTGGCGGAGGGCCTCCTCGCTCGTCGCGTCGCCGTAGTACACGGGGAGGCCGAGCGCCTTGCCGAGCCGCACGTTCTCGGCGTTGAGCTCGATGAACACGAAGCGCGTCTCGGCCCCGCGCAGCGCGTCCGCCGCGAGGCGTCCGCCGACGCCGAAGCCCACGATGACGACGTGCTCGCCGCCGAGGGCGTGCTCGTCGTCGGCGGCGTCGATGCTGCGCACGCCGATGAGGCGCTCGAGCGGCGCGAGGAGGCGCTCGCCCGCGGTGATGTGCGGCGCGGCGCGGACGAGCAGCGGCGTGAGGAACATGGAGGCGATGCCCGCCGCGAGGAGCGGACCGACGGCGCGCTCGTCGACGACGCCGGACGACTCGGCGAGCCGGGTGAGCACGAAGCCGAACTCGCCGAACTGGGCGAGCCCCACGCCCGCGAGCCACGCGACCCGCGAAGGGAACCGCATGGCCATCGCGGCGATCGTGGCGAGGAGCCCCTTCGCGAGGAGGAACCCTGCGAGGAGCGCCAGCACGAGGAGCGGCTCGCGCGCGACGACGCGCACGTCGAAGAGCATCCCGAGCGAGACGAAGAAGATGCTGACGAACGCGTCGCGGAGCGGGAGCACGTCCCCCATCGCTCGATGGCCGTACTCCGTATCGGCCACGACCATGCCGCCGAGGAACGCCCCGAGCGCCAGCGACAGGCCCGCGAGCGACGTGAGCCACGCGGTGCCGATGCAGAGCCCCAGGATCGCGAGCAGGAACACCTCGCGGCTGCGGCTCGCGTCCACCCAGCCCAAGATCTTCGGGACGAGGTAGCGCGAGACCGTGACGGTGCCGACGACGACGAGGGCGGCCTTGCCGAGCGCCAGCGCGATCGCGCCGAGCGCGCCCCCGCTCGGCGCCGAGGGGCCGAGCAGCGGCACGATGAGGACCATCGGCACCACGCAGAGATCCTGGAAGATGAGCGTGCCGACGATGAACCGCCCGTGCGGCGCGTCGAGCTCGCGCCGCTCGGCGAGCGCCCGGAGGACGATCGCCGTACTCGAGAGCGCGAAGGCGAAGCCGTAGAAGAGGCCGCGCGAAGGCGGCTCCCCGAGAGCGACGGCTACGCCCGCGGTCACTGCGGTGGTCAGGCCGACCTGGAGGACGCCGCCGAGCGCCACCTGGCGGAAGATGTCCTTCAGGCGCGCGAGCGAGAACTCGAGGCCGATGGTGAAGAGGAGCAGGACGACGCCGACCTCCGCGAGCACCTCGATCGCGTGGACCGACTTCGTGAGCGCGAGCCCGAACGGCCCGACCAGCGCGCCGGCCGCGAGCAGCCCCGCGACCGTCGGGAGCTTCAGACGCGCGAGGACGACGGTGACGAGGACGCCGAGCGCCGCGACGATCGCGAGCTCGTCGAGCAGCGGGACCTGACCCATGAGCGGCGGCTCGACGCTACCACGACGCGGCGCTCACGGGTGATCCGCTGCGGCCCGTTCCCGCGGTGGCGGCGAAAGGCCGCTTGCTATGGTCGCCGGCGGCGATGAACGCGCACTCCTTCCTCGTCGCCCTCACGATCGTGCTCGGCGTCGCCGCGTTCACGACGGTCCTCTTTCATCGCCTGAGGCAGCCCGTCGTCCTCGGCTACATCCTCGCGGGCTTCATCATCGGCCCGAGCGTCCCGGTTCCGCTCGTCGCCGATCGCGCGATCGTGCAGACGCTCTCCGAGCTCGGCGTCATCCTCCTCATGTTCTCGCTCGGGCTCGAGTTCAGCCTGCGCAAGCTGATGAAGGTCGGACCGCAGGCGGCGGTCACCGCCCTGCTCCAGTCGAGCCTCATGTTCTGGCTGGGGTTCCTCGTCGGCCGACTCTTCGGGTGGTCCACGGTCGAGTGCCTCTTCACGGGCGCGATCATCGCGACGTCCAGCACCACGATCATCGCGAAAGTGTTCGACGAGCAGAAGATCCGCGGCCCGCTCCGGGAGCTCGTGGTCGGTGTGCTCATCGTCGAGGACCTCATCGCGATCGTCCTCATGGCGGCGCTCACGGCGGTCGCGACCGGAGCCGGACTTTCCGCGCGCACGATGGCGTCGACCATCGGGAAGCTCTCGGCCTTTCTCGTGGGGCTCGTGGCGGTCGGCCTCCTCCTCGTGCCGCGCTCCGTGCGCGCGGTCCGGCGGCTCGGCAGCAAGGAGACGACGCTCGTCGCGAGCATCGGCTTCTGCTTCGCAGTCTCGCTCCTAGCCCACGAGCTCGGATACTCCGTCGCGCTCGGCGCCTTCATCTCGGGATCGCTCATCGCGGAGTCGGGAGAGGCCGAGGAGATCGAGCACCTCGTCAAGCCGGTGCGGGACGTCTTCGCCGCCATCTTCTTCGTCTCCGTCGGCATCCTGCTCGATCCCGCGCTCGTCGTGCAGCACTGGAGCGCCGTCGCGACGCTCACGGCCGTCGTCATCGCGGGCAAGGCGGTGTCCGTCGCCCTCGGCGCGTTCCTGAGCGGCGTCGGCATCCGACCGTCGGTGCAGGCGGGAATGAGCCTCGGGCAGATCGGCGAGTTCTCGTTCATCATCGCCGGGCTAGGTCTCTCGCTGGGGGCGACGGGGGACTTCCTCTACCCGGTCGCCGTCACGGTCTCTGCGCTCACGACGCTCACGACGCCATGGCTCGTCAAGGTCTCCGGGCCCCTCGCGACCGCCTTCGATCGCGCCCTCCCGCGGCCTCTCCAGACGTTCGTGACCCTCTACGCGAGCTGGATCGAGCAGCTCCACTCGCGGTCCGGCGACGTCTCTCGTGGGGCGGTCGTCCGCCGCCTGGTTCGACTCCTCGTGCTCGACACCGCCCTCCTCGTCGCCTTGGCGGTGGGTACGTCGATCGGCTTGCCGTCGCTCGTCGCCCTCGTGCACGACCGCTTCGGGATCGGCAAAGGCGTCGCGCGCACCGTCCTCCTCGGCGCGGCGCTCGTCGTCGCGTTCCCGCTCGGCGCCGGCGTCGTCCGCGTATCGCAGCGCCTCGGGCTCGCCGTCGCGGAGTCCGCCCTGCCGTCCGCGGAAGGCGGACGCGTCGATCTCGCCGCCACGCCGCGACGTGCGCTGGTCGTCACGCTGCAGCTCGCGATCGTCCTGCTCACGGGCCTGCCCGTCCTCGCGATCACGCAGCCCGTGATCGGCGGCGTCGTCGCTCCGCTCCTCTTCGTCGCGCTCCTCGCCGTGCTCGCGGTCAAGCTGTGGAGAGGCGCGACCGAGCTCCACGGGCATGTCCACGCCGGAGCACAGGCCGTCGTCGAGGCGCTCCTCGCTCGCGCCCGTCCGACGTCGGCGGACGCGACCTCGAACGGGCGCGACGACGACGCGGCGCTCGCGGAGGTGCGCGCCGTCCTCCCGGGCCTCGGGGACCCGACGCCTTTCCGACTCGGCGAGGACTGCAGAGCGGTCGGGATGTCGCTCGCGCGGCTGAACCTGCGCAGCGCAACCGGCGCGACCGTCCTCGCCATACGGCGCGGCGAGGAGGCGCTCGTCGTCCCCACCGCCGAGGAGGTGCTCCGCGCGGGCGACGTGCTGGCGCTCGCGGGCAGCCACGAGGCCGTCGAGCTGGCCAAGGATCTGCTCCGGACGTCACGACGTCCCGAGGCCGCGCGCGATGCGGTCGACGCGCTCCGCCGGGACGTCGAGTGAGTCGAGCGCCGTGCGGGCGATCGCCCGAGCGAGCTCGGTCTCCCCGACGACGGCGGCGTGCACCCCGCGGGCGACGAGCGCGGCGCGGTCACGCTCGCTGTGCGTGCGCGCCACGATCCGGGCCACGGGCGCGACGTCCCGGACGTGGTCGACGACGACCCGCGCGTCGAACGCGTCGGGAAGCGCGACGACGACGAGCTTCGCCCCCGTGACGCCCGCCCGCTCGAGGACGACCATCTGGCTCGCGTCTCCGAGCACGGCGTCCACCGAGCGCCCACGAAGCTCGCGCACGATCGGCGCCTGCACCTCGACCACGCTGAAGGAGCGCCCCGCCTCGGCGAGCGCATCGCAGACGGCCGCGCCGACGCGCCCGTAGCCGCAGACGACGGCGTCCAGCCCCCCCTCGGGGACCACCCCGTCCACCTCGGCCGCGCGCCGGCTCCGCAGCGTCGTTGCGACGCGCCGCGCCGCGCGATCCCCGAGAGGCGCGAGCACGACGCTCGCGACGCACGCCGAGAGCAGGACGTTGAACGACTCCTCGTCGAGGACGCCGTGCTCGGAGCCGACGCGCGCGAGCAGGAACGAGAACTCTGCGGACTGCCCCAGCGCGACCGCAGTGAAGAGCGTCGTCTGCGCGGAGCTCCCGAGGACGCGCGCCGTGGCCGCCGACACCGCCGGCTTCACGACGACGATGAGCACGAGGACCGCCACGAAGCCGCCGACATGGCGGAGGACGAACGCGGGGTGCACGAGCATGCCTACCGCCACGAAGAACGTCGCGGCGAAGACGTCCCGCACCGGACTGATCTGCGCCAGGGCATGGTGCGCCACGTCGGTCTCGGCGACGACCATGCCGGCCGCGAAGGCCCCGAGCGCGAGCGACAAGCCGAACTTCGTCGACACGAAGGCGATGACGAGCGCGCCGGAGGCGAGCGCCACCACGAAGACCTCACGGCTCGCGAGCACGACGCGCAGGCGGAGGAGTCGCTGGAGGAGCCAGCCGCCGGCGACGGCGAGGGCGAGCAAGAAGAGCGCGGCGCGGCCCACGGCCAGCGCGACCGCGACCGGATCCGCTCCAGCCCCCGACGCGAGCGACGTGAGCACGACGATGAGGACGACCGTCGTGAGGTCCTGGACCGAAGACCACGCGAGCGCGAGCCTTCCATGCTCGGAGTCGATCTCGCCGCGCTCGCCGAGCACCTTGGTGATCACCGTGCTCGACGAGTTCGACACCACGGCTCCGAGAAAGACGGCTTCGAGGTTCCCGAAGCCGAGCATCCGGCCTGCGACCGTGCCGACGACGATCATGACGGCGACCTGCACGGTCGCGCCGACGCTCGCGGCGACGCCCACCCGGCGCAACTCGGCCATCGGGAGCCGCGCCCCGATCGCGAACATCAAGAGGACGATCCCGATGTCGGCGAGCGCGGAGACGATGACGGGGTCACCGACGAAGCCCGGGGTGAAGGGGCCGATCGCGATCCCCGCGAGCACGTAGCCGATCATCGGCGGCAGCGAGAGGCGCTGCGCGACGAGGGCGCCCGCCGCCGCGGTCGCCAGCGCCGCGACCACGTTGAGGAGGACGAAGTCCTGCGTCATCGAGCGCCGCAGACGAGCACGTCGCAGCGTGAGAGCGCGATGATCGATCGGGTCACGCTTCCGAGCACGGCGTGCTTCAGCAGCGAGCTTCCGCGCTGGAGCACGAGCAGCGCGCGGTCCGGCGTCCCTTGGAAGACGGATCGAGGGTCGCCGTGGCGCAGGACGAGCGTGCGCGGCTCGAGGCCCGCCGCCTCGACGATCGCCTGGAGGTCACGCTTGGCTTCCTTCCGGACGGACGCGCGGTAGCGCGCGAGCGACTGCGCGTCGGCGCCGTGGAAGAGGAGCGTCGTCTCGAAGGGCCCCTCGTAGGCGTGTACGGTCTTCAAGGGGCGGCCCGGAGCGACGAGCCGAACGATCGAGGTTACCTCGCCGAGGTCGGCGTCGCGATCGGCCGCGACGACGACCTCGGCGTACGGCGTGCGTGCAGGGCGGCGCACGAGCAGCACCGGAACCTTCGCGGTCGCCGCGACGCGCTCCGCGGTCGAGCCCACGAGCGTGTCGGGAAGCGTCCGGCCACGTGTCCCGACGACGACGAGCGCTGCACCCGCCGCGCGCGCGACCGAGACGAGCGCCTTCGTCGTCCCGACCTCCGTCCACGAGACCCGCACTCGGACGCCGCTTCGCCTCGGTTCGTCTGCGATCGCGTCGAGCTCCCCCGAGGACGCGCGGGCCCGGAGGCGAAAGGCGCGCCGGAGCGCCGCCGGAACCTTCCCGGCGTCGTGGACGACGTGGAGCTCGGCCCCGGTTGCTTCGGCGATGGCCGTCGCGCGCGCGAGCGCCATCCGCGAGGCGGGGGAGAAGTCGACGCCGACGACGATCGCGAGCCTGGGGGCTGGTTGCCGCTTCATGCGCGTCATCTTCGCCGGCTCCTTCGCGGACGGGAAGGGCATCGCGACAGTCCTCGAAGCTCGCTTCGCTCCCGCGGAGGCGCACGGGTACACTCGTCGACGATGGCCGCTCTCCGGCATCTCGCGAGCCTGACGGGCTTCGGCCTGGTCGTCGCGTCGGCGTGTGCCGTGCCGTCACGCCCGGTGTCCGGTGCCGCACCGCCGCGAGAGGCCGCGGCACCCGTCGCGGTGAGCTCGGCGGAGAGGCCCCCGGCGCCGGCGACCGATGCGGGCGCGTCAGGTCCGCTCGCACCGGCGAGCCCGCCTACCGGATCGAGCTCGCTCGTCGGGTGCCCGCTCCGCGCGAGCGCGCCCGAGGCGTCGCCAGCACTTCCGCGCGCGCGGGTCCTCTCCACCGAAGCCGCCGTGCGCGCGGAGCTCGAACCGGGCGCTTCATGCGAGCACGTCTCCGTGGATCTCGCGCGTGCGCGCGTCCTCCTCGTCGACCTCACCGAGGGGCTCGAGGTCGGCTCGGTTTCCCTCGCCGCGCGAGAGACGAAGGCCGAGGTGCACCTCCGCGTGGCGGAGCCGCCGTGCCTGCTCGGTGCGCCGCAGAACCGAGACCCCCCGAGCGCCGCGCCGCGGAGGCGCGCGTACCGCCTCGTGCCCGCGAGCGTGACCGGCGCGACCGTCCTCCCGCCGGTCTCCGCCGTCACCGAGACGCGACGGTCTTGCCCCCCGTATCCGTGAGCGGGGCAACGCGCACAAAAGCAAAGAGCCCCGAGGTTTCCCTCGAGGCCCAGTTCTCACGTCGCTCCTGCAAGCAGGGGTGGCGACCCCAGCGGGAATCGAACCCGCGTTACCGGCGTGAGAGGCCGATGTCCTAACCGCTAGACGATGGGGCCTTGTTTGGTGCTCGTTGGAAGGAAGGGAAGAGAGAGTGGAAGAGAAAGTGAGTCAGAGCCTGGCGACTCGGTGTGGCTGGGGGACTAGGATTCGAACCTAGATAAGCGGAGCCAGAATCCGCTGTCCTGCCATTAGACGATCCCCCATCACGGGGGGCCGGGGCTCGAGGCGCCCTGGCCGATTGGCTCGCGCACATTACCCGCGGCGAATGTGATGTCAAGCGTGTGTTTCCACGTCGCTTCCTCCTTTTCGCCAGGAGGTCGACGGGCTCCCCCTCACTTCCGATCGCCGAAGAGTCGCGGCCCGACGTCGTTCCGCGCCGTCGGGGCTTGGCCGGCGGTCCGTGGCGGTGCCTTGCCCTTCGCGCCGATCGCCGAAGGAGGCGGGGTGACGACGAGCGCGCCGGGTGGCGGCGCATGGGAGGGCGGCGCCTTGACGAGCGGCTCGGGGTACGCGCGGAAGGTGAGGGACCGACGCGGCGCGGGCACGGACATCGTCACGGCCGGAGCCTTCGGCGTGACGAGCTTCGGCGGGCCCGCGGGCGCGGGCGCGCCCGCGGACGTCGCCGCGT
>JALHPN010000302.1 GCA_022842465.1 Polyangiaceae bacterium | reverse complement strand
GCTGCTGGCCGGGCTGACCGTAGCCGGGCTGCGCGGCCGGCGGCTGACCGTAACCGGGCTGCGCCTGCGGCTGACCGTAGCCGGGCTGCGCGGCCGGCGGCTGACCGTAACCGGGCTGCGCCTGCGGCTGACCGTAGCCGGGCTGCGCGGCCGGCGGCTGACCGTAGCCAGGCTGCGCGGCCGGCGGCTGGCCGTAACCAGGCTGCTGCTGCTGCGGCTGACCGTAACCAGGCTGCTGACCGTAACCGGGCTGAGGCTGCTGCGGCTGACCGTAGCCACCCTGCTGCGGGGGCTGCTGCCCGGGGTAACCGGGGGGATAGCCGGGGGGGTAGTTGCCACCGGGGGGTTGGTTCATGCCGGTTATCTTACGCGCTACACGGCGGGCGGATCACCTTTTGTAAGCACATGCGTCCGGGCCCTATTTTTCCCACGCCGGAGCGGCGTGAGGGGCCCCTTCGAGCGCTCGATCACCTGCAGGATGCAAGCGATCTCGGGCGATGTCACCAGCCGCACTGCTCTCCCTTGTTCTGGTCCAGGAGCCATGCGCGGAGGGGCCCGAAGTACTCGAGCATCGCGGACGCGTCCGCCTTCGACTCGCCGGAGAGCACCGCGAGCGCTTCGGGCCAAGGCTTGCTCTGACCGAGCTGCAGCATGGCGCGTAGCTTCGCGCCCGCGTCCTTGTTCCCGTGGATGGAGCACGTGTCGAGCGTGCCTTTGTGCCCGGCCGCCTTGCAGAGCGCGCGGTGGAACTGGAACTGGTAGATGCGCGCGAGAAAATAGCGGATGTACGGCGTCGACGCGGGGATGTGGTACTTCGCGCCCGGATCGAAGTCGGCCTCGCTCCGCGCCGAGGGGGGCGCGACGCCCTGGTACTTCGCGCGGAGCTGCCACCAGGCCTCGTTGAGCTTCGTCTTCGGCGTCTTCCCGCTGAAGACGTCCCAGCGCCACTTGTCGATCATGAGGCCGAAGGGAAGGAAGGCGACCTTGTCGAGCGCCATCTTCATCTGGAAGTTGATGCGCCCCTTGTCGCCCTTCGGGAGCTCGTCGAGGAGGCCGAGCTTCTTCAGGTACTCGGGCGTGACGGACAGCGCGAGGGTGTCGCCGATGCCCTCGTGGAAGCCGTCGTTCGCCCCCGCCTGGAAGAGGATCGGGAGCTTGTAATAGTAGTGGAAGTAGTAGTCGTGTCCGAGCTCGTGGTGGATGGTGATGAGATCGTCCTCGGTAGGCTCGATGCACATCTTGATGCGTAGATCGTCGTTCCACGAGACGTCCCACGCGCTCGCGTGACAGACGACCTCGCGATCCTTCGGGCGCGTGAAGAGCGAGCGCTCCCAGAACGACTTAGGCAGCGGATCGAGGCCGAGCGACGTGAAGAACGACTCGCCGATCCTCACCATCCCCGGCGCGTCGGTCTTCTTGTCGCGGAGCTTCTTGTCGACGTCGAGCGATCCCTGGTTCGGGTACGGCTCGACGACGTCGTAGATGTTGTCCCACTGCTGCGCCCACATGTTGCCGAGGAGATGCGCGGGGATCGGCGCCTTCTCGGGGACCTTCTCCTTGCCGTACTTCCCGCGGAGCTTCTTCCGCGCGTAGCAGTGGAGATCGTCGTAGAGCGGCTTCACCTCTTGCCAGAGCCGCTCGATGTCGGCCTCGAAGGCCTCCGGCGCCATGTCGTAGTTCGAGCGCCAGAGCGCGCCCATGTCCGCGAAACCGATCTCCTTCGCGCCCTTGTTCCCGAGCTCGGCGTAGCGGACGTACTTGTCCTTCATGACCGGCGCGATCGCGTGCCAGCCCTTCCACGCCTCGAGGAGCTCCGCCTCGTTCCGCGACTTCTTCAGCACGCGCGAGAGGTCGTCGAGCTTGTAACACTTCGCGGCGTCGCCCTTGGCCTCTGCCCCCCCGTCCGCGCGCCCCGGCTTGCTCTTCGACGCGGCGTTCTCGGCCTTGAGCCTGACGGCGAGCGGCGATCCATCCTTCGGGCAGTACTGCCCCTTGCCGTAGATCGCCGTCATGCCGCTCTGCAGCTCGGCGAGCTCCCGGCGCTCGTCGGGGTTCGACGGAGCGGGCACGACCTGGGCGAGCTTGAGGAGCCAGAGCTGGCGCCCCGTCTCGGGGTCGAGCTTGAGACCGTCGAAGCGGCGCGCCTTCTGGATCGTCTCCGCGACGAAGCCGCTCGTGGACTCCTCGCCGGACGCGGCGAGCGCCTCGGTGTCGTCGGTGATGAAGTTCTGGTTCACCCACCCGGCGCGGTCGCGCGCGACCCACAAGCGACGGAGCTCCTTGTCGACCTGGGCGACGAAGGCCTTCGCCTCCTCCGGAGTCCCGGCGCCCGTGGCGGACGCGGCGCTCGCGACCGGCGCGGCGCTCGTCGGGCACTTCGGGCAGGGAGCGGCGGGAGGCATGGTCTCCCCACCGCACGCGCCGGCGAGCGCGACGAGGACGAACGAGGAGACCGGCGCGAGCGAGGAAATCAGGCGAATCGAGCGCTTCACGGGCGCGCTTCTACCGCGGACCCGCATCGAAACCAACGATTGTCACGTTGACGCGCCTGGTCGTCCTCGCCCTCCCCGGGAGCGCCAGGTTGTCACCGTGCGCGAGCCTCTGGACGCGGAGTCCCCGCGCACGGCGGCGGCACGCCCCTCGCAACGCGAGCTCGGCATGCGAGCGGTCCTCGGGGTGGTGACGGCAGGCGCGATCGTCCTCGCGGCCCTCTTCCAGGCGCGCGGGGTGATGGCGCTCGTCTCGGCGGAGCTCGCGTCGCCGCCCGCGCGGGAGAGCGCCGAGGAGGCCGCCGTCACCGCCGATCCCTCGAGACCGTCGGCAGACGCCCTCCTCGCACGGAACCCGTTCGATCACACGACCGGCTCGCTCCTCGCCGGCGCGCGAGTGTCCGGCGGCGGCGTCGACGCCTCGGGAGGTCACCCTCCCGACTGCGCGGGCGTCCGCGCGCTCTTCACCGTGCGAGGCGAGGACGACGCGGGCTCGCTGGCGGCGCTCGCCCTCGAGGGAAAGAAGGTCCTCCGCGCACGCGGAGGCGAGCTCGGAGGTCTCCGCGTCCTCGAGGTCGGGTTCGACCGTGTGTGGCTCGGGCGCGGCGATGCGGGCCGGCCGGCGGACGTGTGTGTGGCGCACGTCTTCGGACACCGAGACGCGCCGCGCGAGGCGGAGCGGGACAAGCTGGCGACCCGCCCCCTCGCGATCGATCCGCGCATCCAGCGAGGCGTGCTCCGCGCCTCACCCACCGAGACGCACGTCGACCGTGGAGCCCTCGAAGCGCTCGAGGAGGCGCTCTCGAGCGGCAAGATGCGGGCGCTCCCCGAGCGCGAAGGCGGGCGTCTCGTCGGCCTCCGAGTCGGACGCGTCGACCCGAGCTCCGTGCTCGCGCTCCTCGGCTTCGAGTCCGCGGATCGCCTCGAGGCCATCGGCGGCATCGAGCTGAACGACACGAGCGCGCTGCTCGAGGGCTGGGCGCGGCTGCGCGGCGGAGCAGAGAGACGCGTCCCGGTGCGCGTGCTCCGGAACGGGAAGCTCGTGCAGCTCGACTTCGTCGTGAAGTGAATCGTGGGGCGCGCCCCGTCAGGGCTCGCCGCGGCGGAGGGCGTCGATCGCCGCGCGGAGGCGCATGACCCCGTCGACGACGCGGGGGGCGGGCACGCTCGTGAAGCAGAGCCGCGCGAAGGTGCCGTAGGCGTCGCCGAAGGCGCCCCCCGGCGCGAGGAGCACGCCGCGATCGACGGCGCGCTCGAGCAGCGCGAGGAGCGGCCTCTCCTTCGCGGCGCCCTCGAGCGGAGCGCCGTCGAACGCAGGGCTGAAGTCGACGAATAGATAGCTCGCGCCCTCCGCGACGTGGAAGCGGACGGGCGCGTCCCGGAGGGCAGCGACGGCGGCATCGCGCGCCTCGCGATAGACCGCCCGAGACGACGCCGTGAAGTCGGCGTCGGACAAGGCGGAGAGCGCTGCGCGCTGCATCGCGGTGGCCACGTTGAACGCCGAGTGGGTCGAGACGCGCCTCCCGGCGGCGACGACGGCCGGCGGCGCCACCGCGAGACCGATGCGGCATCCGGCGAGCGCGTGGCTCTTCGAGAGCGAGTGGAGCACGATCGTCCGCTCCCGCATCCCTGGCAGGTCCGCGATCGACAGGTGCTCACCGTCGTAGATCGAGTCGGCGTAGACCTCGTCCGAGAAGACCCAGAGATCCCTCTCTCGCGCGAGCGCGGCGATGGAGGCGAGGTGCGCTCCCGAGAGCACTTTGCCGTCGGGGTTGTTCGGCGAGATGACGTAGAGCGCGCGTGTCTTCGGCGTGACGTGCGCGGCGAGGAGAGCGCCGGCGTCGGCGTCCGGGCGAGCGTAGAGCTCCTGCGAGAGGGGCGCCTCGACGAGCGCTGCGCCCGCCGACGTGAACACGCCCGGAGCGAGCGGCCAGTACGGGGACGCGAGCACGACCTCGTCTCCTTCGTCGAGGACGGAGCGCGCGGCGCAGAAGAGCGCGTGCGTGGCGCCGTTCCCTAGGAGAATCTCGGTGGTCGGATCGATCTCGCGGCCCGCGCCCCGCGAGAGCCGAGCGGCCAGCGCCGCGCGGAGCTCTGCCGTGCCCGCGGTGAGCCCGTACCGGAAGAGCGCCTCGTCGTCGCCACGCAGCCCGTCGACCGCGCGACGAGCGGCGTCGGGCGGAGGCAGGTGCGTGTCACCGATGTGGAGCGGGACCATGTCCTTCCCGTCTCGCGCGAGGCGATCGATGCGCGCCTGGAGATCGGAGAACACGGCGGGCCGTATGCGCGCGGCGGTCCGAGACAGGTGGGGCATGGGCTCAGCGAAGCCTCGGAGCGCAGGGGGACGAAGGGTCGAGGGTCAACGTGCTCGCGCGGATGTCGTCGAGCACGAGGTTCGCGTCGAACGTGAGGGTCGTCAGCGGTGAGGCCCCCGCCTTCGGCGCCTCGCACGGGAGAGGCGTCGTCGTCCCGTGGAGGACGATGCGCGGGGCGACGGTCGTCGTGTCCAGCGTGCCCGTCAGGCGGGCGGACGCCGTCGTGATCGCCCGCTTGCCGGACGGGTCCGTCGGGCCGAGCGAGAGCGACGACGTCGAGAGCGGCATCACCTTCGCCGGGTCGCCGGTGACCGAGACGTCGATCGCGAGGTCGACGGGCGCACCGCCCGGGAAGGGCGCCGCGCGCCCCAGCGCGAACACGACGCGGCCCTGCGCGGCGCGCGTCCCCCCCGGCGACGGCGCGCCGAGCGGCCCTCCCTGCGTCAGCGCTGCCGCCGTCGCGAGGAAGGAGATCTCCCCGCCGAGCTCGATGCGCGTCGCGTCCGTTGCGGAGGGGAGCAGCGACCGCGGGATGCGGAGCTCCCCGGGTGACGCGGGCGGCACGGCGAAGGACGCCGATACGGCGCCGTCGTCGGAGAACGACCACGTCATCCGCCCCACGTACGACCCCTGCGTGTCGAAGCGGAAGAGCGCGCGCGTCAGCGGCGGCCGGCGCTCGACCTCCACGAGCCACGGCCCGGCGAGGACGTCGTTGCCCGTCTTGACGTTCACGAGCGGGAAGAGCGCGCGCACGTCGTCGAGGAGAGGGCGGCCCGCGACACGCGGCGCATCGAGCGAAGCGTTCTCGGCGTGGAGCTCCGTGCCCTTCGCGATCGCGTCCTTCCAGACGACGCGTCCGGAGGCGACCGAGACCTTGTCCACGGTGCGGAGCAGGTACTGGATGGCCGGACCGCGCGCGTCGCGGAGGGCATCGACGTGCGACCACACGTCCGACACGCGCCCGTCGAGCTCGAGGAGCGCGTCGTCGAACGTGACCGTGCTCGGCCGGAGAAAGCCAGCCAGGGTCACGGAGTGGGCCGAGAGAGCGGCGCCTGGGACCTCCGGCGTCGTCATGCGGACGTCGACGAGGCGGAGCGACCGCCTCGACACCTCCACGTGCTCGATCGTGAGGACGAACCCGTGACGCGCCGCGATCGCCACGTAGGCGCGCGAGAGGAGGAACGGCGTCGCGAACATGAGCAGGAAGAGCGCCGCCGCGACGAGGAAGTACGCGAAGGGCTTCTTGCTCGAGTCGTCCGGCTCACGGTAGACGGGGAGCGACGCGCCGATCGTCCGCTGCGGCGTCACGGGCGCCGCAGGCATCTCGGGCTCGACGATGATGTACGGCGACGGCGCGTAGTGCGGCTGCACGGGGGGCGGCAGAGGCTCGATGGAGATCGCGTGCGAGAGCGAGATCTCGCGCGTCTCCGTGTTGGCGATGACGTCCTCCTGGATCTCCGGCGCGAGCGCGACGGTCTCGACGGGGATCGGCCGCGTGAGCGTCGTCTTCGGCGGTGCGCGAGAGGTCGACATAGGACGCGCCGGCGCGGAGGCCGGCGGGCGCGACGGCGGCGACGGCAGCGAGGCGGGCTTGCGCGAGATCGGCGCCCGCGAAGGCGGCGGGGCCTCCTCCGCAACCTCGTCGTGATCGCTCTGCTCGAGACGCGCGATGAGCTCGGCGCGCCGCGCGAGGCTCTTCTCCGCGAGCCGCTCGGCCCATGCGCCGACGACGGAGGGTGTCGCGATGACGATCGCATCTTCGATCGCCAGCGCCATCTCACGCGCCGTGGCGAAGCGCTCCGCCGGCTTCTTGGAGAGCGCCCGGAGCGCGATCTCGTCGATGAGCGCCGGCACGTTCGGGTTCGTCAGGCTCGGCGGCGGCGGCTGGTAGGCGAGGATGTTCCGGAGGACGGCCGAGTCGTCGGCGCCCTCGAAGAGGCGCTTCGTCGTGAGCACCTCCCAGAGCACGATGCCGGCGGCGTAGACGTCGGTGCGCCGTGTGACGGGCTCGCCTTCGAGCTGCTCCGGCGAGAGGTACGGCAGCTTCCCCTTCACCGTCCCGGTCTTCGTCGTCTCGTTCGACGTGACGGCCTTCGCGATGCCGAAGTCGATGACACGAGCGACCCCGTCGACGCCGACGATGACGTTCTGTGGAGAGACGTCGCGGTGCACGATCGAGAGCGGCTCCCCGTCCTCGCCTCGCGCCTCGTGCGCGGCGTGGAGACCATGGAGGACGTTGGTGAGGATCGCGGCGGCGACGGCGACCGGCACCCGCTCGCCGCTCTCGCGCGCCGAGCGGAGGAGCTTCGAGAGCGCCTCGCCGTGCACGTACTCCATGACGAGGAGGAGCTCGCTCCCCTCCGAGAGCACGTCGAGCGGCGGCACGACGTTCGGGTGGCGGATGCGCGCCGCGAGCCGCGCCTCCTCCAGGATCATCGTGCGGAAGGCGTCTTCCCGGGCGAGCTTCTTGTGGAGCCGCTTGATCGCGACCGTCTTCGCGAAGCCCCCCGTCCCGACGAGGCGCCCGAAGTGCACCGCGGCCATGCCTCCCGACGCGATCTCGTCGTGGAGGAGGTACCTGCCGATGCGAAGCGCCATGGAACGGCCAGGATCTTACACCCGACCGGGGCCGTCGTACCCTCCGGCCCGCGACTCGGACCGACTCGAGCCCTCGGACGAGCGCCGACGGGGCGAACGTGACGTCAGAAGCCGAACTGGACGCCGAGCTCCGGCCCGATGCTCGGCTGGGTGGAGTTGCCGAACGCGAGGTTGAAGCGGAGGCCACCCATCAGGGCCGCGCGCGGGCTGAACGCGTAGCGGCCGCCGCCGCCGAGGGTGAAGAAGCCCGGGCCGGCCATGTGCCACGCGTCGACGTCCTGACAGTGCCGATCCGTGTTCGCGGGGCAGGTCGAGCCCGCGCGCGGAGCGGAGGCCTCGACGACGCTCACCTTCACGGCCGCCTCGAACGTCGAGACGCCGGCGCCGACGAAGACGAGGGGCGCGAAGCCCTTCTTCGCGAGTGGATCCTGCCCGAAGACGTAGGTGCCTCGGAGCTCGAGGTGGATCGGCGCGAAGTTCTTCCCGTCGACGCCGGCCGAAGGCGCAGGGTTGCGGTTCAGGACGAAGCCGAAGCGGGCGCCGATGAGGATGTTCGGCGCGGCCGCGTAGTCGAGGGCCGCCATGACACGGATGTTGCCGAACGCGGTGCCGCCCGAGACGCGGTTCGACACGTCCGGCTGGAGGTCACGCCACTCGTTCACGCGCGGGTTGTTCGCGTCCTCGGGGCGGTACGGGTAGTCCGACCCGTCGCTCGCCGCGCAGTAGTAGTTCTTGTCGTTGACGGGCTGGCGATCGTTGGGCGCCGGCGGCGGCGGGTTGATCGAGCAGACGCGCTCCGCGCTCGGGACGAACGCGAAGTCGAGCGTGCCGAAGACGCCGACCCAGACCTTGGGGGCCTTCGACGGTCCCTCCGGCTCGGTGCACTTGCTGTCCTTGCACGTGCCGCTGCGGCACTCGCTGTCCTCTTCGCAGAACTCGCCGCCGTCCTTGCCCTTCACGTCCGTGCTGGCCACGACGCCGCCCGAGGCCTTCTTGCAGCCGGGGAAGTTCGGGGGGCAGTCGCCCGTGTCCGCGCACTGCGTGGGCGGGGGCTGACCGGGGAGGTGCGGAGGCTCGGCGACCTTGTCGCGCGTGACCTTCGTCTTGAAGGGGTTGTTGCGGTCGCCCGAGGTCGCGACCGGGTCGTTGTTCGAGTTGAAGCCCTGGAGGTAGTACTGCGTCGTGCCCTGCTGGACGTCGCCGCAGGGGAGGACGCCGCCCCAGCCCTTCTCGCCCATCTTCTTCAGCTCGACGGTCTTCCACTCCGTCATGCCGAAGCCCTTGTAGCGGGCGATGGCGCGCACGATCTGCTCCTCGCCGCCGTACTCGGCGTAGATCGGGATCGCCGTCCGGATCTGCTGGTCTTCGACGGGGGTGTGGGTGAAGTCACCCGCCGGCTGCTCGCCCGTGGCGCCGCCCGCGGCGGCGCCACCGGTCGCGGCGCCGCCCGCTGGCGTGGCC
>JALHPN010000301.1 GCA_022842465.1 Polyangiaceae bacterium | reverse complement strand
CGGTCGCCGGGGGCAGCCGCAGGGTGCGCCCCGATCCGAACGCGGCGCCGTGAACGGCCGGCGACGGGGCTGGGGTCGCGAGGTAGCCATGTGCGGCCGGGAGGGAGAGGTTCGGATCGCTGTCCGGTCCCACGAGCGGCGCGCTCGCCGTCGCGACCGCAGCTCGCAGCTCGTTCCGCATCTCTCGCGCGGTCGCGTACCTCTGGTCGGGAGACTTCGAGAGAGCCCGCAGGCAGATCGCCTCGAGCCGAGGGTTCAGCCCGGGCCGGAGCTCCGAGGGCGCGCGCGGGACGTCGATCACCTGCTTGAGGACGACGCCGAGGGCGTTCTCCGCCGTGAAGGGCACGCGCCCCGTGAGCATCTGGTAGAGGATGACGCCGACGGAGTAGATGTCGCTCCGCGCGTCCAGCGCATCGCCGCGCGCTTGCTCCGGGGACATGTACTCGGGCGTCCCGACCACCGCGCCGCTCGACGTGAGGGCGTGCCCGTCCGCCGCGTCGCGGAACGCGCGCGGGTCGATGAGCTTCGCGATCCCGAAGTCGCAGACCTTCACCGTGTCGTGCGCACCGTCCTCGTCGTGCGAGACGAGGACCATGATGTTCTCGGGCTTGAGATCGCGATGCACGATCCCGAGGGCGTGCGCGAGGCCCACCGCAGAGAGCGTCTGGACGAGCAGATCGGCGATGCGACCGTCGGAGAGTGGGCCGTCCTCCTTCATGACGGTGAGGAGATCCCGCCCCGCGAGGTGCTCCATCGCGAGGTAGACGAGACCGTCCGGCTCCTCCCCGTAGTCGACGACGCGGACGGAGTTCGGGTGCTCGAGCCGGCTCGTCGCCTTCGCCTCACGCAGGAATCGCTCGCGGAACGACGGGTCCCGCGCGATGTCGTGCCGCATGATCTTGACGGCGAAGAGCGTGTCGAGCGTCGCGTGGCGGGCTCGATACACCTCGCCCATGGCGCCCCCGCCGATGTGCGCCTCGAGCAGGTACTTGCCTGCGATCCGGCGTCCGAGGAGGAGCGTCACGTCGGACATCCGGGGGCAGTCTAGCAGCCTGCTCCCGAGACGCCGTCAGGCGATCAACCTACGGAGAGCAGCTCGACCTCGAACACGAGCGTCGAGTCGGGCGGGATGACGGGGGGAAACCCGCGCGCGCCGTACCCGAGCTCCGGCGGGATCGTCAGCTTGCGGAGGCCGCCGACCTTCATCCCGGAGACGCCCTGGTCCCAGCCCTTGATCACCTTGCCGGCGCCGAGCTCGAACGAAAATCCCTGGTTCCGATCACGCGAGCTGTCGAACTTGCTGCCGTTCGTGAGGGTGCCGACGTAGTGCACGGTGACGCGCTTGCCGGTCTTCGCCTCGTCGCCCGTCCCTGCCTTGAGGTCTTCGATCTTGAGGTCGCTCATGGGGCAAGGAGCCTAAGGGGATTTCCGTCCGGCATCCATCGCGACGCTCGGCGAGACAAAAGGTGGCGGAGGTGAGGTAGCGTCCATCCCCGCAAGAAAAGGAGAGACACGATGGCGCTGCTGAGACGAGGGCTCGTGGGAGAGCCCGTGCGAATGCTGCAGGAGAAGCTCGGCGTGACCGCCGACGGCATCTTCGGCTCGAACACCGAGAACGCGCTCCGGGCGTACCAGGAGTCGAACGGCCTCTCGGCCGACGGCATCGCGGGCCCGGACACGTTCCACGCCATGGGCATGGATCACCTCGTGCTCCTCCATCGTCCGCTGCGCGGGCAGCTCGTGAAGCAGCTCCAGGAGGCGCTCGGCGTCGAGGCCGACGGGGTCTTCGGGGCCGGGACCGAGGCGGCGCTGAAGGCGTTCCAGGAGCAGAACGGCGTCGAGGCCGACGGGATCGCGGGACCGAACACGCTCGCCCTCATCCCTTCGTTCAACGTCACCGAGGAGGTCATCGCCCAGTCGGTCGTGACGGACGCGACGCCGGACGTCGACGCGGCCGCCGTCCAGGAGTCGCAGGCTGCCGAGCCGCCGGCGCCGGAGCCGTCGGTGGTCTCGAAGGTCGGCGGCGCCGTCTTCGATGCGGCGAACGCCGCCGGCAACGCGTACGCGAACATCGGGAAGTCGATCTGGAACACGGTGCGGAAGATCTTCTGATCGCAGCCGCGATCTCGACGCCCCTTCGAGGCTGCGGTCCGACGACCGCAGCCTCTTCGCGTTCGTGCGCCGCGTGCGCGATCCTGACGGGGACCGCGTACGAAGCCTGACGGAGGGCGCGGCCCCGCGCGTGGTCGGGAGGAGGAGTCTCCGCGGATCGTGGCCTTTTTCAGGCGGTTCGCGCGATGGCACGTGGGCTGCCTCTGCGAGAGGCACGACCCGGAGCCTGCCGCTGCGCGCGAGAGGGCCCGAGGCTCGATGTCGAGATCCGCACGTGCGCCTCCCCGGCGCGCGTGGACCTCCCTTTGTCCCACCGCCCGCCCCCCAAGAGAGAGCCATGCGAACGCTCCTTGCCCGATTCGGCCTCTTCACCCTCGCCGGCGCCGCCGCCCTCGCCGCGGGCTGCGCCGCCGAGCGTGACCCGATCAACCGCGTCCAGCCTCATGCTCTGCCGAAGAGCCTCTTCGTCGGCGAGGACATCGGAGATCCCGCCGACGACCCGGAGTTCCGCCTCAAGTCGTTCACCGTCGACAGCTCGCGGCAGCAGTCGACGTACTCCGTCGGCGAGTTCAGCGGCGTCGAGCGGATCCGCTGGGAGATCACCGAGGGCATGCTCCTCGCGCGTCGCTCCTACCAGGAGCTCGAAGGCGCCGACCTCCGCGGCGTACCGAAGGAGCAGTGGATCGCCAAGGCCGGCGACAAGGCCTTCGTGAAGTCGCCGAACGGCACCATCGTCGCCGCGTACCGCATCACGAGCCACTTCGACGTGCGGCGGCAGTACAACCCGACGACGGGCGAGGAGGGCAACGTCGTCGAGGAGAACTCGAGCGACCGACCGTGGAACGAGCGCGAGTTCGTGCGCGTGGACTGGTCGCAGAACCTCGCCACCTCGACCCGCGACTCCGCGCGCCTCTTCGGCTTCGCGAAGGTCACGCCCGTCGAGTACGCGATCACCGATCCGTCCTCGGAGGACGCTCCCCACGTCGAGATCGAGAGCGGGTACTTCGACGTCACGAACAAGTTCACCGTCGAGCCCGACGAGATCCAGTTCTCGTGGGGTGCCGTGAAGGAGTGCGCGCTCGAGAGCCTCGTGACGGGCTCGGGCGCGTACGACTGCAGCCCCCAGGAGGCGACCCTCCGGATGTCCTTCGCGCGGATCGAGCCCGAGGCGGAGGACTTCGAGTCCTTCGAGGACAACTTCGCCTGGCGAGACGTCGTCGGCAACTGGAGCGGCGCGAGCGACGGACGCGACCGAAGCCTCGGGGCGGCGCGCCAGGGCTGGGACCCGGCCTACGGCATCACCGACGCGCAGACGAAGCGCCTCAAGGCGATCCACGAGATCTGGACGAAGAGCCACCAGGCCGCGACGTGCTCGTCCAACGCGGACGCCGACCAGGACGGCACCGCCGACGCCTGCGCGAACGACAGGACCGGCTGGGCGGGCAAGAGCGGCTCGCAGTGCGACGTTCTCGTCGGGCGCTGCACGATCCCCGTCCGCGACCGCGAGGTGAAGACGATCGCCTACCACGTCAACAAGGAGGCCCCCGACGCCCTCCAGGACGAGGTCGACGGCGCCGGCAAGGTCTCGCGGCGCGGCACGCTCGAGGACCTCACCCACTCGTGGAACCAGCTCCTCCAGGTCTCGGTCGCGTACCGGCGCGAGGTCGAGTGCCGGCGCACGGGCGACGGCGACCGCGACACGTGCCACGCCGAGTTCTTCGAGAGCGACGCGAGCCCTCGCGCGAAGACGATGGTGTCGTACGGCGGCTGGCTCGTCGACACGGTGAAGCCGCAGGACGTCGACAAGGGGAAGGCCGTCCTGACCGCCTGCCACAACCCCGTCCGCGACTACGATCCCGAGGTCTGCGGGAAGGCCGGCGACACGTCGCGCTTCGGCGACATCCGGAAGAACTTCCTCGTCTACTGGCCCTACGAGTCGAGCGCCCGCTACGGCGGCGTCGGCGCCAACCCGCCGGACCCGATCACGGGCCAGACCTTCGGCGCGACCGCCACGATCATGGGCCGGTCTGCGACCGCGGCGGCGGGACAGCAGCGCGACATCATCCAGCTCGCGCTCGGCGACCTGAAGATGGAGGAGCTCGTCCTCGGCGTCCAGGCGGCGCGCTTCGCGAGCACGCTGAAGGAGGGGAAGGTCGCGTCTCCCGGGCTCGTCCAGGGCAAGAGCGCCGAGGCCCTCGCCGCGGCGACCGCGCGCGTCGATCCCGCCCGCCTCCGCGCCGAGACCGGCGCGAGCGCGCTCCCCGAGTCGAGCCACGCGGCGGCGCTCGCCGAGACGGTCCTCAAGGCGAAGACCCTGCGCGACGCGTCCTCCTACGCCACGTCCGTCGCGGAGCTCGACGCCCTCGCGTCCCGGCTCCGGAGCACCCCGTTCGAGGCGCAGCTCGCAGACGGGCGCTGGATGACGAGCGTCCTCGGCGCGGCGCCGGGCGCCGGCGTCACCCGCGACATGCTCGAGGCCGCGTCGCCGCTCCGTGGGCTCGATCCGGCGCGCCTCGACGCGCTCCACAAGTGGCACGGCGAGAACATGGCCGAGCGCGGCGCGTGCTTCCACGAGAGCACGCTCGCGGGCGTCGGCAGCGTGTACCAGGCCTCGCTCGCCGGCTATTTCGGCGCGAAGTACAGAGACCTCGACGCGAAGGCGCGCGGCGAGAAGATCTACGATGATCTCTGGCGCGAGGCCGTGAAGGGGATCGGCCTCCACGAGCTCGGCCACTCGCTCGGCCTCCGCCACAACTTCGCGAGCTCGTGGGACGCACCGAATTTCCAGCCGCAGTACTGGCAGCTCCGCACCGCCGAAGGCCGCGCGAAGGAGGCCTGCAGGGGTCCGCGCGGCGCGGGCGACGACTCGTGCATGGGTCCGCGCTACGTCGACCCGATGACGACCGACGAGCAGGGCCTCGCCGGCGAGCCGCGCCCCGGCATCGACTACTTCGCCAACACCTCGACGATGGAGTACCAGATCGAGCGCTTCGGAGAGACGTCCGGCCTCGGCACGTACGATCTCCACGCGATGAAGTCGCTCTACGGGCGCGTGCTCGAGGCGATGGACGACGGCGTCGTCCCGAAGGAGCGGCAGAAGGCGCTCGCCCTCAAGACGTTCACGCAGCTCCAGGAGAAGGATCTCGTCCGGAACGGCCAAGGCTTCTTCGCGCACTACACGACGACGGCGCGACTCGCGAACGTCTTCGACCCGAAGCGCGACTGCCGTGACGCGACCCCCGAGGAGAAGGCCACCGCCGGATGGCGCATCGTCCACGGCAAGGTCTGCGCGCCGCCCCCGAAGGATCACGCCGCGTGGGACGACTACACCTCGGACGAGATCACCGGCGAAGGCGTCACCGGCGTGAAGTGGCACGCCTCGACGAAGAGCGGCGAGAAGGTCCGCTGGCCCTACCGCTACGGCGAGCAGTACGGCGCCGGCGGCTACATGCACACGGTGGCAGGCGACTCGGGCGCCGACGTCTACGAGATCGTCCAGAACCTCGAGCGGGCGTTCGACATGAGCTACCCGTGGACGTACTTCCGGCGCGGACGCGCGGGCTGGGTCTCGCTCTTCCTCCCGCAGGCGGTCTCGTCCCAGTACTTCTCGCGGCTCCGCTCCTACCACTGGCAGATCGCGACGGACCTCACGCGCGTCCGTCCGGCGGACCTCGCGAGCGACGACGCGAGCCGCCCCTACGCGATGGCGCAGGGCGAGGCCTTCCGGATCCTCTCGAAGGCGCTCCTCATGCCCGAGCCGGGGGAGTACGTCGCCAGCAGCGCGCGCACGCCCTCCGGCAGCACAAGGACGATCTTCGACGTCGGCACGGCGACGGGCCCCGGCGGCGGAGGGAGCGGCTTCTCCCTCGACGTCCTCGACGCCCGGTTCATCGGCGACGACTTCCAGAACGACCTCGGCGGGTCGTGGGACTACCAGAAGTACCTGCACCATGCAGGCTTCGAGGTGGAGAAGGCATTGGCGCTCATGCAGATCGTCGACCCGCGCCCGACGCTGTCGACCGTCGCGCGCGAGAACTACCTCGACGGTCGCGCGCCGAAGATCAGCTTCCGCACCGACATGCCCGACGCGGTCGACAGGCTCCTCGGGGGCGTGCTCGCCGAGGACTGGGAGACCGTCGCGCCGAGCGTGCTCCCGGACGCGGCGCAGAGGGCGACCGGCATCTCGACCCTCGACCTCACCCTCCCCGTCGCGAAGCGGGACCCGTCGGCGATGATCGTGTTCCCGAACATCGGGTACAAGCAGCAGCTCGCCACCGCCGTCCACGCCGCGCTCCTCTCGCGCGTCGCAGGCGACATGACGCTGGTGAACAAGCTCAGGATCTGGATCGACGGCGACAGCGCCCCCGTGCTCCCCGCGACGCGCCAGGTGCGGCTCTCCGATCCGCGCACCGGCTACACGTACGTCGCGGGCCGCTTCGGCGCCGACGTCGTCGACGGGAAGACGATCGACCGCGGGATCGGCTCGCGCATGCTCCAGCGCGCGAACGAGCTCGTGCTCCAGGCGTACGAGGTGAAGCGCGACGCGGCGGGCAAGCCGGCGCTCGACGAGACCGGGAGACCCGAGGTGGTCATGGCCGAAGGCGGTCAGCCGAAGGTCGTGAGCGCCGTGGCAGAGGCCTCGCTCCGCAAGTACATCGGCCTCGTCGACGCCATGCGCCAGATCCAGATGGCGCTCGGGAACGGCCCGCTCGGCGGCGAGGACTGACGTGGTGGCACGCTCCACGTTCGCGCTCGTCGCGGCGTGCGCCGCCGCCCTCGTCGTCAGCTGCGGCGCACGCTCCGGACTCCACGACGCGCCCTACGGAGCTGGCCTCGGGGCCGACGGCGGTGACGGCGGCGGCGGGGCCGGCGGCGAGAGAGACGCAGAGATGGAGGCGGGCGTCCGGTGCCTGCCCGGATCGTTCACCCTCGAGCGCGGGGTGGCGAAGGTCGTCCTCGTCGTGGATCGCTCCGGCTCGATGATGCTCTCGCTCTCCTCGAACGAGGAGCCGGTGAACGGGGAGCCGACCCGATGGGACGCGCTCCGCAGCGCCGTCGCCCAGACGATCACCCCGTTCGACGGCGAGATCGCCCTCGGCGCCACCTTCTTCCCCAACGTCGCGAGCGCGACGGAGCAGGCGAACGGATGCTCGGTCGCCGAGTCCGAGACGATCGCCCCCGGGCTCGGCCACGGCGCCGCCGTCCTCGACGCGCTCGGTCGCGGCGCGCCCTTCGGGGGGACGCCGACGGCGGTCGCCGTGCGCGCGTCCGCGGACCTCCTGGCGCAGGCGCGCGGCACCGTCCGGGCCCTCGTACTCGCCACCGACGGGGCCCCCAACTGCAACCAGCGCCTCGATCCCCGCGCCTGCACCTGCACCTCGACCGGCGACATCGGCAACTGCGGAAACGCCGGCCACGGCGAGATGTGCCTCGACGACCGACGGGCGATCACGACGATCGAGGAGGTCGTCGCGAAGGACAAGATCCCCGTCTTCGTGCTCGGGATCGGGGATCAGCCCGGCTCCATCTTCTCGACGACCCTCGATGCGATGGCGGTTGCCGGGGGGAGACCGCGGAGCACGTCGCCTCGCTTTCATCCCGCGCGGAGCCCCTCCGAGCTCGCGAGCGCGCTCACGACCATCCGCGACGGCGTCGCCCGCTGCACGTACCTGACGCCGTCTGCGCCGGGGGAGGACGCGAACGGCCTCGAGCGCGGCGAGATCGAGGTGAGCGTCGCGGGGCTCACGATCGCCCGCGATCCGAGCCGGACCGACGGCTGGGACTGGGTCGATCGGGCGTACGGGCAGCTCGCCCTCTTCGGTAGAGCGTGCGAGGCGGCCTCCACCGGCACCTCGTCCGGCCCTGTGACGGCGCTGGTCCGCTGCGGCCCTTAGCCTGTAGCCTGCGAGGTCGCCCGATCAGACGGGCGCTTCGGGAGGCAAGACATGGGGAAGCTCAGGGGAAGGCACTTGCTGGCGGCCTGCGGGATCGCCGCCATGCTGACCACGTTCGCAGCAATCGGCTGGACCGCGGACGACGATCTCGGGCTCGGCTCGGGCAAGGACGGCGCCCTCGTCGCGAACGCGAGCGAGCAGGTCGTCAACGCGTACGCCGCCGTGACGGCCGCCGCCGCCGCGGGCGCGACGAGCATCACCGTCGCCGCGACGGACGATTTCGCGGTCGGTGACGTCGTGCTCGTCATGCAGGTCCACGGCAACGAGCTCATGTCGAAGATGGACGACCCGCCAACGGCCCTCGACCTCTCCGTCGTGAACGCCGGTCAGTACGACCTCGTGAAGGTCACGGCGAAGAACGCGACGCAGCTCACCGTCTCCCCCGCCCTGAAGAGCGCGTACGGCGCCACGGGCGCGCAGGCCGTTCGCGTGCCGCAGTACACGACCGTGGGCGTCCCCGACGGGACGTCGCTCACGGCGAAGGCGTGGGACGGCACGACCGGCGGCGTGCTCGCCTTCCTCGCGACGGGCACGATCACGATGGCCGGCACGGGCACCGCACACGCGAACGCGAAGGGCTTCCGCGGCGGCAACCGCTCGAAGCTGTACTGCGATGCGCCCTGCGCGACGAACAACCCGGGCAACGGGACGGCGGACGATCCCGACTGCAACCAGGCCGGGCGTGGCGAGAGCTTCGACGGACGCGCCGAGGCGTTCGGGCTCACGGGCTGCGGCATCGGCGCGCGCGGCACCGGCGGTGGCGGCGGCGGCCACATCAACGCGGGCGGCGCCGGCGGTGGCAACGGCG
>JALHPN010000300.1 GCA_022842465.1 Polyangiaceae bacterium | reverse complement strand
GCCGTCGCGCTCGGCGACATCGGCGCGCGCGAGGCGCTCCCCGCGCTGCTCCTCCGCGTGGAGGACGACGTGGCCCACGTCCGGCAGATGGCGATCAACGCGCTCGGCGAGATCGGCGACGTGCGCGCCCTCCCGCGCCTCCGGCGTGCGCTCTCGGACGAGCGACCGGAGGTCCGCTACCAGGCCGTGATCGCGTTCGCGCGCGCGTCGTCCGATCCGGCGGAGATCGACGTCGCCCTCGCGGAGGCTGCGTCGGACGACGACGAGGCGATCGCGCACATCGCGCTCCGCGTCGCCGAGGAGCGCCTCGACGCGGGCGTCCCGCTCTCGACCGCCCTCCAGGGCCGCGCCCGCGCGCTCGTGGAGAAGGGCGCGCCCGCCCTCGCGCTCGTCTCCGCGATCCTGCTAGGGAAGGCGGGTGACGCCGCGGGCAAGCCGCTCCTCCTCCGCGTCGTCCGCTCCGCGGATGCCGGCGCGAAGCCCGATCCGGAGGACGAGCGCGCCGCCGTCGAGCTCGTCGGGGCGCTCGGCCTGGAGGAGGCGATCCCGGCGCTCGAGCGGCGCGTCTGGGGCCTCGCGCGGCTCGTGCGCGACACGAGCCAATTCCACGCCCGGATCGCGCTCGCGCGGATGGGCCATCCGCGCGCGACGGCGGAGATCCTGGCGGACCTCGCGTCGAGCAAGCGGGAGGTGTGCTCGGCGGCCGTCGTCGCCGCCGGCCGCGCGAAGCTCGAAGCGGCGCGCGACCGGATCGCCGCGCTCCCCGCCACGGCCGCCGATCCGGCGCTCGTCGCCGAGGCGCTCGCGCTCCTCGACGGGGACGCAGGCCGACGCGGCGCATGACGGATCTCCGCGCGCTCTCGGGGCTCCGCTGGAGCGGCCGGGGTGGGCACGTCGAGAGCTGGTTCGTCCAGGCGCGCGAGCCGTCGGGTCGCCGTGCGCTCTGGGTGAGGCACGTGCTCTTCTCGCCCGCGCCGCGGAGCGCGCGCGATCGCGCCGTGGTTCCCGCCGTCGCCGAGGTGTGGGCGATCGCGTTCGATCGGGAGGCGGGGCACGTCGCCGTGAAGTCCACGGTGCCGCTCGAGCGCGCTCGCTTCGCGCGCCTCCGGCTCGACGTCGAGGTGGACGGCGCGCAGCTCGACGCGCGGCGCGCGCGCGGGGAGGCGGCGTCCGGCGGTCGTGCGCTCGCGTGGGATCTCGCGATCGGCGAGGCGCGCGTCGCGCCCGTCGTCCACCTGCCCGAGCTCTTGTACGGCGCGAAGCTCCCGACGTCGAAGCTCGTCACGCCGGTCGCGGACGCGGCCTCGAAGGGCACGGTGCGCGTCAGGCGGGGGGAGGGCGCGCGCGAGGAGACGTGGGACGTCGCCGGTTGGCCCACGGTCGTGGGGCACAACTGGGGCACGGGCCAGGCGGAGTCCTACGCGTGGAGCCACGCGAGCGCGTGGGACGTCCCCGACCTCGTCGTCGAGGCGGTATGCGGGCGCGTCCGCCTCGGCCCGCTGCCCCTCGTCGCGCCGCAGCTCGCGGCCATCTTCGTGCGCTTCCGCGGCCAGCGCTTCGACGTCGGCGCGTTCGAGGGGCTCGGGCGGAGCGTGGCGAAGGTCTCGCTGCGCCGCTTCGAGATCGCGGCCCGGAGGGGCGCGGTGTCGATCCGCTTCGAAGCGTTCGCGGAGACGGACGAGCTCGTCGGCCTCCACTACGCGGATCCGTCCGGCGACGTGCGGACGGTGCTCGGCAGCGCGGTCGCGCGCGCGCGGCTCGAGCTCGTGATGCCGGGGAGGGTGGTGACGGCGACCTCGCCCTCCTCCTCCCTCGAGATCGGCACCCAGGATCCCGGTCACGGCGTCCGGATGTTCCTCTAGCCCCTCTCCCCCGTGCCCGTGCCCGTGCCCGTGCCCGGCGCCCCTTCTCACCCCCGTGGTCACCCAACGCCTCCCCCCGCCCCACATCGGCGGCACGCACGTTGCGTATCGTCCGCTCGCGTCTCGACGAGGCCGATCCGTGTCTTCACGCATCGGCTCGTCGCGACGCCGTGGTCGCCACGAGAAACGGGCGTCCGCGCGGCCCAACGGAGCGACGAAGCAGGAACGAGATCGAAAAATCCCTATGCCATCCGCACGATCCCGACGGCATCCCCGGCGAGGTCCCCTGCGGAGCACGCGCGGTTCTCGGCGCGGGCGCAGCGTTAGGAATCTATCGGTCTGAAACGATTGTCATAGCTCGGCACTAACGCTTGACGAGGATGTGGGTGGCAGGTAGCTTGCGCGCGCCTTTCGCCCACCCCCTCCTGGACGAGTGTCGCGCGAAGGTAGAAGCACCTGAATTTCTAGCTTGCGGCGCTCCAAGACGAGACCCGCGAACGCAGTAGGAGGCGAGGCACATGCTCAAGAAGTTGTTTGCACTGGCGACGATCACGGCTTTCACGGGTCTCGGCGCGTCGACGATGGTCGCCGGCTGCAGCTCCACCGAAGACGGCACGGCCACGGCGACCGACGCCGCGACGGATGCGCGTCGCGAAGCGGCCGCCCCGCGTGACGCGGCGGACCCCGATCCCGAGGACGCGGGCCCGGAGGTCTGCCCGGCCCCGTCCGGCACGTTCAACGCCGCGCTCTTCGAGCAGGAGATCGGCGTCTGGAAGCCGTCGGTCATCGCGGCCGCCTGCACGCAGGAGGACATCGACAAGGGCAAGGCTGCCCTCGCGAGCGGCTCGGCGACCTTCGCCAGCATCAAGACGGCCCTCGGCGCCACCTGCGGCGCGTGCGCCTTCGGCAAGCCGACGGACGCGAACTGGAAGCCGATCGTCGAGGTCGGCCAGGGCGCGATCATCAACTGGGGCGGCTGCTTCGGCGCCTACTCGAAGAGCGACGCCTGCGGCAAGGGCATCACCTACGGTGAGGTCTGCTTCAACGTCGTCTGCTCGGAGGATGACTGCGGCAGCCAGCAGGCGCAGCAGGGCTGTGCCCGCAAGGCGAACGGCGCGGGCGGCGACTGCAACGAGTTCGCGGCGGCCCAGTCCTCGTGCGGACAGGACGACACCGTGAACGACGTCTGCGGCTCGCTCCTCTCGAACATCGCGTTCCTCTGCGGCGGTGGCCTCGACGGCGGCCTCGATGCGTCGACGGGCCCCTGAGCATCTCCTGCTCGCGCTCGGCTTCGCGGGCCTGACGGCCTGCGGATCCTGCGGCAAGGGCTCCGAGCCCGAGGACACGCCGCCCGAGGCTCCGCCTCGGACGGTGGGTCCGACGCTCGGCAAGGCGGTCACGACCTCCACGAAGGAGACCGTGGTCCCGCAGCGGGCGCTGCTCCCTGACGGGGGCATCCGCCCGCAGCCCGAGTTGCACCGGTAGCGAGCACCCCCGGAGACGAAGAGTGACGCCCCGTGGAGTCGCCCCCAACGGCGCCCGCGGGGCGTCGCGTTTTGTCGACCGGTCCGGCGTGCGGAGGCCGCTCCGCCTGGCCGTCGCGATCGTGGTCCTCGGCGCCGGTTCGGTGGCGGCGCTCGCCGCCGCGCGCAGCGGCGGCGGCGACCCGGGCCTGATCGCCGACGCGGGCTCCGCGCGTTGCCCCGGCGTCCCGACGAGCCTCGCGCCGTCGTGGAGCGCGCCCTCCGACGCGGGCGCAGGCCCGTGCAGCGCCGCGTCGCTGGCGGTGATCGGCGGCGAGATCCCCGAAGGGGTGACGCCGAGCTGGAGCGACCTCGAGGCTCGGGTGAAGGCGAGCGACGACGGCGGAGGCGCGCCGTGCGCGGCGTGCGTGTTCACGCCGGTCGAGTCCGCACAGTGGGGCCCCGTCGTGAAGGACGACGCCGGCGCGGCGTTCGTGAACTTCGCCGCGTGCTACGCCCGCGCGCCGGGCGGGTCGGACGCGTGCGGGCGCGCGCTCCACCAGCAGATCGCCTGCGTGAACGAGGTGTGCACCGTGGAGGCGTGTCGACCCGAGGGTCTCCGCGGCTGCGCGCAGCAAGCGCTCCAGGACGAGGTGGGCTGCGGGCGCTTCGGCGTCGCGGCGGCGTGCGGCGACGTCGCGGCGCTGACGACCGCGTGCCGCACGGCGGTCGACGTCGTCACGGCGCTGTGCGCCGCCCCGATCGGCGACGCCGGCACACGCTGAAGCGGGCCGCGTGCGCCGCTGCGCGTGGGTGGTAAGGTTCCGTGCATGTTCGCGCGCCGAGGGATGAGGTTTCTCCTCGCGTTCGCGCTCACCGGTCCGCTCACGGCGTGCGTCGCGCTCGTCCTCGTTGCGTGCGCGACCGATCCGGAGGACGCGCCGCGGGAGGCCTCCGCGGAGGCGAGCGTTCCCGACGCCGGCGCGGACGCCGCCCCGCCGCGTCCCGACGGGGGGCCGTCCGGCGGCGCCTGCGCGCCCGTGAAGGGCGCGTGCGATCTCGTCCTCCAGGACTGTCCGACGACGGCCGCAGGGCAAGCGCAGGAGTGTGTCGTCACCGCCTCCGGCGCGGGCTTCGCCGCGTCGTGCACGCCCGTGCAGGCGAGCCAGCAGCTCCCGATCGGACGCGCATGCTGCTCGAACGCGGCCGAGAACCCTTGCCTCCCGGGGCTCACGTGCGTGGGCCGCCCCTGCGAGGACGGCGGCGCTCCGACGGGACGCTGCTCGCCCGCGTGCTGCGAGGGCGACGACCTCGCCTGCCGGCGGAGCGAGCCGGAGGGCATCACGGGCAAGTGCGATCTCGTCCTCGTCGGCGGCGACGATTCGACGGAGCTCCATCGCGTCTGCTCGTACCGCGAGCGCTGCGCGCCCTTCGGCCAGGAGCCGTGTCGGCCGGGCCAGATGTGCCTCGTCGAGGACGAGCTCGGCACGGCGAGCTGCCTCTCGAGCTTCGACAAGACCCTCGGCCAGGCGTGCACCTTCACGAACGAGTGCCAGGACGGCCTCTATTGCCTCCAGCTCCAGGGGGCGGACGCCGGGACGTGCCGCGTGATGTGCCTCACCCCCGGCGCGACCCACCCGTTCGACGCCTCGGTGGAGGACGGAGGCCCCTCGCGCGGGGGCTGTCCGGTCGGGTCGACGTGCAACGTGGGCCCCTTCGAGGGCCTCCCGGCGTGGCTCTCGTTCTGCCGCCTCGACGGGGGCTAGCAGGCTCCGCGCGCGTCGGCGATAGCTGCTAGAGTCCGCGCCGCGATGATCCAGGAGCCTCACGAGTCCCTGCGCGACACGGATCCCGACGTCGGTCTCTTCACCGTGCTCCGGGAGGACGGCTCGGCCGATCCGCAGACGGACCCGAAGATCGCGCCCGAGGTCCTCGTCTCCGCCTACCGCCACATGCGTCGTCTCCGCGCGCTCGACGCGCGGATGATCCTCCTCCAGCGCCAGGGCCGCGTCGGCTTCTACGGCGCGTGCACGGGGCAAGAGGCGGTGCCGATCGCGACGGGCCTCGTGCTCGAGGAGGACGACTGGGTCTTCCCGGCGCTGCGCGAGCAGAGCGTGATGCTCGTGCGCGGCTTTCCGCTGAAGGAGTTCGTCGCGCAGGTGTTCGGCAACGCGGGCGACGTCCAGAAGGGCCGGCAGATGCCGAGCCACCAGTCGGGCAAGGCCGTCCACCAGGTGAGCTGGTCGTCGTGCATCGGCCCGCAGATCCCGCAGGCCGTCGGCGCGGCGATGGCGATGAAGACGCGCAAGGCCCGCTCGGTCGCGGTGGGCTTCACCGGCGACGGCGCGACGAGCCAGCCCGACTTCCACGCCGCCCTGAACTTCGCGGCCGTCTTCCAGGCGCCGGCGATCGTCGTCTGCCAGAACAACCACTGGTCCATCAGCGTGCCGACCGCGAAGCAGACCGCCTCGCGCACGATCGCGGTCAAGGGGCGCGCCTACGGGGTGCCGTCCGTCCGGGTCGACGGCAACGACGTCCTCGCGATCTACAAGGTCCTCGCCGACGCGACCGCGCGCGCGCGCTCCGGCGGGGGCCCCACCTTCGTCGAGGCCCTCACCTACCGCATCGGCGCGCACTCCACGAGCGACGATCCGACGCGGTATCGGTCGGACGCCGAGGTAGAGGCCTGGAAGAAGAAGGACCCGGTCGACCGCCTCGCCAGGCATCTGCGCCTCCTCGGGCTCGTGGACGACGCCTCCGAGGCGCGGCTCGACGGGGAGCTCGCGAGCGAGATCGGCGACGCGATCAAGGTCGTCGAGGCGATGCCGGCCCCCGAGCGCACGTCGCTCTTCGACGACGTCTACGCCGAGCTCCCCTGGCACCTCCGCGCGCAGCGCGCGGAGCTCGAAGCGCTCCCGCCCGCGCCGTCGCACGGTTAGGGCTCGCAGCCGGTTGCCTGTTCGACTAGACCGGCCCTACGTCTTCCGGAGGAATCATGGCGGCGAAGCGAACCTGCGATGTGGTGGTGATCGGCGGCGGCCCCGGCGGTTACGTCTGTTCCATCCGACTCGGCCAGCTCAAGCAGAAGGTCATCTGCGTCGAGAAGGAAGAGGTCGGCGGCGTGTGCCTCAACTGGGGGTGCGTCCCGTCGAAGGCGCTCATCAGCGCGAGCCACACGTACGAGAAGGTGAAGGACGCCGGCCCGACGATGGGCATCTTCGCCGAGGGCGTGAAGGTCGACGTCGCCAAGATGCAGGACTGGAAGAACGGCATCGTGAAGAAGCTCACGGGCGGCGTCCGTGGCCTCTTCCGCGGCAATGGCGTCGAGCTCGTGATCGGCGACGCGCGCGTCACCGGGCCGCGCACCGTCGAGGTGAAGACGAAGGAAGGCGGCACCGAGACGATCGAGGCGACGAAGGCGATCGTCATCGCGACGGGCTCCTCGACGATCGAGATCCCGACCTTCAAGTTCGACGGCAAGCAGGTCATCGGCGCGAAGGAGGGCGTGAGCCTCCGCGAGATCCCGAAGCGCATGCTCGTCATCGGCGGCGGCGTGATCGGCCTCGAGCTCGGCATGGTGTACCAGCGGCTCGGCAGCGAGCTCACCGTGGTCGAGGCGACGCCCACGCTCCTCCCGGGCGTGGACCCGGAGTGCGTCGCGGTCGTCGAGAAGAAGCTCGTGAAGCACGGCGCGAAGGTGCTGAAGGGCGCCAAGGCGATGGGCTACGAGAAGAACCAGGACGGCTCGCTCGCCGTGAAGGTCGATCTCGGTGGAGGCAAGCACGACACGCTGGTCACCGACGTCGTGCTCGTGGCGGTCGGCATGCGCCCGAACGGCGGGGGGCTCGGCCTCGAGGAGATCGGCGTCAAGGTGGAGCGCGGCTTCGTTCCGGCGGATCACGTCGGTCGCACGAACGTCGACGGCGTCTACGCGATCGGCGACGTCAGCGGCGTCCCCATGCTCGCCCACAAGGCCAGCAAGGAGGGCGAGGTCGTCGCCGAGGTCATCGCGGGCCACAAGGCGGCGAAGGACTGGGTCTCGATCCCCGCGGCGATCTTCACCGACCCCGAGATCGCGATGGCGGGCCTCACCGAGGCGCAGGCGAAGGAGAAGGGGATCGACGTCCGCGTCGGCAAGTTCCCGTTCGCCGCGCTCGGTCGCGCGATGGCGGTCAACGAGACGGACGGCTTCTTCAAGGTCGTCGCCGACAAGAAGACGAACGAGCTCCTCGGCATCCACATCGTCGGCCCCGAGGCGTCGAACCTCATCAGCGAAGGCGCCCTCGCTCTCGAGATGCACGCCTTCCTCGAGGATCTCGGCCTCACCATCCACCCCCACCCCACGCTGGGCGAGGGCATGATGGAAGCCGCGATGAACGGCCTCGGCCACGCGATTCACATCCTGAATCGCAACGCGTAGGTAGCTACGTCTACCGGCGGCCCTTGAAGCCCATCATCCCCTGGACGACGGACTCGCTCTGCTCGGCGATCTCCGCGGTCTCGCGCACGCGATCGGCGCAGTCCTCGCACATCTTCTTCGCCTTTCCGTCGACCTTCAGGCTCACGAGGGCGTCGACGTCGTTCTCGCATTCCTTGCACGTGGGCATGGGGCCTCCAGAAAATCTCGGGCGAAGCGCCGAGAGCGCCCCTATCATACGGGAATCTCGCGGCCGGGCGACGCGTTGTCCGGGGAGGAAGGCATGGGCATCTTCGACCGGATGGGCAGGGTCATCTCGAGCAACGTCAACTCGCTGCTCGACAAGGCGGAGGACGACAAGAAGCTCCTCGAGCTCAACCTCGAGGAGATGGGCGAGCAGCTCAAGTCGGGGCGGCAGGACGTCATCGCCGCCGTCGCCGCGGAGAAGCAGCTCCGGAAGAAGGCCGACGACCTCAAGGCCGAGGTCGACAAGTGGGAGAAGCGCGCGGAGCTCGCGCTGAAGAGCGACGACGAGGCCCTCGCCCGCGAGGCGCTCCGCCAGAAGAAGCGCGCCGAGGGCGAGGCAGCGATCGCCGAGAAGGCGCGCGTCGACCAGCGCGACACTGCGGTCAAGATGAAGGAAGAGCTCGAGCGCATGGAGCAGAAGCTCGAAGAGCTCAAGATGCGCAAGGGCACGATCGCGGCGCGCGCCCAGCAGTCGCGCTCCGGTGGCGGCGTCGAGAGCCTCGGCGCGCGCGGCGGCTCGAGCGCCTTCGACAACTTCCGGAAGATGGAAGAGAAGATCGAGGGCCGCGAGCAGGAGAGCCTGGCGATGGCCGAGGTCGAGGACGCGCTCGGCAAGCGGGACGACCGCGACCTCGAGTCGAAGTTCCGCGATCTGGAGCGAGGCCTCTCCGGAGGACCCGAGACGAGCGGCACGAAGAAGGAGGCCGACGTCGAGGACGAGCTGGCCGCGCTGAAGAAGCGGATCCGGATCTGACCTCGAGACTCGTCCTCTCCGTCCGGGTCCCCGCCTCGTCTCCACGCGGAGGAGGCGCGACGCGGACGACCGACGGAGCCCCGGCGTTCGTCGCCGCGCGCGTTCGCGCGCTCGCGGAGGCGGCGTCGGCGCGC
>JALHPN010000299.1 GCA_022842465.1 Polyangiaceae bacterium | reverse complement strand
CGGGCTCGGCCGGAGGCGTGGGCGGCGCGGCGAGCGTCGGGGCCTCGTCGTCGACGAGCGTCGGCGCGAGAGGATCCACGAGCGTCGGGAGCTCGTTCGCGACGAGCTCCGCCGCGTCCTCCTGCTCGCTCACCGACGGGAGAGACGCGCGCGCGCCGCCGGCCTGACCGCGGCGCGCCGCGCGGATGGAGTCGCGACGCTGCGCGAGCGACGCCCCGAGGCGCTCCTCGAGGCCGCGCGCGACGTCCTGGTGCGTCGCGGGCTCGAGCCCGGAGACGCGGACCGCCTCCTCGAGCGCGTCCCCCATCTCGAGCGCGGACGCGAAGCGCTCCTCCGGGCGCCGCACGAGCGCGCGCATCACGACCGCCGCGATCGCAGGGGGCACCGCGGGCGCCACGGAGCCGAGCGGGCGCGGCTCGAGCTTCCTGCGACTCACGATGCCCCGCTCGTCGTTCGGTAGCGAGAAGAGCGGCTCACCCGCGAGCGCCTCCCACAAGACGGCCGCCGCGGCGAAGAGATCGGAGCGACGCGTGGGAGGCAGGCCGAACGCTTGCTCGGGCGCCATGTAGTCGACCTTCCCCTTCACCTCGCCGATCCCGCTCTCGTCCGATGTGCGTCCGAACGCCTTGGCGATGCCGAAGTCGGCGAGGCGCGCGACGCCGTCGGTGCCGACGAGGACGTTGTGCGTGGAGACGTCGCGATGGACGAGGTGGAGAGGCACGCCGTCGTCGTCCTTGAGCTCGTGCGCGGCGTGGAGGCCTCGGAGCACGTCACCGACGATGCGCGTCGCGACGCCGGCAGGGAGGGTGCTCCGCGCGCGACCACGGTCCGGCTCGAGCATCGACGAGAGCGGCGCGCCGTCGACGAGGGCCATCACCTGGTAGACGAGGCCCTGCTCCTCGCCGAGATCGATCGTCTCGATCACGTTCGCGTGGTGGATTCGTGACGCGAGTCGCGCCTCCTCGAGGAACATCCTGAGCATCGCGGCGTCGTCGCCACGGTCGCCTCGGATCACCTTGATCGCGACGAGTCGGCGGAAGCCGAGATCGCCGGACTGCTCGGCGGCCCAGACCTCTCCCATGCCGCCGCGCGCGATCGGGACGAGGAGGCGGTATCGGCCGAGCGACTGCGACGCCGACGCCGCGCCGCGTGCCGCGTGCGGACGTCTCTGCCCTCCCACGCGCGTGGCCACGAGGTCGATGCTAGCAGCAGGGGTCCCTCAGCGCTCGGCGGCCCGAGGCGTCGCGAGCCAGAGGACGACGCCCGTGACGAGCGCCGCGCCGGCCAGCGAGAGGGCGACGTTCGTGACCAGGCGCTCGCGGTAGAAGTCGTCGCGGCCGTCGACGGTCGGCGCGCGCTCGTACCCGGCCTGCGCGTCGATCGTGCGGACACCGAAGAACACCCCGGCGGCTCCGAACGCTGCAGCACCTCCGAAGGCGACGAGGGCCGGCGCCGGCGGCGGCCAGGGCCGTCGCGCGGGACGCGTCTCGCCCGCGGGGATCTCGAGGCGGCGCGACTCCCCGGGGGCGAGGGTGATCCGGTCCGACGTGGCTCCGAGCGGCGGGGGCCTCCCGACGACGATCGTGTGCTCGCCCGGCTCGAGGCGCACGCGATCCGGGAGGGCGCGGTCCGGGCCGCCGTCGATCGACACCCGCGCGGAGGGGGACCCGGCAATCTCGAGCAGCGCGATCTTCGGCGCGAGCCTCGCGAGCTGCTCCTCGGCGGCTTCGCGGTAGGGCGCGCGGAGCGAGGGCGTCGCGAGGACCTCGTCGCAGAGGCGCGCGGCCCGCGCACGCTCGCCTGCCCGTTCCCAGGCGTCCGCGGCGTTGAGCAGGGCTGCGGGGTGAGGCGAGAGCCGCGCGGCGTCCTCGAAGCGTCGCGCCGCCCGCTCGAACTCGCTCCGCGCGAAGGCGGCCTTGGCGTCCGAGAACGCCGTCGCCGCGGCGTCGTTCGCGTCCTTCGTGTCCGGCTCGGCGCGCGCCGGCCCGGCTGCGACCGCCACGAGGAGGGCGAACGCGCAGGCGAGGCGCGACGCGCCCGTCCTCGAAGCTCCTACGACCCTCACGGATCGACGAGCCTAGCAGGGCGCACCCGTGATCTGGATCGCGTCCGCGGCGCGGTTCGACGCGGCGACGGAGGCGCGGTACAAGAGGAGAGGGGCGCGATGGGGGGCACCGTGAGACGCAGCGTGGCGGGAGGCATCGTGGTGGGCTCGCTCGCGTTCGTGGCCGCCTGCTTCGCGACGATCGACGAGTCGCTGCTCGACCCGCGCGCGCCGCTCGAGGCCGGCGCCCCCGTGGAAGAGGCCGCCGCGCCGCCGGCTCCGGAGGTGGATGCGGGCATACCGGACGCCGATGCAGCCGCGGTGCCGGACGGGTGCGTGTCGAGGACCCTCGCCTGGGCGAAGGGGAACGCGTCGTGCGAGGCGCTCCTCTCGCCGTCGCTCGCGGCCGGCGAGTCGCGCGTCGTCCTCGACTCGGTGCCCGACAAGACCGGGAAGGTGACCGTGCGGTGCGAGCCCGACGGAGGTCTCCAGCTCGCCGGCGTGGAGTGCACGAGCCCGGTGAAGCTCCAGGTGGGGAACGACTGCAACGCGGCGCGCTGCGCGGGCCTCGTGAACTGCACGAGCGAGCCGCCGAAGCCCTCCAAGGGCGCGGACATGGCGACGCTCCTCTGCAAGCAGCGCGGCTTCACCGTCCACACGGGCTTCAGCTCGAGCTCGGCCCTCGAGGGCGCCCGCGTGTGCTGGCCCGACGGCACGAACTGCTTCGACGTGACCGACCCCGGCTGCGTCGAGGTCCTCGACACGGTCACCTGCAGGTACTGAGGCGACATCGGCGCGCGCTGGTGTCTCCGTCCGGGAGACATGTGCCGCGGCGGCGGACGGTTCGGGGGGCGGACGGGCGCACGCCCCTGGATTTCCCTGTCGTTCGCCAGGCACGCCGCGTGCTCCCACGGTCTCCCGGGAAGACCAACAGAGGGAGACGACGAATGCGCCTTCGGACGATCGTGGGGATGCTGGTTCTGGGGTTGTCGATCGAGTCGCTCGCGGCGTGCGCCGCCGAGCCGATCCCTGCGTGGAAGGCAGCCGACCGCACCGACCGGCTCGCGCGCGACGACGGGGACGACGAAGACGACGAGACGACGTCGCCGCCGCCGAGCCCGGCCGCGACGCAGGGGGCTTCGCCGCAAGCGGGGGCGACGCTCTCGGTGTCGTTCCGGAAGGGCGTGGGCAACAAGATCCAGCGCGTCTGCACGGACAACGGCTCGCGGCGCTCCCGCGCGTCGCTCTACGGCGCGACCGGGATCCACCTCGTCCCGGTGGACGCCCCCGCGGCGCGGGTCGATCCCGTCGGGGACACGACGAGCATCGACGAGGTGAAGCGCGGGGTCGAGTCGACCGGGAACGTGGCGCTGACGATCGACCCGACGCAGCTCGGGGGGACACCGAGGCTCTACGCGATCATCGCGAGCGGGAACGGGTTCGGCAGCCCCGAACAGTGCGGGATGAAGGTGCCGCCGCCCTCCGACGGCGACGCGGAGCAATTCCCGGACAACTGCGGCGTCGTCGGGTACCTGAAGGCGCACTGGGACGCGAGCCAGAAGGCGATCGTGGCGACGCCCGCGACGCAGCTCCTCTGGGCGGCGAACCCGCGGGAGGGCAGCAAGGAGGACGCGCTCTACGGCGCCCCGATGGACGGGAAGGGCTGCGATCAGTACGACTCGCCGCTGATGCTCGATTTCTCGGCGTCGCTCCGCGGCGTGACGCTGGGCCCCGCGAAGCGCGACCTCTTCGACATTGACGGCGACGGTCGGGCCGACGAGATCCCGTGGCCCACGTCGAGCGAGACGGCGTTCCTCGCGCGCGACGCGAACGGCAACGGCGTGGTCGACGGCATCGACGAGCTCTTCGGCAACCGCACGCGGACGCCGCTCGCAGGGCGCGCGCCGGCCAACGGCTTCGAAGCGCTCGCCGCCTGGGACGCCAACGGCGACGCCGTCATCGATGCGCGCGATCCCGTCTGGTCCTCGCTCCGGCTCTGGTTCGACCGCGACCACGACGGACGCACGGGCGAAGGCGAGCTCGTGACGCTCGCTTCGCGGGGACTCCGACAGCTCGCCGTCTCCTTCGTGGCGGTGGAGGAGCCGCTCCTCTCGGGCGGCGAGAGGCTCGGCGAGATCCGCCAGCGGAGCTCCGCGTTCGACCGGGACGGCCGCGTCGTGCCCGTGATGGACGTCTGGTTCCGCCGGTAGAACGCGCGCTCGCTCGCAGGGGCGAAAGGCGAGGCGCCGTCTTCTGCTAGGATCGGCCCCCCATGGGCCTCGTCCTCGGCGCCTTGTTCGTGACGCCGCTCGTGGTGACGTACCTCCTCGTCATCCGCTGGGCCGACCGGTTCGAGCCCGAGCCGTGGTGGCTGGTCCTCGCGGCGTTCGTCTGGGGCGCCGTCTTCGCGACGCTCCTCGGGGGGTACGGCTCGCACCTCGCCGAGGCGGCGCTCGTCCCGGTACTCGGCAAGGGCGAGGCGATGGACGTCGTGGGCGCCACCGTCTTCGCGCCGATCTTCGAGGAGACGTTCAAGGGGCTCGGCATCTTGCTCATCGCGCTCGCGAGCGCGCTCGGCCTCCGCGAGCTCGACGGGCCGCTCGACGGGGTCATCTACGGCGGCGTCGTCGGCCTCGGCTTCACGCTCACCGAGGACATCCTCTACGTCTCGAACCAGTACCAGACGGGCGGAGCGGTCGGCTTCGTGAGCCTACTCTTCCTGCGGACGGTCCTCCTCGGTCTCTCGCACTGCACCTTCACGGCGTGCACGGGGCTCGGCTTCGGCATCGCCGCGGAGGCGAAGACGGTCTTCGGGAAGGTGCTCGCGCCGGTGGTCGGCTTCGTCTGCGCGATGGCCATGCACGCGATGCACAACCTGCTCCCCACGGTCTTCGCGGGCGCCGGCCTCGTCCTCATGCTCGTCATCTCCTGGGTGATCGACCTCCTCTTCTTCTTCCTCCTCGCGGTCCTCGTCGTCCGGGACCGGCACATCGTCATCCGTGAGCTCTTCTCCGAGGTCGGTGCCCTCCTCGATCCGCGCGAGCTCCGCCTCGTGTCGAGCTACTTCGCGCTCTCGACGAAGAACCTCGAGGTCCTCTTCTCGAAGGGGCTCGGGGCCTTTCGCGAGCGCCGTCACAAGCAGCTCAAGCTCGTCGAGCTCGCCTTCGTGAAATACCGGCGCCGCCGCGGCGAGTCGGGGCCCCACATGGATCGGAAGGAAGCGGAGCTCCGCCGTGAGATCGCGCTCGCCACCCAGCGCGGCGTCGTCCTCACGCGCTGACGCGCGGCACGTCCCGTCGCGGGGCCCTGACATCCACGTCAGGCCTCGGAGCCCTCGAAAGCGCGGTTCGTGCTGGATCTCTCGGCCGGATCGTTGTGGCATGTCGGTTGCGAGTCCGCGTCTTCGGCGCGAAGACGCGCACCGCGGAGGAGTCATGCGAAGGTCTCTTGGAGCCCCTGTTCTGGCGCTGGTCGTCGCGGCCGCCGCGTGCTCCGACAGCGACGCGGCGCTCTTCGGCACGTCCGCCGCCGAGCGCGGCGCGAGCGACGAGGCGTCGTCGTCGGGGTCGGGCGGCGCGGGGGCGCCCTCCGAGCCGCCGCCCGAGCGCGAGGTGGAGTCGGACTACGAAGCCCCGGTCGCGACGGGGAGCTTCGTCTGGGTCGCAAACCCGAAGAGCGGACGCGTCGCGTACGTCGACGCCGCGTCCCTCCAGGTGCGCACCGTGGAGGCCGGCAACGGACCGACCTACGTGTTCGGCGTCCCGAGCCAGCCCGAGGACACGACCCTCGTCCTCAACGTGCTCTCGGAGGACGCGACGCTCCTCCGGGCGAAGGCCGGGAAGATCGAGGCGACCACCTTCGACACCGCACCGCGCGCGAACAGCGTCGTCTTCTCGTCCGACGGCCGCTTCGCCATCGCGTGGACCGACGCACGAAAGATCCCGACCGCCCCGCGCACCGACGGCTTCCAGGATCTCACCGTCATGGACCTCGCCCAGGGGACGTCGAAGATCCTCGCCGTCGGCTACCGCCCCGTCGCGGTCGGCTTCGCGGGGACGTCACCCCGCGCGTACGCCGTCACGCAGGACGGGATCGACATCCTCGACCTCACGGGCGCGCCGGCGCGGACGAAGAGCGTCCCGATCTCGGACACGCCCAACGAGGACCCGGGGACGCGCGACGTCGTCGTCACGAAGGACGGCGCCTACGCCTTCGTGCGTCGGGAGAACCAGGCGACCGTGACGGCCGTCGCCCTCGAGGCCGGCACGCGAACGAGCATCACGCTCGCGGGGCCCGTCACGGACCTGGACCTGAACGACAGGGGCGACCAGGCCGTCGCGGTCGTGAGGAGCCTGTCCCAGGCCGTCCTCCTGCCGATCCCCGGCATCGTCGCGGCGCCCGCGAGCGGCACCACCGTGACGGTCGCCGGCGAGACGTTCGGCTCCGTGGTCATCGCTCCCGGCGGCGCGCGCGCGCTCCTCTACACGAACGCCTCGGCCGTCGAGCGGGTCACGATCCTCGACATCCCCACCGCCCAGGCTCGCACCGTCCGGCTCTACTCGCCGGTTCTGGGCGTCTTCAGCGCCCCCGACGCTCAGCACGCCATCGTCCTCCACGACAGGACGAGCGCCGGGAGCTCGTCATCGACGAGCGGCGAGGCGCCCTCCGGCGCGCCCGGCGCCTTCAGCCTCGTGCCGATCGGGCAGGTCCTGCCCGCGAAGATCGTGACGACGCTCGCGCCGCCGACCGCCGTAGCCTCCACGAGCGATCGCGCGATCATCGCCGAGCGCGACGACCAGACGAAGGTCTACGGCGCCTACCTCGCGCGCATGCCGGAGCTCATGGTGGAGCGCCTCGCCCTCGCGAGCCCGCCCATCGCGGTCGGTATCGTGGCGGGCGCCAAGCGCGCCTTCGTCGCCCAGCAACACCCCGAGGGGAGGCTCACGTTCGTGGATCTCGAGACAGGAACGGCACGCACGTTGACGGGCTTCGAGCTCGCCTCGCGCGTCGTGGACGGGAGCAAGCCGTGAGGAGAGGTCTCTGGCAGAGGACCGGCGCGCTGGTCGGAACGTTCGCCTTGCTCGCGGCATGCGGGGATCGTCCGGACGAGTACGACGAGCCGATCGCGAAGGTGGCGGCCCTCGGCCTCGAGGACCGCGTCGCCGTCATCGACGACGGGGCCCACAGGGTCATGCTCCTCGCCCCACGGGCCGGTCAGGAGCTCGATCGGACGAGCGTGAAGGTGGGCAAGGGCATCGTGCGCGCGGAGGTCTCGCGCGACGGCCGCCGGCTCTTCGTCCTCTCCGCCGGCGACGTCCCGCGCAGGAAGCCGGAGGACGAGGGGCCTTCCTTGGCCGTCATCGAGAACGGCGCGGTCGTCCGCAAGCTCGCGCTCGACGCGCCCCGCAGCGGGATCGCGGTCGACCCGCTCGGGCGCTACGCGGCGCTCTTCAAGGCGCCGGCGGCGGCGGCCGTGGTGACGAGCGACGGCCGCTCCGCCCAGCTCACGCCCGTCAGCCAGGTCGGCTTCGTCGAGAACCCGAACCAGATCGAGATCGTGGATCTCGAGGCGCCGCCCGAGGCGGCCATCGTCTCGCGCACGCTGCGGAGCTTCGGCGGGAGCCCGCAGCGCGTCACCTTCACGTCGCCCCTCACGCTCCCCGGGGGGCCGCGTCGGCTCCTCGTCGTGGAGACCGACCAGGACGTGACCCTCCTCGACCTCGACAACGTGCGTCAGAGGCCCGAAAGGCCCGAGATCACCGTGCGCCCCACGACGGGCGCGACGACGCAGGTGCTCGCACCGACCGGCATCGTCGTCGACGACGGCGATCCGGCGCGGAGCGACGATGCCCGCATCGCCGTCCGGTTCGCGAGCAGCCCGAGCGTCCTCGTCCTCACGCTCGTGCCGACGGCTGCGGGAACGGAGCCGGCGCCCGGGACGACGCTGAACGACTTCACGACCTCGCCCAACCTCACCGACGTCGGGGGTCCCGCGGGGGACCTCGCGTTCGTCCGCACCGAGGCGGGGCTCCGTCTCGCCGCGGTGGTCCCGTCGACGGCGAGCGCGGTGCTCGTCGACCCGGCGACGAGCACGACCACGACGGTGGCGATGCCCGGCGGCTACGGCCGCCTCTCGCTCATCACCAACGTGATCGGCGGAGGGGAGGGGACCGACACGGCGCTCCTCTACGGCGGCGGCACCAACGCGGGGGTCGCCTTCTGGTCGCTCGGGCGCGCGACGGGGCAGCCCTACCGGAGCGTCGAGGCCGTCACCGTCCCCGTCCCGATCACGGAGGTCCTCGACGTGCCGCCGCCGCGGCAAGCGCTGAAGGTCCTCGTCTCGCAGAACGCGACGCAGTTCTTCGTCCTGAACCTCGCCACGCGCACCGTCTCGCCGCTCACCACGACGGCCGCTCCGACGCTCCACGTCGCGCCCGACGGCCAGCGCCTCTGGGCGTACCAGCGCCAGAGCTCGAACCTCGCGCAGGTCGCGCTCGAGAACCTGAGGCCGCTCTCGCTCCCCCTCGACCGTCGCATCGACGCGGTCTTCGACGTTCGGGCGGACGCGGGCCGAGCCCTCGTCGCGCTCGATCTGCGGAGCGCGACATCGCTGACGCTCCTCGATGCGCTCGCGCCCGACACCGCGACGTCTCGTTCGTACTACGGCCTCCTGCTCGAGGACTTCCGATGAGCCGCCTCCGCTTGCTTCCGGTCGCCATCGCGTTCGCCGGGCTCACCTCGGTCGCCGGGCCGGCCTTCGCGCAGGGCCAGCCTGCCGCCGCGCCCCCGCTCCCGCCTCCGCAGCCGAGCGCGGCGCAGCGCGACGCGGGAGCGG
>JALHPN010000298.1 GCA_022842465.1 Polyangiaceae bacterium | reverse complement strand
GTGGCCGCGCCGCCCGCGGCGCGCTTCTTCGCCTCGGCGAAGGCCGCGTCGAGCTCCTTCGTCCGGAGATCGGGATCGAGGGCGATCGCGGCGTCGAGCTTGAGCGCCTCGACGAAGTTGCCGACGCCCTTGTCGCGATCGATCTGGCCCACGATCTGGACGACACCGAGGTCGCGACGGAGCTGCGCGCGCACGGGCGCCGAGCACTTGTCCGTCCCGCACTGCGCGATGGCCTTGTCGAGCTTCTCCGACGCCTTCGCGAACTCCGTCATCAGGTAGTCCTCTTCCATGGCCTTCTTCTGAAGGGCCTTGGCGGAGGCTTCGACCTTGTTCTGGGCATTCGCCGGCGTCGCGACGGCCGCGAGCGCGACGGCGAAGCCGATCGACAGAGCGGCGACGAGGGAGCGCGGAGCTTTGCGGATTTCCACGCCGCCGCTTTACACCGAAAACGGTTCCGCTGGCTTCAGATTTTTAGGGACCGGGCGCGCCTTCGGTCCGGATGAACTGCACCCGCCGATTGACGGCGCGGTTGGCCTCGGTGTTGTTCGGGACGAGGGGCTGGGCCATCCCGTACCCCTTCGCGACGAGGCGCCCCGGATCGACGTTCGCCTTCACGAGGTACGTCCGGACCGAGTCCGCCCGCTGCTGGGAGAGTTTCTGGTTGTAGGCGGCCTGGCCGACGTTGTCCGTGTGGCCCTGGACCTCGATCTTGATCTGCGGGTTCGCGGCGAGGACCTCACGCACCGCGTCGAGGATCGGGAAGCTCACCGGCTTGATGGTGGCCTTGTTGAAGTCGAACTGGATCTGCTGCGTGATCCGGATCTCCTTCGCCGTCACGACGACGAGGCTGGGGCATCCAGGTCGCGCGCCGCCGGGGCCACCGGGGGTGTTCGGGCACTGGTCGTCGACGTCCTTCACCGTGTCGTAGTCGTTGTCCGGGTCCGGGCAGCCGTCGTCGTCCTGGAACCCGTCGGGATCCTCGGCGAGGAGCGGGCACTTGTCCGTCGCATCCGGGATACCGTCGGCGTCGTTGTCGAGGTCGGGGCAGCCGTCCTCGTCGAGGTAGCCGTCCTTGTCCTCTGGCTCGAGCATGCACGCGTCGCGCGAGTCGGGGATGCCGTCGCCGTCGGTGTCCGGATCGTCCGGGCAGCCGTCGAGGTCCTCGAAGCCGTTGTAGTTCTCGCGCTTGTCGGGGCACTGGTCGAAGGCATCGGCGATGCCGTCCCCGTCGCGGTCTCCGTCGCGGACGGGGACGTCCGTGCACTTGTCGGCGGGGGAGAGGGCGAGCGCCGCCTGCGCGTTCGGCTCCGCGATCTCGAGGTGATTCTCGGCGTCGCCGAGCTGCCCCTGATCGAGGTCCGTCGCGGCGAACCGCAGGTGCGCCTTCGCGAGAGCGAGCTCGCGTGGCGCGCACCGCATCGCCCCGTTCTTCTCGGCGCGCTGGACGATGCCGGTGAGCCCGTCGATCTTGCCGCGCGCGACGGGCGCGCCGCAGGCGAGGACGACGAACGGCGCGAGCGCGAGGAGCGACACGGCGCGCGTGCCGCGCGTCACTTCGCCTCCACCTTCTTCGAGGCCTCCACGATGTCGATCGCCTTCTGGGCGTAGAGCTCGGCGGTGTCCGCGTAGGCCGCCGCGTCCGAGTACGAGGCCTCGGCCGCTTCGAGCTGCGCCTTGCGAAGGTGCTCGCGCGCGAACGTGTACTCGTACGGGGCCGCCTTCTCCGCCCCTGCCGCGCGCGCCTGCTCCAGCCGCGACTGCGCCGCGTTCACGGACACGGTGTAATAGACGCTCCCGCACCCGGACAACGCGGGCAGCGCGGACAGCACAACGGCCAAGATCGTGCGGCGCATACGGGCCCTCGGAGACGTACCAGCGCCCGTCCCACCGGGTCAAGGACGTGCCCGCGTTCCCCCTTCGCCGTTCCCCGTCTCCGCAAGAGGACGGCTCCGTGCCCGCGCGCGCAGCCCCGATCGGGCACGGGCGCGGGCACGTTCGAGAGCGCGCTCCCGCCCGACGCCGCCCGTCCACGCGAGCCGCCGTCGCGCCCTACCCCCGAAAGCAGGCGACAGTCCTCGAGGGGAGCGCGAGGGGGAGGCGAAGCTCCCCCTCGACCGTTCGCGAAGCGAACCGCGAGACGAGCTCTACAACCTTCTGAAGACCCCGACGACCACGCCGAGGAGCATCGTCGGCTTGAAGTCCATCGCGCGCACGAGAATGGGCGCCATCGCCTTGTTGGCGGGCTGGAAGCGGACGTAGTCCTTCTCCGGGAAGTAATACTTCACGGTCGCCTCGTCGCCGATGAGGGCGACGACGATGTCGCCGCGCGACGCCGTGAGCTGCTTGCGCACGAAGATGTAGTCGCCGTTGAGGATGCCGGCGTCGATCATCGAGTCGCCGTGGACACGGAGGCCGAAGACCTCGCGGCCGCCCTTGAGCAGGCCACGGTCGACCCGCACGGTGTCGATGACGTGCTCCTCGGCGAAGAGCGGCAGCCCCGCCGCGACGCGGCCGAGGACCTGCACCTCCACCGTGTCGTCCTCCTCCGAGGGAAGCCGTGAGTCGTTCTGCGCGACCCCGCCGGCATGCCCGCCGTGCCCGGACGGCCCTGCATGCCCCACCTGCCCAGGGAGCGTCGGCTGGGCCGTGGGGCGCAGCGCGCGCGACTTCATGTCCTCGCGCGTGAGGTACCCCTTGCGCTCGAGAGCGCGCAGGTGATCGTTCACGCCATTGGTCGATCGGATGCCCATGCGCGCTCCGATCTCGCGAAGCGTCGGGGGGTAACCGCGGTCGGCGATCGACTGTCGAATGAAGTCGAGCACCATCTGCTGGCGTTCGGTCAGGCCTTGCACACTGTTCAGCCTACTGAACACACGTACCCGAGTCAAGGAACGGTGACGAGGTAGGATGCGAAGCTCTGCTGAAAAGCTTGGAATCGTGACGGATTCGGCCGGCGAGCGAGTGTCGAAAACCTGTGGAGAACGACGCCTAGGGTCTTCGCCACCCCGTGAGGATCTTCGGCTGGAACGGGTCGCCGTGGCAGCCCTCGCACGCGTGCGGCTTGCCGTCCTTTCGCTTCAACTTCGAGACGAAGTTCGCATCCATCCACGCGCGGACGCCCTTGTCGTCGTGGCGATCCAGGAAGCGCTCCTTCCCGCCGTGACACGAGTCGCAGTAGAGCGGCGAGCCGTCCTCGAGCGCGAGACCTCGAACGTAGAAGTCCCACATCCGCGACGCGACGCGCTTGTTCGGGGTCGAGGCGCGATAATCGTTCGGATCGTGGCAGCCGTTGCAGGTGGTGCCGAGCGCCTTCGTGAACGTCTTCATCACCTGACGGAGCTTCTCGGGCGGGAGCTTGTCGAGCGTCGGCATCGCCTTCGGATCCAGCCCGAGGGCGCCGAGATCGGCGGCCATCGCGCTGGGCTTCACCGGGGGCGCGATGTCGACCGGTCCGGCGGGCCCGGGTCCCGTGCTCGGCCCGCTCGTCGTCGGGCCTCCGCTCGTCCCCGCCGGGGCAGGACCCGGCGGGCCGTCGGGTGGCCGCGCTGCGCCTGCGCAAGCTCCTGCGCATACGGACAGGACGAGGATGCACGCGCGCACGATGAGATCTTCCGTGTGGTGTCAGACGTTCAGAAGCGTCCGCTCGTCGAGAGGAAGGTCAGTTTGTCGTTCGTCTCGCGGAGCCGCGCCGCGAGCATGCGGACGCAGCTCCAGAGGACCTCGTAGGCGAGAGCCTTGTGGAGGAAGAGGAGATCGTCGAACGCGTCCTTCGTGATGACGAGGAGACGGCAGCCCTCGTGCGCCTTCGCGTCGGCCGATCGCGGCGACTCGTCGAGGAGCGCCATCTCGCCGAAGACCTCGCCCGGTCCGAGGACGGCGAGGGCCTCCTCTCCCATGCCGCCGACCTCGCGGGAGATGCGGACCTTGCCCTCGAGGATGATGTATAGCTTGTCGCCCGGCTCGCCGTACCCGAAGAGGCGCGTGCCCGCGGGGTGGGTCTCCTCGGTCGTGACGTCGGCGATCATCGAGAGGGCCTCCGCCGTCAGGCCGTCGAAGAACGCGACGCGCGCGAGCTGACCTTCGCGCTCACTCGCAGGCGCAGGGCTGCTCGCGCTCGTGCTCTTCTCCCCCACGGGCGACGGGGCTTCGGACGCCACGAGGCGAGCGTACTCCGGAAGCACGCTCACCCTCCACTCCTTCGTGATCGTCAGTGCGCGTCGTTCGCGGCGAGCCAGCGCTCGGCCTCGAGCGCCGCCATGCAGCCGGACCCCGCCGCAGTGACGGCTTGCCTGTAGACGAAGTCCTGGACGTCGCCGGCGGCGAAGACGCCCGGCACCGAGGTCTGCGCGGTGCCCGGCTTCGTCTTGATGTAGCCGTTGTCGTGGAGCTCGAGGAAATCCTTGAAGAGGTCCGTGTTCGGCGTGTGGCCGATCGCGACGAAGTAACCCGTCACGTCGAGGGTCATCTTCTCGTGCGTCTTGTTGTTCCGGACGCGGACGCCGGTGACCTCGCCCTTCGACACGTCGAGGATCTCGTCGACCTCGGTGTTGTAGAGGACCTTGATCTTCGGGTTCTTGAAGACGCGGTCCTGCATCGCCTTGCTGGCGCGGAACTCCTCGCGGCGGTGGATCAGGGTCACGGTCTTGCACAGGCCGGAGAGGTACATCGACTCCTCCATCGCCGTGTCGCCGCCGCCGACGACCGCGACGTCCTGGTTCCGGAAGAACGCGCCGTCGCAGACCGCGCAGGCGCTGACGCCCTTGCCCTGGAGGGCGGTCTCGCTCGGGATGCCGAGCCACTTCGCCTGCGCGCCGGTGGCGATGATGATCGTGTTCGCCTTGTATTCGAGGTTGTCGTCGCCCGCCCACACCGTGAACGGCCGGCCCTTCGAGAAGTCGACCTTGTTCACGTCCTCGGTCCGGATCTCGACGCCCTGGTGGAGGCTCTGATCGCGGAAACGCTTCATCAGATCGGGGCCCGCGACCTTGTCCGGGAAGCCCGGGTAGTTCTCGACGTCGTTCGTGATCATCAGCTGGCCGCCGGGGATCCCGCCCCGCGCGAGCCCTTCGAACATGAGGGGCTTCAGGTTCGCACGTGCCGCGTAGATGCCCGCCGTGTGCCCCGCAGGACCGGAGCCGATGATGATCACGTTCCGCGTATCGCTCATGCGATCGAGAGTAGACGGCTCAGAACCGGTAGGCGAGCCCGACGTTGACGAGGTTCGCGACGTTCGTGATGGTGCCGAGGTTCACCGGCCACTTCGTTCGGTATCGCTGGAAACCGTTGCTGCAGGTGTCCGGGCTCGTCGGCTGACTGGCGTTGCAGGACGTGCCGGCGAGCGCGGGGAGGCCGGCGGCGTTCGGATCCGAGCGGTCTTGCTCGGAGACGAACACGTGGGCGTAGCCGACCATGAGCTCGATCGCGGGCGCGTCCTCGCGGTGCGCGAGGCGGACGCGGTACGTCGCGCCGAGCGCGAGACCGACGCGCATGCCCGCCGCGAAGTCGACGTTCTGGTATTGCGCGCGGGACGCGCTCGACTCGACGAACGCTCCACCGCGCACGGCGAGCCTGTCGGGCATCACGTTGAGATCGCCGCCGACGCGCACCCCGAGGACGTCGCGGAACCGGTGGGGCTGATCGGCGTTGGGCGGGAGCTCTCCGCCCTGGACCGCGCTCGGCAGGAGCCCGCGTCCCGTCGCATCGCCGGGGAATCGGATCTCGAGCGCGTCGATCGCCGAGTTGTTCGCCCAGGTGAGGTTGGCCTCGAGGTCGAACGCATCGTCACGGAGGGGGTCCCGCGCGGCCGCGCCGGACGGCGTCGCCGGGCGCGGGAACGTGCCCGCCACGTCGGCGCCGTACCACCGCGGCGTCCTCACGACGGGCTTGTGCCAGCGGAGGCCGAGCTTCGCCTCCATCGGGATGCGGAGCACCACGCGCGCGTTCCCGCCCTTGCCACACGCGGTGCCGCCGAGCCCCGTCCCGCAGTCCTCGTAGAACGTGTCGGCGTAACGCACGCCCGAGGCGTCGCCGCGCGCGTTGCGAGCCGAGAACCAGTTCGCGGCCGTTCCGGCGTCGCCGCGCGCGCGGATCGCGTCGGACCAGCGGAACCAGCCGGCCACGTCGAGCTCCGAGGTCGCGCTCCAGATCGAGCCGAGCGTGAAGCCAGGCACGAAGTCGTCTCGCACCTGGAGGTTCGCGCGGACGTCGTTGCTCGCGTTCGCCGAGTCCGTGTTCACGGCCTGCACCGCGCTCGCGAGCTTCAGGCGCGCGAAGCCCCACGAGAAGCTCCCGCCGATGCGGAGCGAAGGGATGACCTCGTAGCCGACGCCGATCGTCGGGAACGCGACGACGCCCGATTGACGGAGCAGGAGGTAGCGGTTCGGCGACGGCTGCGGATTTCCTTGCGCGTCGGTCGTGAACTCGGGCCACGTGCGGTCGCCGGCAGCGCTTGGCGCGACGAAGAGGAGACCTATGCCGAGCCGGTCCGTGACGCGGAGCGTTCCTCCGAGCTGGGGGGCGAGGGCGAGCCCGTCCTCGTTGCAGACCTTCGGATAGCGGCCGTCCGGGCCGAGGAGCGGGTCGCTCGACCCGAACGTCGTGTCGCCGGCGGCCTTCACGCGCGAGAAGCACGTGTCGTGGAAGAGGAGGTTCGCCTGGAGCGTGACGCGCGACGCCTGGCCCGCGAGGCCCGCCGGGTTGTAGAACGCGGCGAGCGGGTCGGAGGCGCGCGCGACCCACGCGCCGCCGCGCCCCATCTGCTCGGAGCCGTTGTCGGGGATCTCGAGCGCGCTCGAGGCGCGGGCCTCGTGCGACGCGCCGAGGAGGCCCGCGAGGAGGATCGCGCGTCGGAGTCTCCGGCGTTCGGCCATGACGGCGCACGCTACCCCGAGCCGGGTCCGCGCGGAACCAGCCTTCTCTGCTCGGTCGCCTCAGGGCGCGGGGGCGACCCAGCTCTGGCCGCCCGAGCACTCCTTCTTCGCGTCGTCGACGGTCTTGTACTTGTCGCCGGCGTAGTACCAGTTCGTCTGCACGGAGCCGTCGCCGTTCGTCGTCTGGCAGCCCCCGAGCGACGCGGCGCTGTCGCACTTGGCGTCCTCCGCGTAGCCGGTCGCGCCCTTCTTCGCGGACGTGAGCGAGCCGCAGACGCCCTGGAAGGTGGCGAGGGACGGCCCCTTGAATTTCCGGACGTCGGTGCACTGCGGGTCGACCGGGCGGAGGTCGCAGCGCGCCTCCTGCTCCGAGAAGGGGCTCGCGTCCTGGATGATGTCGCTGCACCCGAGGGCGGGCACCACCATGACGACGAGGAGCATCGACGCGCGAAGGAATCGGACGGAGGTCATCAGGCCACAGTAAACGAACCGACCGGCCCAGGTCAGGTCTTCAGTTCTCGAAGCGCGTGCCCCCGTCCGGCAGCCAGTCCGTCGGCGCCGAGGAGAGGCCTTCGAGCGGTCGCTGGACCTCGGGGACGCGGACGCGCGACGGCCCTCGCTGCACCCGCGGCTGCGGTCCGCCCTTCGATCGCCGCGGCCGCGTGACCCCGGCCGTGGCGCGGTAGTCGGTGAAGAGCGACGCGACGACCGTGAGCAGCCCCGTGGCGATCTGGACCACCGCGGCGACGGGGTCCTTCTTCGCGTAGCCGAGCACGAGGGGCGCCGCCGCGGCGGAGAGCCCCGAGGCGTGGTCGAGCACCTCGTGGACCTCGATGGGAACGAGCTTCGCCGCCGACAGATCGTAGTCGGTGACGAGCGACACGCCCGCGACGGACGACCCCAGCAGGAGCCCGACCGCGCGCGCCTCCGGCGTCCGCGCGAGCCAGGCGCTCGCGAAGTAGGCGAGCGCGCCGGCGTAGTCGAGGCCGGAGTGGACGTCTTGCGGCACGATCCGCGCGAGCGGGAGCCCGAGGACGGGCTTCGACGGAACGGGGCCCCAGGGCGCCTCGAGACCGCGCTGCACCCGCTCGGCCGCCGCGATGAGCAGCACCAGCCGGTGACGGAGCTCGAGCGGGATCCGCGGGCGCCGCTCGCGCAGGCCCTCGACGAGGACACCGACGTGCTCGGCGGGCCCCGTCGCCGCGGCGAGGGCGTGGTCGTGGAAGCGTCCGACGTCACGCTCGAGCTCGGCGAAGAGCGTGCGGAGCGCCGACAGGTGCGCCGAGAAGTCCTGATCGCCGCGGGCGTGCTCGTGGCGGCTCAGCTCGTCCGAGAGCGAGAGGGCGTTCCTGACTTCGAGGTGGAGAGCGGTCCGGTCCATGACCGCTCGCGTTGCAACTAGAGGTCCATCACGAGCGTCACTCGCGAACGGGCGTGGCCTTGAGCGAGGCGCGCCCTTCCTTGACGTAGACCGAGAACTTCACGCGCTTGCATCCGTGACGCTGCATCAGCGCATCGCGGTTCTTCTTGAGGGTCTGCTGGAACTTCTCGAACGTGAGCCCGTCCGTCGGCTCCCCGCATTCGCGCTTCACGCGGAGAAAATCCTCGTAGACGATCCGCCACTCCTGCGTGCCACCGTCGGCGATCGCGGTCGGACCGGCGCCGGACGCGGAGAGGAGCGCCTCGGAGGGCTTGCCGATCTTCGTCTCCTCGTCCTCCTCTTCCTCGGTCTTCGCCGTCGGCGACCCGCCGCTCGCCGAGGGCTCCTGCGCCGGCGTGTGACGGTTCGCGCCAGGCGAGGCCGCGACGGTCGCGCTGTTCGTGCTCGGCATCGCGACGGGCGGCGGATTGCCGGCCGCCGGGGTCGGCGCGGCCATCATGGGCGGAGCTCCCCCCATCGACATCGTGCGGTCCTGACTCGGGAAACCTGGGCCCGGAGCTCCCGCCGAGGGGGGTGCGCCGGGGAGCGGCGGACGGATGCCCGGCGACGACGGCGGCGGACCTCCGGGGCGCGAGCCCACCGGA
>JALHPN010000297.1 GCA_022842465.1 Polyangiaceae bacterium | reverse complement strand
GGGCGGCGCGGGCGGCCAGGGCGGCGTCGACGGCATCGCTGCCGAGACCGGCGTGAACGAGGCCAGCTCGAGCGGCGGCGGCGGCGGCGGGATCGGCCGCGTCGTCCTGAAGGTCCGGGCCCCCGCGGTGCTCGACGTCCAGGCGACGGCGAAGCTCGCCGCCGTGCGCACGGACGGCGCGTTCTGATAGAGAAGGGCGCGTGAGGCCCAGCACGTGAACCCGCTCTACGCCGCGCTCCTCGGCATCGTGGAGGGGCTCACCGAGTACCTGCCCGTGTCGTCCACGGGGCACCTCATCCTCGTCAGCCGCTGGCTCCGGCTCGAAGGCGAGGGGATCGACGCGTTCGACGTCGTCATCCAGCTCGGCGCGATCCTCGCCGTGCTCGTCCACTACCGTCGCTTCCTCTGGCAGCGAACGACGGGGCTCTTGAAGAAGGAGAAGGAGAGCCAGGCGCTCCTCGTCGCGCTCGTCGTCGGGTTCGCGCCCACGGCCGTCGTGGGGCTCCTCCTCCGGAAGACCATCAAGCGGCTCCTCTTCCACCCGATCCCGATCGCGGCGGCGCTCGTCGTCGGCGGGCTCGTCATGCTCGCCGTCGAACGGTGGCGCGCGAAGAAGGGGGAGCCCGGGCTCGAGGGCGTCGAGAACGTGACGCCGAAGCGCGCGCTCTGGATCGGCCTCGGACAAGTCGTCTCGATGTGGCCCGGCTCGTCGCGATCGATGTGCACGATCGTGGCAGGGCAGCTCACGGGCCTCTCGACCGCGACCGCGGCCGAGTTCTCGTTCCTCCTCGGGTTGCCGACGCTCGGCGGCGCGACGGTCGTCGAGGCGTGGAAGTCACGCCACGAGCTCGCCGCGATCGGCACCGTCAACGTGGTCGTCGGCCTCGTCGTCTCGTTCCTCGTCGCGTGGGCGGTCGTCGCCGTGTTCCTCGCCTACCTGAAGCGCCGCGGGCTCGAGCCGTTCGCGTTCTACCGGATCGCGCTCGGCGTCGTGCTCCTCGTCGTCCTCACGCGCGGATGACGTCGCGCGCGCCGAGGAGCGGCGTGTGGGATCCGCGCTTCGCGTCCCGCCCGATCTTCTGGGCGATCGCCGAGCCCGCCGCGCTCTTCGCGCGAGAAGAGGCCTTCCCGTCGCCCGAGCGCATCGACGATCTCCTCGCGGCGCGCGCCGGCATCCGCTTCGTGCGGGCCGCGCCGCGTCCCAAGCGTCGCTCGCGAGCCGGGCACGCGCGGGAGGAGAGCGCCCTCTACGACACGCGGATCGTCGAGGCAGGGGAGGTCCCCACGCGCGACGGATCGTGGCACGATCTCCTGAACGCCCTCGTCTGGGCCGCGTTCCCCGAGGCGAAGCGCGCGCTCCATCTCCGCCAGCGGCGGCTCGTCGTCCCGGCGCAGCCGGGGGAGGCGCGCCGTCGTCCCCGGGCGCTCGACGCGCTCGCCCTGTTCGACGAAGGCGGGGTCGTGCTCCTCGAGGGAGGCGCCCGTCTTGCGGTCTTCGGCCACGCGATCTACGAGGGCCTCGTGGAGGGGTGGCCCTCCCCGACCGCGAGCGCGCTCGCGGTCGCGGATCCCGCGCGGATCGACGCGTCCCTCGCGGCGATCCTGGCGGACGAGGCGACCTTCGGGGACCCTTCGGTCCTCGCCAGGGTCGAGCTCTCCCAGGGGCTGGAGCAAGCCCGAACCCCTTGACAGACTAGGCAGCGCGACTAGAGTGCGCGCTCCCCGAGGACCGACACGAGGTCCCCGTCGGTTCCATCGCCAGAAACTGCAGGACTTCCCAGGATTTTTCGCCAGATGCCGACCATCAATCAGCTCATCAACCACGGGCGTGAGGCAGCGCGTGTCAAGACCGCGTCGCCGGCGCTCAAGAGCTGCCCGCAGAAGCGGGGCGTTTGCGTGCGCGTGTACACCACGACCCCGAAGAAGCCGAACTCGGCCCTTCGCAAGGTCTGCCGCGTCCGCCTGACGAACGGCATGGAAGTCACCTCGTACATCCCGGGCGAGGGGCACAACCTGCAGGAGCACTCGGTCGTCCTCATCCGTGGCGGCCGCGTCAAGGACCTCCCGGGTGTCCGTTACCACGTGGTCCGCGGGACCCTCGACGCCTCGGGCGCCATCGGCCCGTCGTCGACGAACAAGGCGAACCGCAACCGCAAGCGTTCCAAGTACGGCGTGAAGCGCCCCAAGGCCTGAGCCTGAGCCGGAGATAGTGCAATGCCCCGCCGCCGCGAAGTTCCGAAGCGCAAGATCACGCCGGATCCGAAGTTCAAGGACAAGCTCATCTCGAAGTTCTGCAACACGTTGATGTACGGCGGTGAGAAGGCCGTCGCCGAGGGCATCCTCTACGGTGCGCTCGACATCATCGGCGAGCGCTTCAAGGAGGACCCGCTCGAGGTCTTCCGCAAGGCGCTCGACAACGTGAAGCCGAAGCTCGAGGTGAAGAGCCGCCGCGTCGGCGGCGCGACCTACCAGGTCCCCGTCGAAGTCCGCCCCGAGCGCCGCGTCGCTCTCGCGATGCGCTGGCTCGTCGCCTACGCGCGCGACCGTGGTGAGAAGACGATGCGCGAGCGCCTCGCCGCGGAGTTCTTCGACGCCGCCCAGGGCCGCGGCAACGCGGTGAAGAAGAAGGACGACACGCACAAGATGGCGGAGGCCAACAAGGCCTTCGCGCACTACCGCTGGTGAAGCGCGGGTGACGCGCGGGTGAGCGCGTCCCTCTTCGGCGGTCTCGATGCCCGACCTCCCTCGCGGAGGCCGGGCATCGTCGCGTGGTGCATGCTAGACGTCGGCCGGTGAACGCGGCGCCGCTCGAGCTGACGGTCCTCTTCGACGACGTGCTCTCCGTCGTGCGGAGCGCGCGATCGGCGACGCTCGGGTGGCGCTCGCTCTGCGTCCGCGCGCGGCGGACGCTGGGGACGCCCCTCGTCGCGCCGCTCTCCGAGCTGGACCTCGACGCGGACGTCGACGCCCTCACGCCGATCGTGCGTCGCCTCCTCCGCGAGAAGCCCGCCGCGATCGGAACGCTCGTGTTCGAGCTCTTCGAGCCCGCCGCGGTCGACGGGGAGCCGGTGTTCGCCGGCTTCCGCCTCGCGGGCGCCCGCGCCTTCGACGCGCGCTCGCGCTGGCTCGCCGGGCCGCCGGAGTGGCAGCCGGCCGACGCCCACCTGCCGAGCCACGCCCTCGACGCGATCGTCTTTGCGGAGACGACCGCGCGGCGCGCCCAGAAGGCCGCGGTCTCGCACGCGCTCCGGTTCGGCGCGGCCGCGCTCCTGGCGCGCGGCGTGAGCCTGGGCGAGGCCCGGGTCGTCGTCGCGTTCGAGCAGGGCGAGGCCTACGAGGTCGCGCGCCGTGTGGACATCCGAGAAGCGCCGCCCGCGGCCCTCGGCTGAGGAAGCCCCCGCTCGCGCTACTCCCGCTCCACCGCGTCGGCTTCGGCGCGGGAGATGACCTCGTCCTTGTTCGCGTCGAGAGCATTGACGATGAGCTCGGCGGTCACGCGCGAAGGATGCATCGTGATGCGCTCCAGCGCGTTCACGACGTCGGAGGCGGTCACCTCGTCGTCGTGGTTCAGGTCGACCGCGTCGAAGCCGCCGAGGCGCCTCCAGAGCGCGATCGAGAACGCGTCCACGAGGACGAGCCGGACGTCGCGTCCGCTGTCGGCCTCGGGCACCGTCGACGGGTGCTCTCGCGCGAAGCGCACGAGCGGCTCGATGTCGTCGAGGCCCACGAACAGGTTCCGTACCAGCGCGACGCGGTACGTCCGATCGAGATCCAGCGGCGCGCCCCCGATACGGGTGACGACGAGGCCCGACGCGTCGACGCCGACGCCGTCGTCGACCTGGAGGAATCCCCCGTGCTCGCGCGGCGCGTGTGCGCGGGACGCGGCGACGGCGTCGCGGATCACCCGGCCCGGGAGAGGCGTGACGACGATCTCGTTGTCGAAGGGGACCTCCGCCTTGAGGTCGCCATAGGTGAAGCGCTCGCGATACGTGCGTGATGCACGGATACCCCCGCCGTTGAACAAGCAGAGCTCCGCGCCGAGCACGTCGCGGATCCGCGCGCAGAGCAGCGCGCCCAGCGACGTCTGCGCGTTGCGCGTCCCCACGGACGAGAGCTCCTCGCCGGGCGGAATGCGGAGGAGGGTCGCCGTCTCGAGCTCGCGCACACGCGCCATGTGATGGTCGACCCGTGCGCGGACGCGCGCGCTCTCGGGGTAGGCCGAGACGGACTCGAGGCGGACCTCGGTCGTGACCCGTCCGTCCGCGCATGTCAGGTCGACGACGACGGCATGCGATGCGTCGACGCCCGCCTTCACGATCCACGTCGGCCCCACCTCCTCCAGGACGGACTGGTGCTCGTGGCCGCCGAGGAGGACGGGGAAGGGGAGCCCTGCGTCGGCCTGCGCCCGCGCGAGCGCTCGGTCGTCGTGGACGAAGAGGTGCGTCAGAGGGACGACGAAGGCGCAGCCTTCCATCTCGACGAGCCGCTTCGCCTCGGCGAGCGCCGCGGGCTTCGGCGGGAGCACCCCGCGGCCGCCGAAGGGGGCTCGCCGGTAGACCGACGGGTCCGTCATCACGACGCCGAGGAAGCCGACCTTCACCCCTCGGACCTCGATCACGTCGGACGTCGGCAACGCGGGGAGGAGCCCGCGCACGTTCGTCGCGAGCCAGGTCGCGCGGAGCTCGCCGATACGGGCGATGAGGTCTTCGAGCGCGAGGTCGTCCTCGTGGTTGCCGAACGTCACGTAGTCGACGCCCACGGCGTTCAAGCAGTCCACCATCCCGCGACCGGCGTCGAGGCTCGAGAGGATGCTCGGGGAGAGGAAGTCGCCGGCCAGCGTGACGATGACCCGGTCGACCGCGCGATCGGCGCGTGCTCGCTCGATCAGCGTGGCGAGCTCCGGGAGGTTCTCGAGGGCGTAGACGTCGTTGACGGCGATGATGCGTAGCTTCATGGAGCCTTCGGCGGCGGCCAGGCGGGCTCGTCCTTCACGGGGTGGCCGTCCTTCAGCCAGACGTGGACCTCTCCGAACGAGCGCGCGAGGTGATAGTTCTCGGCGACCCAGCGCGACGCCGTCGGACAGGCGTACCGAAAATCGTCCCACGCCTCCTGGTAGGTGATGAGCGGCGCGCGATCGAGGAACACGAACGCCTCCGGCGGGCGCTCGCGGAGCTTCGCGAGCATGTCGAGCTCGTGCTCCTCGCGCTTCCTCTTGATGACGGCCTGCTCGGCCTCCGTCGGCCGGTTCGACCACCCGCCCTCGAGCGCCGCGTCGGCGTTCAGATCGTAGGCGTAGATGTACGGCGTGGCCGAGCGTCGCCCGGCGAGGAACAGGATGTAGGGGTCCATACCGTACACCTGGACCCGCGCGTCGTCGGACGTCGCGGCCGCGAGGTAGCTCGCCGCCTGCCGCAGCTCCCAGGGGAAGAAGTCGTTCGTCTTGAACGTGGCGAAGTACTCTTCCCACGACCGCCGCTCGGGCGTCTCGCCGCCGGCGAGGATCCACACGTTCCGCGTCTGCGGCGACGAACGCATGCTCGAGGCGACGAAGAGCGCGAGCGCGGCGGCGGCGGCGAGCGCAGCATGACGTCCGAGCCTCCTCCGTCGCGGCACACTGCGGTACCGCTCCGCGAGCATCAGCACCGTCGCGAGCGCGGCGAGCCACGTCGTCGCCGTGAGAGGGTGGAAGTGGTAGCCGAAGCCCTTGTGCTGGGCGAGGACGTTCACGAGCCCGCACAGCGGCGCGAGCCCGAGGACGAGCGCGCGCCGCGGCAGCTCGCGCATCGCGACGAGAGCGAGGACGACGACCGCCACCGCGATGCCCGTCGTCGCGGCGAGGAGCGGCCCCTCCTCTCCGAAGATCTCCTGCGCGCTCTTCGCCCAGATGAACCGGTAGACCTGCGGGACGTCGGAGGACGAGATCCGGAGGAACGACGCCGCATCGCCCCAGCGGAGCATGTAGACGAGCGGCAGGACGGCCCCGAGCGCGCCCCCGACGGCGAAGCGCACGAGCCGCGCGAGCCGCGCGAGCGGGACCTCCCCTTCGGAGACGAGCAGGAGCACCGCGAGCTGGGCGACGGTGAAGACCGCGAACGTCGGCTTTCCGAACCACGTGACGGTCGAGAGCGCGCCGATCGCGACGATGCGCGCGGTCGCGCGAGTCCGCGAGCGCGCCGGCGGAAGCAGCTGGAGGCCGAGGCTCGGCAGGAGGAACCAGTCGCAGAAGCTCTCCCGCTGCGCCTGGTTCCAGTACGTGTAGAGCTGGTACTGGGCCGAGAGGACGACCCAGCCCGCGAAGCCCCACGCCGCGCGCTCGGCGAGGTCCGGCCCGACGGCGCGCTTGCCGCGCGCGACCAGGCCCGGGAGGCACGCGGCGGTCAGGGCAAAGGTCAGTCCGGTCGCCCAGAGATCGAGGACGTGGAAGCGGTGCTCGTCTCCGCCGCCGAGCTTCATCATCACGAAGTGTAGGAGGTGGACGAGGGGCCCGTTGACGTCGCGCACGTCCCGGTAGTCGACCTCGCCGCTCGACACGGCCCACGCGACGTACTGGAAGATCCCCTGGTCACGCCCGAGCGTCGTCAGCGACGCGCGATGCGAGGCGTCGGCGACCCAGAAGAAGGGGACGAGCGCGATCGCGAGGGGGACGAGGAGGCGACGCGCGAGGTCCTCGCGGAGCTTCGGTGACGCGAGCCTGGCGACGCGGACGCGCTGCTCACCGGACGGGCGCTCCTCGACCACGGGCGCGCCCGTGCGCGCGACACGGTCCTCCTCGCGCTCGGGAGCGGGGTCGGGGAGCTCGGGCTGGACCATCTCGCAGGCGCGGCTCTAGCCTTACTTTCGCTCGGCGACCACGTTGTCGAAGACGATGTCGAGGTTGCCGGCAGGGAGGCTCGTGAAGTAGCTCCCGATGCGGATCTGCGCGGCCGTCGCGTTTCCCGCGGACACACCGGCCTTGCGGTCCACGACCGTGCCGTCGACGCTGAGCTCGAGCGCGAACGTGCTCGCCGCGGGTTCCTTCGTGAGGAGTACCTTGCCCGCGTGCCACGTGCCGGGCGCCGCGTTGAACCGCGTCGCGTCGCCCGGGCTCGGCGGGCTCGAGGTGTCGTAGTAGTTGCCGTACCAGGCGAGCCCCACGGTGAGGAGCCCGCCCCCTGCCTGGGGAAAGGCGATGGTGGCGAGCGCGGCGTACTCGAGGCTGGACGCGGCGATGCGATAGTCGAAGCGGAGCTCGTAGCGGTTCGTCTCGGCCGGGCCCGCACCCGCGAAGGTGCGCCAGAGCGAGACCTTCATCGACGCGCCGCCCGTCGTCGTGACGCGGAAGCGGAGCCCGCGCGAGCCGTCCTTTCCGATGCCGGGCTCGATCCCGAACTCGCCGCCCGTCTTCTCGAAGCCGGTCGCGTCCCATCCGAAGGCGGGCGCGGCCAGGGTGGGATCCTCGAAGTCCGTGCAGAAGGCACCCGGCGCGACGAGGGCGCCGCAGAAAGAGGCAGGCGCTCCGTCCACCGCCGCGTCGCTACCCGCGCTCGTCGCGTCCGCGCCCGCGTCCGTCTCGGTCCCGATCGCGCCGCCGTCGGGCGCGGTCGGGGTGAGGCGGTACTCCTCCGAGAGGCCGGTGATCGCGTTGCAGGCGCCGAGCGCGGCGACGCTCGCGAGGAGGGCTCGCATGCGCATCAGAACGTCCCTCCGAGCGCGACGCCGGACGGCGCGACGCGGATGCGGACCGTGGCGGACTCCTTCTTCGCCGCCTCGCCGCCGAAGAGGAGCATCGCGGCGCCGAAGGCGATGCCCGCGCCCCCCGCGACGAACGCGATCGTCGAGACGGTGCCGAGCGCGCGGCCTTCCTCGACCTTGTCGAGCGACGCGACGTCGGGGCAGTTCCCGGAAGGGCAGGCGCGCTCCGCGTCGTTGGCGCGCCCGATCGCCATGAGGCCCGTGACCGAGCCGACGGCGAGACCCGCCGCGCCCACGCCGAAGCCGACCCACACGAGCGGGCTCGTCCGGCCGCGGGCGGCGGCCGAGGTCGCGCGCACGGAGGAGGGCCGCCCCGGGCGGCCGAGCGCGAGCTGGACGCGCCTCGCTTCACCCTCCGCGAGCGCCACGGTCACGGTCTCGTCTTCGCGTCCGGGCGCCTTCACCACCAGCGTGTGCGAGCCCGGATCGACCGGGGTGGCGATGCCGTACGACACAGCGCCGACCGTCACGCCGTCTCTCTCGACGGTGGTCCCCGCCGGCGCGTCCGCCGGGGCGAGGATGGTCAGTCGGGCGAGGCGCGGCTCGAGGAGGTTCGCCCGGCGCTCCGCCTCCTCTTCCACGGCGACGTTGCCCTCGACCTTCGCGCGCGCCCGCGCGTCCACCCAGTGCCCGAGCGCGCTGCCGAGCCGCGCGAGCTTCTCCTCGCAGTCGGCGTAGTTGATGAGCGTGATCGCCTTCGGGTCCAGCCTGACGCTCTCGTCGTAGAGCGACACGGCCTGGTCGCAGCGGCCCTCCTGCGCGAGGAGGTAGCCACGCTTCAGGAGCTCGCGCGCGGCGGCCGGATCCCCGGCCTGCGCGGGCCGCGAGGCGCCGAGCACGACGAGGCAGACGAGGGCAGCGCCGAAGCGCCCGCGACGAGCCCGACCCATGTACGACCAGTCTACCGGATCACGCGGTGCCGGGCCGAACGCCCGACGTCCAGGGGGCAGAGCCCCGCGCCGGACGGCGCTCAGAACGGCCGGTAGAGGTCGGCGGTGGACTTCGGCGCAGGCGCGGCCGGCGCGCGGGGAGCGGTCGGCGCAACCCGGACGGTCGCGCTCTTCGGCGACGCGGCGTGAGGCGCGCCTCTCTGCGGGGTCGGTCGCGGGCTCGCGGGCTTCGGAGGTGGCGTCGAGGCCGCGGCGACCGGCGCCTCGCGCGCGGCCGTC
>JALHPN010000296.1 GCA_022842465.1 Polyangiaceae bacterium | reverse complement strand
TCCCGCCCCCGGCGCCGCCGCCGCCGCCGCCGCCGCCACCGCCGCCGCCGCCCGCTCCTCGCTGAACGAAGCGGGATCCGCGGGCGCACGTTGCCCGACCTTCGCCGCGTTCTCGACGCCGCGCGGAGGTCGGGTACGCTTCTTCTCGTCGTAGCGGAGGTCTTGGCATGCGTGCTTCCTTCTTCCTCGTCGGAACGATTGGCATCTCGGCGGCAAGCGCTGCGGTCGCCTGCGGCGACAGCAGCGGCGCGAGCCTCTTCGGCAGCAGCGGCGGCGAGAGCGACGCCGGAATCCTCGAGGGGTGCATCGGCCCCTGCGAGGCGGGCCCGCTGGCCCCCCCCGGCATCTTCGTCGAGTCGCTCCGGGTCGAGCCCGAGAACGCCGTCCTCACCGTGGAGGCGGGCAAGACCGTCAGCCAGCCGTTCAAGCTCCTCGCGCGGATCCGCGGCCGCAGCGCCGAGGAGGACGTGACCGCGCGCGCGGTCTTCTTCGTACCCGACGCTTTCCTCGTCGGCGCCTTCCCCGCAGACGGCTCGAGCCTCTTCAGCACGCGGCTGCCTGCGACGGACGCCGACCCGCCCCAGCGCGGAGGCAAGGTGACCGTCGTCGCCCGCGCAGCGAGCTCGGACGGGTCGATCGCGGAGGTCGCGACGACGCTGACCGTGAAGCTCGCGCCAGTCACGTTGACCCAGCCGGGCGCAGCGCCCCCGATCCCGCCGAACCCCGGTGGAAAGTTCCCTGCCGGCGCCCCCGATCCGGCCCGCGCGCCGGTCGTCGTCTATCCGAACGACGGCACGATGATGCCGCCCAACCTGCGGCGTCTCGACGTGCACTTCGATCCCGGCACGCAGAACGACCTCTTCGAGCTCCGCTTCACCGGGCCCAACAGCACGGTGACCTACTACGCGCGCTGCACCGGCGGCGCCGCGTACCTGGGCGGCAAGTGCGGGTTCGAGCTGGATCAGAAGGCGTACGCCTTCGTCGCCCAGACGAACGCCGGTGAGACCGTGAAGCTCCGCGTCCGCGGCACCGACGCGGCCACGGGCTCGGCGTTCGGAGAAGCCACCGAGCTGTCCTTGTCGTTCGCCGAGAGCGACGTCGAGGGCGGCATCTACTACTGGACGGTGACGAGCCCGCCGCGCGTCATGCGCGTCGACTTCGGCAACCCGAGCGCCGTCCCGGAGCCGTTCCTCGAGCCCGGGAAGAACGGGCTCGCGGCGCTCGACCAGTACGCGCCGGAGACGGAGAATTGCGTCGGCTGCCATGCGCTCTCCCGCGACGGGACGAAGCTCGTCGCCTCCGTCGGCGGGCAGTGGGACGGTCGCCTCCTCCTCCTGAACGACCTCTCGAAGGCGCCCGGGAGCGCAGGCTGGCTCACGGTGAACGGTGGCGCGACGGGCACCGCCGCGACGAGCCGCGTGCAGTTCGCGGCATGGAACCCGAGCGGCAGCCAGTTCGTCGCGACGTACGGAGACAGGGGCGACGTCGGGACCCCGTGGAGCCCCGGCTACCTCCTCCCCACCGGGAGCGACGTCCCGGCAGACCTCGATCCGAACAAGCTGTGGTTCCACGACGGCTCCACCGGCGCGCGAACGACGAGCAAGACGCTGCCGTTCAAGGCCGCGCACGTCGACTGGTCGCCGGACGGCAAATCGATCGCGCTCACCAAGGTCGGTGACGCCGCGACCACGACGCAGCGGCCGCGCGACACGTCGATCGCCGTGATCACGAACAACGCGGGCACGTGGTCGGATCCGATCGCCGTCGCGACGAACGGTCAGGCCGCGGGCAAGAGCCGCTACAACCCGGCCTTCTTCCCGGACTCGTCCTTGCTCGCGTTCACCGAGGCCTCGTGCGACGCGGCGATCGGCGAGGATACGTCGGAGAGCCCCTGTGACGCCGACGGGGACACGAGCGCCACGACGTGGGCCGTCGCGCCGAACGCGAGCGCGAGCGCGGTCCGGCTGGCGAAGGCCGACGCGCCCGGGAAGGCCGATCCCCCGGCTGCTCTCACCGGGAACACCTTCGCGCGGCCGGCGCCGTTCCGGACGAAGAACGGCGCCGGATCGCTCACGTGGCTCACCATCGCCTCGCGCCGCGCGCCCGGCTACAAGACGAAGGGAGGCGCGCAGCTGCTCTGGATGTTCGCGGTCGACCCCGCGAAGGTCCTCGCCGGTCAAGACGGCAGCTACCCCGCCTTCTTCCTCCCCTTCCAGGATCTCGGGACCTCGAACCACATCGCGCAGTGGACCGAGAAGATCGTCGGCAGCGCGCAGCCGCCCGCGCCGAAGCCCCCCACGCCGCCTCCGCCGCCGATCCCGCGGTGACGGCGCCGCACCGAGGCCTGGACGACCGCGCTCTGCGAGGTCAAGGGCCGGCGCGTCGGCCCCGCGCTCGGCCCTTGGCGGCCGCGGAGCGGGAAGAAGACGTCGAGCGGCCGCGGGGCGTGTCGGCGGTCCTCCGGGCCGGCGTCGGGACGGGCCTCGCCTCGGCGGAGGGCCGGAACGGAGCGACGAGCTGATCGAGTAGCTTCCCGACGTACGGGCCCGCGCGCGCGCCGTCGCGCGCGCGGAGCGCCCAGCCGATGACCGCCCCGTTCCACGTCGCCTGCAGCACGCGGGCGAGCGCCTTCGGGGCGATGCCCACGAGCTCACCGGCACGCAGGGCGGCGCGGAGATGCGCCTCGATCGCGAGCTGCGTTCGCTCTGCATGCGCGCGTGCGTGCGGCCGCAGCTCGGGGTCACGCACGTCCTCGAGGAGCATCGCCAGATCGTTGGCGACGAAGTGCCGCTCGCCCATCGCGTCGGCCTCGGCGACGAGGAGCATGCGGAGCTCGGCGTACCCCCGAGGAGCGCCATCGGGGAGGAGCGACGTCGTCGCATCCTCCGCCGCGCGACGCGCGAACGCGAGGAGCAAGCCGCGCTTCGTGCCGAAGCGCTGGACGAGCGTGGCCGGTGAGAGACCGACGGCCCCGGCGACGTCGGCGAGCGTGAAGGCGTGCGGGCCGCGCGAGCGAAGGACGGTGGCGGTGGCGAGGAGGACGTCCTCGTCGGACTTGGTCTTCGGTCGCGGCATCGTCCGGTTCAGGGGAACACGGTACGGACCCGGGTGGGGAACGTCTTCTCGAAGTACGCCGGCCAGCAAGGGCGCCGCCCGTCGGCGTCGACGATCCCGTACTCCTCCGCGAGGAGACCGCTGGCGAGGGACTGGCCCGTCTTCGTCCCGACGGCGGGGTCGGCGGCGAGCGCGGCGACACACCGGCCGACGAAGAGGGGGGTCTCGCTCTCGGCGAAGTGCGGGTCCTTCGCCACCGCGTCGCGCCACGAGGTCTCCGTGACCCCGAAGTGATCGAGCATGGCCTCGGAGCGGAGGAAGCCGGGGGTGACCGCGAGGGCCGCCACGCCGTGAGCGCGAAGCTCCTCGCTCGCCGCGTAGGCGAGGCGGAGCACCGAGTGCTTCGCCAGGTCGTAGAAGAAGGAGTCCCGGTATGCGAGCGTGTGGCCGTCGCCGATCTCGACGACGAGGCCCGAGCGTTGGCGGACCATGATCGGCGCGAAAGCGCGGAGCGTGTGGATGTGCGTGAAGAGCCCCGTCTCGAGGAGCGCGCGCCCCTTCTCGAGCGACTGCTCCCACAACGGAACGGACCACTCGGCGAGGCGGTCGCCGCCCCAGATGTCGTCGACGAGGACATCGACGCGCCCGTGCTCCGCCACGACGCGTTCCGCGAGGGCGACGACCTCGTCCGGGTGGGCGTGGTCGACGCGGAGCGCGATGCCGTTGCCGCCGGCGCCCGTGACGAGCTCCGCGGTCTCGTCGACGGTCTCGGGGCGGCCCGGAGTGGCGGGCGGCCGGCCGCGGACGCTCCGCCCCGTGCAGATGACGGTGGCTCCACGCTCACCGAGCGCGACGGCGATGCCTCGGCCTGCGCCGCGGGTCGCGCCGGCGACGACACAGATGCGATCGCGAAGGTCGGTCGCCGGGGTCAGGACGCGCATGGGCCATTCCTAAACCGTCATTCACTTCTTGTCGATACCTACGTGAACCGTCATTTACTTTGCGACACGCGTCACTGTGTCGAGGAGACGCCTTCGCCGCGTCTCGGCGAGCGGGGCCCCGCGGCTCCGATCCCTGACGGCCTTGGTCGGCGGGGCGCCTACCTCGGGTCGGCGAGGCCCCACGGGGCTGGGTTTCTGCTACGAAGACCTCGTGCGTACGTTCGTTTCACGCGTGGGAGCGCTCTTCACGATCGTCGTCCTCGGATCGGGAGGCGCAGGCTGCAACCTCGGAGGGAGCACGTCTTCGCCCCCGGCGCAGCCCACCCCGCCCCCGCCGTCACCGTACCCGCAGCAGCAGGGCTACCCGCAGCAGCAGGGCTACCCGCAGCAGCAGGGCTACCCACAGCAGCAGGGCTACCCGCAGCAGCAGGGCTACCCGCAGCAGCCGGCGCCGCAGGCGCCTCCCGCGGGCGCGCAGCGCCCCCTCCTCCCCCCTCTCGTCGGAGTCCCCGCGCAGCAGCAGGAGGTGCGTCAGATCCTCGCGGAGCTCGTCGCGGCGCTGACGCCGGACAACCGCGCGAAGGTCGCGAACATCCCGATGACGTTCGACCCGACCTACGAGGTGAACGCCTTCGCCGGGTGCGACGAGCGACGGCAGCCGTTCATGGCGGCGACGGCGGGGATCCTGGAGGCCGTCGACGCCATCTCCCAGACGAGGGCGACGGACGAGCTCTTCGGAACGAAGACCTACGACGCCTACTGCGCGCAGGTGCTCCCCCAGCTCTCGAGGAGCGAGACGGCGCGCGCTGCGCTGCCGATGGGGATCATCCCGCCCAATCTCGGGCCCGACATGCGCCGGTGGTCGCGTGCACGAGAGATCTTCCAGGAGGTGATGGCCTTCACGATGGGTCACGAGCTCGCGCACCACTACCTCGGGCACACGGGCTGCGCGAACGGTCAGCCGATGAGCAGCGCCCCTGATCCGGCGCTGCTCGGCCGACTCCTCACGCGGATTCCGACCTTCAACCAGGTGGCGGAGGCCGCGGCGGATTCATCGGGCGCGATCGACGTGCTGACCGCGGGCCGCGCGCGTCGCCCGCAGTACGCGTGGTCCGAGAACGGGGGCGTCTTCCTCTTCGACTACTTCGCGCGGATCGAGAGCGCGGGCGGCGGCGGCGGCCCGCTGACCCTCTTGAGCCCGGTCCAGTTCCTGCGCACCCATCCGAATCCTCTAGGACGGATCCCCCTCGTCCAGACGGTCGCGCGCACCTGGCGAGCCCAGAACCCGGGCTGATCTCCCGCTACTCGGCGCCCGAACCGGCGACCTCCCTCGGAGCGCGCCCGAACCAGCGACGGCATGCATGCGAGAAGGCACTCGCGTCGGCGAAGCCGGCGTCGAGCGCCGCACGCGTGATCGACACCCCAGGTGCCCGTAGGAGCGCTTTCGCGCGCTCCTTGCGCGCGTCGTCCACCATCCGGCGGAAGGAGACCGACTCGCGGGAGAGGACGCGTCGAAGCGTGCGCTCCGTCGTCCCGAGCGTCGCCGCGACCGAGGCGACGTCCGGGACGCGGCCGGCGAGGAGGGCCGCGGCGACCTCCTCCTTCGCGCGCACGACGACCGGCCGCGGGCTCAGCGCGCGAAGGACGACGTCGGCCTGGCTCCGCAGATACCCCCACATCGCGGGGCTCGCCGCGCGCGGCGAGACGTCGAGGTCCCGGGCACGGTAGACGATGCGATCCCGAGGCGCGTCGAAGACGAGCGTGCATCGGAAGACCCGCTCGTGCGCGAGCGCGCGCCGCGGACGCGCATGACGGAAGGAGACGGACACGGGGTCGACGTCCTCCCCGCAGAGCTCGCGCGTACCGCGGACGACGTGCGCGAAGGACGCCTCGTGCGAGATGCGCGCGCCGAGCGACGGGGCGTACGACGCGAGCATGTGGAGCTCGACGGTGCCCCGGTCGCCATCCCTCCGAACCTCCCAGCGGCGACTGTCCGTGAGGAGCGCGCCGTAGGCGGCGAACGTCTCCAGCGCTGCGAGGCCAGAGGGCGCGGTGAGCAGCAAGAACCCGAGGAGGCCCAGGTCCTCGAGGCACGACTTCTCCGCGACCGCGATCGGGAGCTCGCTCGTCTCGAGGCCGCGCGCCGCGAACGACCAGTAGTCGAACATCTGTCCCGCAGGGACTCGCGCCGCCGCGAGCATCGTCGCGATCGGATGGGCGTCGCGGACGAGCCCCTCCTCGCGCGCGATGCGCACGACCCTCGCCGCGTTGCTCGTCGCCACCGTTCCCCAGACGGACCCCATGCCCGAGGAGCAACACGAAGCGTGCCACGAGGACACGGACGACTCCGCCGCGGCGGTTGCGCGCGTCGCGCGTCGCCGCGACCGGGAGGCCCATGACATCGCGGTCAGGGACCGAGGGCGATCGTCAGCGTGTGGTGAAGCCGAGCACCCCGCGGCCGACCGCGAGCGCGATGCGGTTCGGGGCGCGGACGGCCTCGTTCGAGCGGACGGCCAGACCATCGCGCATGAAGGCCGTGCGGACGCGCGTGATCGGTGACGCGTCGTTCGCGGCTCGGACGAGCGCCATCGCGGCAGCGGGGACGGTGACGGTGCCCGTCCCGAGCGCAACGCACTGGATCTCGACGCTCTTGCGCTTCGGGGCCGGCATCGCCACGGGCGAGAGGCCGGCTACGTCGCCGTCGGTCGTGCTGAGGCGCACGATCGTTCCGTCGGCCTTCCCGCACGCCTCGCATGCGAGCGTGAGGCTCTCGCCGGTGACGGGCACCTCTACGAGCTTCGCGCGCGACGGCCCGTCGAGCTCGAACGCCGCGCCCGGCGCGAGGGCCACGTCCATCGCATCGAACGCGTGCCCACCCCCGGGCGTGAGTCCGACGTGGACGGGAGTGTTGCCGTCGAACGGCTCGTAGACATCGTTCGGGACGGGGCCTGCGCCCGCGAGGACGGTGTACGTCGACGTGAACGTCTCGGCCGTCGCGCGCGGGTTGCCGATGACGAGCTCCGTCGACGAGGGAGCGGCGACGATCGCGAAGGCGCCGTTGTTCGGCGCGCCGGTCGCGCCGGTCACCGCGAGGTAACGCCCCACGTCGGCGGCGGTGAAGGACGCGCCGACCACCGAGACGCGCGCCGCGCCGCCGCTCGCCGCCTCCAGGGCAATGACGGCGCTCCCCGCCGCGGTCGGGCAGACGTAGCCGCGTCCGGGCGCGAAGCGGCACGTGAGCGGTCCACCGCGGACGCCCGCGAGGGCAATGGCCCCGTGGTCCTCGTCGGCAGGCGGCGGCGCGGTCGCGACGTCGTACGTCCACGCGCGGCAGCCGGTGACGTCGCCCGGCGTCTCCTCGAAGGCCGGCGGACGCGCGGCCTGGAAGAAGACGTTCACGGTGAGCCCGTGGCCTGCTGCGGGGAGGTTCGCGATGGAGATGTCCTGCACGGACACGAGGCCCGTGTGCGTCGGGCGTGCGGCCGACGAGGCGTCCGAGCCGTCGGCCTCTCGCGGGCCCTGCGGCGCGTCCGCCGCGTCGGAGACGCTCGAGGGCGCGCCGGCGTCTTGCGCGGTGTCGCCGGTGAGGGTCTCCGCCGGGCACCCGACGAGGACGGCGGCGAGCAGCGTCGTGGCAGAGACGACGGGCGCGGTGTGCGAGAGAGAGAGTCGAAGCATGGGAAGGTCTCCTTGGCCGGCATCGAAAGCGCGCCGGACACGGGGAAAGCTAGGCTCCCCGCTCCGCGCGGACTTGCGACGGGCGGCCAAACGCTTGTTCGCCACGCTCCCCTCAGCGGGGCGAGCGACGCGCCTCAGACTTCGGCGGCGCCGCCGAGCCCGGGGGCGGAGGAGGTCCCCGAGCTGCCCTTCGAGGGCCGGAGCGCACGGAGCGCGCCGAGGAGGCTCCGGGCGTCCTGGAATCGGTCCTCGGGACGCTTCGCGAGCGCACGCTCGACGATCCGGCGCCAGCCCTCGGGCACGTCGACCGGGCCCGGCGTGACGCTGACCGTGCTCGGCGCGCTGGGCAGCCGACGCGACGCCGGGTGGATGCCGGAATCCGCGCGACCGCCGAGCGTCTCCGGCGCGAGGCGAAGGCCGACGCTCTGCGGACGCTTGCCCGCCGTCCAGAGGTCTGCGGGGTCCGCCGGCGGGGGCTCGCCGACGAGGCACTCGTAGAAGACCGCGCCTGCCGCGAAGACGTCACTCCGCGCGTCGATCTCGCCCCCCGACTCCTGCTCGGGCGACATGTACCCGGGCGTGCCGAGGGGGGCGCCCATGTTCGTGATCCGCATCTCCTCCCACTCGACACGTGCGATGCCGAAGTCGAGGATCTTCGCGCGATCCGACCCGTCCTCTTCACGCCGCAGATAGATGTTCGCCGGCTTCAGGTCGCGGTGGACGACGCCGGCGGCGTGAATCGCGACGAGCGCCTCGGACACCTGGAGCGCGATCGGGAGGAGCTCTTCGTCGGCGAGGCGTCCCTTCGTCCGCAGCCTGTTCGCGAGCGGCTCACCGACGAGCAGCTCCATCACGAGGAACGAGGTCCCGTCCGGCAGATGTCCGTGGTCGATCACCTCCACGACATTCGGATGCCACGAGAGCCCGAGCGCTTCGGCCTCGCGCCGCAGGCGATCGGACGCCACGGCGTCGTGCGCCGTCGCGGCGCGGAGCAACTTGATCGCGACGGGCAACCCGTCGGTGATCCGCGTCGCCTCGTAGATGACCCCGCTCGCTCCCGCGCCCATGCGCGGACCGATGCGGTACTGGCCGGCGACGACGGACCCGTCGAGATCGCCCGTGCTGGAGCGGCCCTCGAGGTCGCGCAGCGCGAGGCTGCGCTCGAGCGCATCCACCCGCGCCGCCTGGGCGGCCCGCTCGACGCGCGAGACCGACGCACGGCCCCACGCGA
>JALHPN010000295.1 GCA_022842465.1 Polyangiaceae bacterium | reverse complement strand
GGACGCCGGCGCGGAGCCGGACGCGCCGGGCGACGCCGCCCCGCCGAGCCCGCGCGCGGAGCTCGTCGTCCCCGCCGACATGCTCCTCGTCCCGGGAGGCACGTTCGTCATGGGGACCGATCGTGGCGGCGAGGGCGACGAGCGCCCCGCGCACGAGGTGACGCTCGCGGCCTTCCTCCTCGATCGGACCGAGGTGACGCAGGCGGCCTACGAGTCGTGCGTCACCGCGAGCGCCTGCAAGCCCGCCGATCCGGAGATCCTCGCGACCTTCGGGGGCCTCTTCCGGGGTCCGACGAAGCCGATCATCGGCGTCTCGTGGTTCGACGCACGTGCATATTGCATACATGTCGGCAAGCGACTCCCCCGCGAGGCGGAGTTCGAGCGCGCCGTCCGTGGCGACGACGGCCGCCGCTTCCCGTGGGGGAACGAGCCGCCTACGAAGGACCGCGCGGTCTACGAGACGAACTACACGGAGCCGGTCGGCTCGCGCGCCGCGGGCCGGGGCCCCTACGGTCACGACGATCTCGCCGGCAACGTCTGGGAGTGGATGGAGGACGACTACGACCCGCTGGCGTACACGCGTCCCTCGGCGAAGGAGGGCCGCCCCGCCGCGTGCGACGAGATCGTGAAGGCGCAGGACAAGCTGCGCGCCGAGGGCAAGCAGGGCTTCACGGGCTCGAATCCGATCCCGACCTCGTGCGAGAAGGCGATCCGCGGCGGGGCGTACAACTATGCGGCCGGCGGGCTGCGGAGCACCAATCGCGTGCATCACCCCGCGAGCTTCCGGCTGCGGATGACCGGCTTCCGCTGCGCGAAGGACGGCTCCTGACCGCGCGTCGTGCGTACCCGGTGACCAGACCGGCGCGTCGCGACTTCATCCGCCCAAGAGCCGCTACAAAACCGCGTTCCTCTGGTAACAAAACTTTCCACCCCCTCCGGCCGCCCGTAAGGTGAGAGGTGCTGGAGGGAAGAACGCGCGGCGGCGCGTCGCCAGCGGGAGGCGCGCCATGAGTGGAGCGAACGCCGACGTCAGGCGTCGTAGCGTCGTGATCGGAGCGGTGGTCGGCCTCGTGACCACGTCGATGGTTGCGGCGGGGCTCGTCGCCGGCTGCGGAACCGAGACGCCGGTCGAGGACGCGGCCGATGCCGCCACCGGCGAGGAGACCGGCGCCGGTCCCGACGCCGTCGACGGCGCGCTCCCCTCGAACGTCGTCGATGCGTCGGTCCCCGACGATTGCGCGGACGCGAGCGCCGACGCAGGGCCGGCGGACTGCACGGGCAAGTGCGGTCCCGTCCGCGACAAGTGCACCGGCAGAGTCACCCAGTGCGGGGGCTGCGCCGACGAGAACGGCGAGAAGCGCGTCTGCGACCTCGTCCTCAACTCCTGCGTCAAGCCGAAGGTCACGTGCAGCGACCTCGGGGCGGAGTGCGGCACCGTCAAGGACAGCTGCGGGAACTACCTCGACTGCCCCGACACTTCACCCAAGGGGTGCGCCGCGGGCAAGGAGTGCGACCCGGACACGAAGAAGTGCAAGGACTGTCAGGCGGTCACCTGCCAGGACCTCGGCAAGGAGTGCGGCTTCGCCTGGCTGGGCTGCGGGGAAGACACGCCTGCGAACTACACGGATTGCGGCCAGTGCGCCCCCGTCGCCGGAGCGGCTCGCGTCTGCAACCAGGCCTTCAACGTCTGCGAGCCCCAGTGCACGCCGAAGAGCGCGGCAGAGATCTGCGCCGACGCGAAGACGAAACGCGGCGTCGAATGCGGCATCGTCTCGAACGGCTGCGGCGGGACCGTCAACTGCGACGCCGTCCAGGGCTTCGGCTGCCCGTCGGGCGAGAGCTGCGGCGTCCGCGGCATCGCGAACCGGTGCGACGCGAAGCAGACGCCGGACGAGTGCAAGGCCCTCGGGCGGAACTGCGGCGAGATCACGAGCGCGTGCACGGGCCTCACGATCAAGTGCGGCGAGTGCCCCACGGGGCAGGTCTGCAACGCGAACGGCGTCTGTGGTCAGCCGTGCGCCCCGAAGGCGTGCGCCGACTTCGCCGCGTTCGAGTGCGGGAAATTCGACGACGGCTGCGGCGGCACGCTCACGTGCGGAAACTGCGCGAACGGCGTCTGCGACAACAACACGAACAAGTGCTGCACGACCAACACGTGCAGCGGCACGGGCTGCGGGCAGGATCTCCCCAACGGCTGCGGGCAGAACGTGCTCGACTGCAACTGCGCGGCGGGCAGGAGCTGCACGGTCGACGGCGGCGCCGCGCCTGTCCCGGCGACGTCGGCGCCCGGGGTCTGCTGCCAGCCCAAGACGTCCGCGTCGTATACGAGCGTCGGCCAGTGCGGCACGAACCTGCCGAACGGGTGCGGCGGCGTCGTGAACGCCGCCTGCCCCTCGAACCACGAGTGCGTCGCGAACGCGAACGGACAGCCCGGGCCGGCTCCCGCCTCCGGTGTCGTCGGCTCGTGTTGTGCGCGGAACACGGCCCTCGAGTGCGGGGCCAACGCGCCCGGCACCTGCCCGAGCGCGCAGAACAGCTGCCGCATCGCGCCGACCACGGTGAGCTGCGCCGGGACGTGCAGCGGACAATCGTGCGTGAACAACGCGTGCTGCACGGGCGCTCCGGCCTGCACGGGCAACGGCGGCGAGAACGCCGAGTGCAACATCACGAAGCAGCCCGTCGATGCCAACTGTGGCTCGGCCCGGACCTGCACTTGCGGCGGCAGCCGCGTCTGCATGTGCGGGAGCGCGCCGTGCGTCGGGGGCTCGGGCATCGCCGGCGCCTGCAAGACGCCGCTGACCTGCTCGAGCACGGCCTACAACGGCAAGTGCGGCGTCGGTCTCGACAACGGCGTCGGCGGTACGATCGCGAGCTGCGGCTGCCCGAACGGCCGCGTCTGCTCGACGAGCACGCCGGGTCAGGTCGGCACCTGCGGCTGCAACAACCCGACGGGAGCGCCGTACACCTGCGCGAACGTGCCGAACGGGCCGAATACGGGCGGCGACGCTTGCGGCACCTTCTCGAACGGCTGCGGCGGGTCGATCTCCTGCAACTGCCCCATCGCAGGGGAGGTCTGCAACACCGTCGCCAACCCGAACGTCTGCTGCATGCCGACGACGTGCCCGGCCCCGACGCTCGGATCGGCGTGTGGTCAGATCTCGAACGGCTGCGGCGGGACCAACGCCTGCGGCTGCCCCGGCGGGGCCGGCAACGAGAACTTCACCTGCACGGCGGGCACCTGCGCGTGCGTGAAGGACACCTGCCGCGGACGCACGGGGCAGCAGCCCGACCGATGCGGCGGAACCCTGAGCTGCGGCGGATGAACGGAGGAGCCGCGATGAACCGTCGTCTCTTGGGTCTGATCAGCAGCTCCTTCTTCGTCCTCGTCGGTCTCGCCTGCACGCAAGGGTGCGGGAGCGAGACGGAGGCCACCGAGACCGACGCCGGCGAGAGCAGCGGCTTCGTGGGCTCGGGTGACGGCGGCGCGAGCAGCGGAAACCTCGCGCAGTGCGCGACGGCGTCGAAGAAGGCCGAGAAGGTCCCGCTCGACATGGTCATCGGGCTCGACACGAGCTTCTCGATGGACTTCGACGACAAGTGGACCAACGTCCGCGCGGCGCTGAAGGCCTTCGTCCAGAACCCCGCCTACTCGGACCTCGGGGTCGGCCTCCAGTTCTTCCCGATCCGGAAGCTGTGCAGCGTCGAGTCGTACGCGCAGCCGGCGGTGTCCCTCCAGCTCCAACCGCAGGCTGCAGGGCCCATCGCGGCGGCGCTCGACACGCAGCAGATGGCCGACGGAACGCCGATGGTGCCGCTCCTGCAAGGGCTCTCCGACTACTTGAAAGTGAACGCGAAGCCCGATCGGAAGCCGGTCATCGTCCTCGCGACCGACGGTGTGCCCGACGACACGTGCCTCGCCGGCACGGCAGGGGCGCTGCCCAACACGCTCGAGAACGCGGTCGTCGTGGCGACGAACGCGAAGAACGCGACGCCGTCGGTGACGACGTTCGTGATCGGCGTCGGCGGCGAGCTCGCCTCGCTCGACGCCATCGCGAAGGCCGGAGGGACCGACAAGGCGGCGCTCGTCGACACGGGCGGCAACACGGCGCTGCTCTTCCTCCAGGCCCTCGACCAGATCCGGCGCCAGGCGATCCCCTGCGACTACACGATCCCGTCGGGGATCGACGATCCGACGAAGACGAACGTCACCTACACGCCGGCGAACGGGAGCGCGCAGACGTTCGTGTTCGTCGGCGGAGCGGACGGCTGCGCGAAAGCCCCGACGAACGGGTGGTACTTCGACGACGAGAAGGCCCCGAAGAAGGTCGTGCTCTGCGCCGCCGCCTGTGAAGAGGTCAAGAAGGACGACTTCGGCCGCGTCGACGTCGTCTTCGGCTGCCCGCGCGTCGAGGTGCGCTGACCCCTCCTACGTCCGCACGCGCCAGTTGCCGAGGAACGAGCGCCCGAGCTCGTCGCACGTCGGATCGGTCACGATGAGCTCGGGCCGACCGTTCCGGTTCACGACGATCGTGTTCTGACGGAACACGCGGCCGAAGGCGACGGCCTCGTCGCGGTCCATCCCGTGAACCAGCCATGACGGCTCGCGCCAGGTGCCTTCGGGGTCGTCCTCGTACCCGACGCACTGCTCGACGCGGTAACAGCCGAGGACGAGCAGATCGCGGAGCACCGAGTGGCGTCCGTCGTTGACCTTCCTCGGAAGGAGCATCGAGCGCGGGTTGAACGCGGTGAGGATCGCGAACGGGCGCGTGAGGAGCTCCGGCAGCGTCGCGACGTCCTGCACGACGTCCCCGTCGAGCGAGACGCGGAGCGGCCCTTGCCCGGAGGGGAGGTCGTAGACGGTGGAGAGGTATTGCCGAAGGAGGTTGTGGTCCATATTTCTACCCGTCGAAACGATAACCGACGCCGCGCACGGTCTGGATGAAGGCGGGCTCCTGCGGATCGGTCTCGAGCTTCGCGCGGAGCTGCTGGATGAAGTTGTCGACGGTGCGCGGCGTCCCGTGGTGGTTCGGCCCGCGCACGCGCTTGAAGATGTCCTCTCGCGAGAGGACCTTGCCACGCTCCGAGACGAGCGTCATGAGCACGTCGAACTCGGTCGCCGTCATCTCGACCTGGCGACCTCCTCGCCGGACGTTGCGCCCCGAGACGTCGATCTCGACGTCGCCGAACGAGACGCGGACACGCGGAGGGGCCAGAGGCGCCGCGACCCGACGGAGGGCGGCCCGCACGCGCGCGAGGAGCTCGGCGAGGCTGAACGGCTTCGCGACGTAGTCTTCTGCCCCGAGCTCGAGCCCGGCCACCTTGTCCATCTCGCCCGACTTGGCGGAGAGGATGATGACCGGCATCGCGAAACCCTCGGCCCGGAGCGTGTTCAGCACCTCGAGGCCGTTCTTGCGCGGAAGCATGACGTCGAGGAGCACGAGGTCGGGCGCCTCCTCGCGGACGAGGTCGAGGGCCCGTTCGCCGTCGTCCGCGACCGTCACCTCGTAGCCCTCGTTCTCGAGGTTCATGCGGAGACCGAGCGCGATGCTCGCGTCGTCCTCGACGACGAGGACGCGCTTCGCGGCGTCGAGCCGCCGCCTGCCATCGGATCGAGGGGTGTCCATCATCCGCCGTGGCGGGCACTTAGCGCGAGTGCACGCCCGTGCGCCAGTGTTTCCGATCCGCTGACGTCCTAGTCGTTCCGGGCGACCTCGAGGATCGGCGGGAGCACGATCGTGAAGGTGCTCCCCTTCCCCGGCTCGCTCTCCACCACGACACGAGCCGCGTGCGCGCTCGCCACGTGCTTCACGATCGCGAGCCCGAGGCCGGAGCCCTCCTTCGCCCGCGAGAGGCGGTCGTCGATGCGGTAGAACTTCTCGAAGATTCGGCGCTGCTCGGGGAGGGGAATGCCCTCGCCGTTGTCGCTCACCGCGAAGCTCACGTTTCCCTTCGCGGAGCGGAACACGCGGAGCCTCACGCGCGGCGGCGCACCGCCGTACTTCGTGGCGTTCGAGAGGAGGTTCACGAGGGCATCGACCATCGCCGGGCGATCGACCATCACCTCGGGCAGTCCCTCTTGCACGTCGTGGTCGAAATCGAGGTCTTTCGTCAGGTCCTTCGTCGGCGCGAACGCCCGGAGGACGTCCGTCACGATGTCGGCGGCGAGCTCGGGCTTGAGCTCGTAGAGCTTCCGTCCCGCCTCCATGCGTCCCCAGTCGAGCAGGCGCTCGATGAGCCGTGAGAGCCGCTCCGACTCCGACGCCAGCATCTCGACACACTTCCGCCGCATCTCGGGGTCCGTCTCGGCGCGCTCGATCGTCTCGGCGAAGAGCCGGATGGCCGTGAGGGGAGTCCGGAGCTCGTGACTGACCTTGGAGACGAAGTCCGCCTGGAGCTCCGAGAGGTTCGCCTCGCGGCGTACGAAGACGAGGGTGAGGACGACGCCGGTGACGACGACCGCGACGAAGCTGACGGTCAGGATCCCGAAGAGCAGATTGATCCGCTGCTCGAGGAACATGAGGATGATCCCGAGCGAGAGGATGAGCACCGTCGGGATGATGACGAGGTAGACGAGGAGCTGGACGATGCGCCGGTAACCGAGGCGCTGGAGGTTCTTCGCCCCGACCTTCCGGATCCGTTCGCTCGTCCGGGAAGCGCGCTCGCCGCTGACCGACCGCTCGCTCAAGACTGCCCCGGGGGCGTGGCTTGCGGACGGGACGCGATGGCGCGCTTCAGGCGCTGCAAGAGCTCGTCGGGGGTGAAGGGCTTCGCGAGGAAGCTCGCGAGCCCGACGCCGACGAAGCGCGCCGCGGCCTCGTCCTCGGCGTAGCCGCTCATGATGACGGCCGGCGTCCCGGGCCGCACGGCGCGGATGCGGACGAGGGTCTCGACGCCGTCCATCCCCGGCATGCTCAGGTCGAGGAGCACCACGGTGATCGCGGCCGCGTGCTCGCGGAAGAGCGCGACGCCGGAGGCGCCGTCGTGCGCGCTCAACGTCCGGAAGCCGCTCGACTCGAGGACACGGCAAGCGGCGGTGCGGACCATCGGCTCGTCGTCGATGACGAGGACGACCTCGCTCGAGCCCTCCGCGTCCTCCGCGTCCTCCGCCTCCGTGGCGCGCGGCGGCGTCGCGCGGACGACCCCCTGCGCGACCGGGAAGAACACCTCGAAGGTCGTGCCGCGCCCCGGCTCGCTCTCCACACGGATGGCGCCCCGATGGCCGCGGACGATGCCGAGGACCGCGGGGAGACCGAGACCGCGCCCCGCCGTGCGCGTCGAGACGAATGGCTCGAAGAGCTGGCTCCGCACGTCGTCGGCGAGCCCCGGGCCGTCGTCGGTCACGCGCAAGCAAACGTGGGTGCCGGGCGCGAGGTCGGGGGCGAGGTGCATCGACGCCAGCGCCGCCCGATCGACGGTGGCGAGCTCCACGCGCAGCCTCACGTTGCCTGGACGCGGGCCGATCGCCTCGCTGGCGTTGAGGATGAGGTTCGTGACGAGCTGCTGGAGCTGCGCCTCGTCGGCGGCCACCGCCGGGACGTCACCGCCGCGGGAGATCGTCACGACATGCCGGGAGTCCAGGCTCGCGCGGAGAGCGAGCACGGCGTCCGACGCGGCCGCATGGACGTCGACCGGCGCGAGCGAGAACCGACCCCTCCCCGAGAGACCGAGGAGCTGCCGGCAGAGCACGGCGGCACGGCGGCCGGCCTGCCGGATCGTCTCCACGGTCTCCGCGCCTGCGTGCGGCGGCGGGAGCTCGAGGGAGAGGATGTCGGCGCCCGTGAGGACCGCCGTGAGGAGATTGTTGAAGTCGTGGGCGATGCCGCCGGCGAGGCGAGCGAGGACCTCGAGCCGCTGCACCTCGTGGAGGCGCGCGACGTCGCGACGAGAGCGCTCCTCGTCCTCCTTCTTCGACGTGACGTCCCGCACGATGGCGATCGCGCCGAGGAACTCGCCGCGCGGGCCCAGGATCGGGGCCGAGGAGCTGAGGAGCCAGACGACTCCTCCGTTCTTCGCGAGGACCCTACTCTCCCCGGTCGACGTCTCGCCGGCGCGACGGGACCGCCAGCTCGCCGCCGCGCCCTCGCGATCCTCCACGGGGACGAGATCGAGCGGGCTCGCCGACCTCATCTCCTCCTCCGAGTACCCGAGGAGGTCGCGAAGCGCGCGGTTGCTCCACGTCGTCCGGAAGTCCGCGTCCACGACCCAGACGCCGTCGCTGATCGCCTCCAGCATCGCGCGCGAGCGTGACTCGCTCTCTGCGTGCTCCTGATCGTGCGACGCCTCGCGCTGCGGCGCGCAGACGAAGGTCCAGCGCCCGGGAGACGGCTCGGCCAGACGCGCGGCCCATCGCACGCCGGCGTGCTCGCCGATCACGAACGAGCCCATCGGAATCGCTCCGCTCGCGACCAGGGACCGGAGCGCGGCGAGGATCTCGGGCGGGACGACACCCCCGAGCGTCACCGTCGAGCGGACCTCCGCGTCGCGGTCGGCGCGCGTGACCACGACGACGGCGACGTCGCCGAGCATGTCCCGTGCAAGCTCCGAGATCATCGGTTCTACGCGGCGCTCCCCTCGAGCACGCGGCCACATTATGGCAATCCGGAGGCCGCGCCTATCCGTGCTACCTCGCATGAGGACGAGACGTCTCAGGCGGGGTCACGCGGGCCGGTCGCTCACGCGCTCGCGAGCGCTTCCCTCATGATGTCGACGGGCGGCGGGACTCCGAGCCACATCGAGAACGCGAGGGCGCCCTGCGTCGCGAGCATCCCGAGACCGTCGTCGGCCGCGAGCCCGCGCGCGCGAGCCGCGCGCACGAACGGCGTCGCGGCGGCGTAGACGACATCGAGCGCGGCCGTATCGGCGGGCAGCTCCGACCACCCGACGGCCTCCGCGACGAGGCGTCCGTCGGGACCGCCCGCCATGCCGCACGAGGTCGCCTGCACGAGCACGCGTGTCCGGGCCTCCGCCATCCCGTCCGGAACGAGCGCGGCGACGACGAGCGGGACGCCGGCGCTCGCGGTCTCGAGCGACGCACGCACCGAGGCGTCGGCGCTCCGCGCGCGGACGACGACGCGATCCGCCCCCAGCGC
>JALHPN010000294.1 GCA_022842465.1 Polyangiaceae bacterium | reverse complement strand
CGCGGCGCTCCTCGCGGCCGAGGGGGTCGTCGTCCCGAGCGCGTTCATGGCCGACGCGCTCGCGCGGCTCGCGCCCGAGCCGCGGCCGTTCGAGGTCGTCGCGCCGGGGCTCGAGCTGGATCACCCCGAGGCCGCGCGCGTGTCACGCGCCGTGCTCGTCGCGAACCTCGTGCCCGGTAAGGGCGTACTGGAGCTCCTCCGCGCGCTCGGATCTCGGAGGCTGCCGCTCGCCGTCATCGGCGCGCTCGACCACGATCCGGCGTACGTCGCCGCGTGCCGGGCCGCGGCGCCGTGGGTCGACTTCCTCGGGCCGTGCTCGCACCCCGAGACCCTGGCGGCGGTCGCGGCGAGCGATTTCTTGATCTCGGCGTCGCGCATGGAGTCGTTCGGCTTCGCGCTGGCCGAGGGACGCGCGCTGGGCGTCCCCATCGTCGCGCTCGCCCGGGGCAACGCGGGCGCGCACGTCGAGGAGGCCGCGGGGGGACGCCTCGTCGCCTCGCACGAGGCCCTCGCCGACGAATGCGTCCGCCTCGCGGAGGACGAGGCGGAGCTCGAACGGCGCCGGAGCGCTGCGCGCGCGCGCCGGTCGCCCCCGCGGGCCTGGGCCGATGCGGCCCGCGACTTCGCGGTCGCCTTCAAGGATTCAGGCCCGAGACCGTGATCCCCGTGGGGTAGTACCGCGCCCGGTCCTTCGTCTCGGGCGTGCCGTACGCCCCGGCGAGCTCGGTCACGAGGAGCGAGAAGAGCCCCTCGTGAACGAGCGGCGCCGCGCGCCCGGGCTCGGCGTAGAGGCCCGGCTGGAAGCCGCGCGCGGCGAAGCGCTCGACGAACGCGTGGTCGCGCGAGATGACGTGGACGGGCGTGTCGAAGGTCGCTTCGCCGGGCTGGTTCGACTCGAGCCGCGGCTGATGATCGCCGAGGACGACGATGACGACCTCCTCGGAGCGCTCGGCCTCGAGGAGCTCGAGGAGGACGCGCCACTCGTACTCGACGCTGCGCAAGTACCAGAGCCTCAGCTCCGACGTGATCTCGGCGGTGCCTTCGAGCGGCGGCCAGTCGGGTCCCCCTTCGAAGGGAGGGACGCTCTCCTTGCTCCACGGGAAATGCGTGGAGACGGCCATGTAGAAGACGTAGCGCGGGTCGGCGAGCGTCGGGAGGAAGCGCGTTCGGAGCATCTCCAGGCTGTAGCGATCCGGGATGCCGCCGAAGCCGTACTCGGGACCGACGTAGTCGAGCCGAGGCGCGTCGACGCGCACCTCGTGACCGTAGGCGTCGTCGTGGCCGAGCCCCCTCCGCTCCTTCGTGCCCGGCTCGAGGCTGGCCGTGTGGTAGCCCTGGGCGCGGAAGAACCCGACGAGCGAAGGGATCCGATGCGACGCCGTCTCGAACGCCGCGTAGCTCGCGGGCTGGTCGATCAGGATCCCCGTCTGCATCGTCGAGGTGCTGAGCCACGAGCGGCCGCCGTGCACCGGCGCGGAGCTGTACGCGGTGCGCATCTCGTAGCCCGCCGCTCGGAGCCTCGCCTGCACGCGACCCATGAGCGCCCGGTACGAAGCGGTCATGTCCCAGGTGACGAGGATCTGCCCGTACGCCTCGACGACGAGGAAGTAGAAGCTCGGGCGCTTCGCGAGGCGGACCTCCATGAAGGGGTCGTAGCGGCCGTCGCGCCCCGCGTCGCGGAGCGCGCCGAGCCGCTCGCGCGCGGCCGACGACGCGCGGTAGTTGGCGAGGACGAGGTCTCCCACGCTGCGGATCGGGCCGCCTGCGACGTGGGAGGCGACGCCGACGACCGCCCACGCGAGCGCGGCGCTCGCGACGCGCCGGGGGGGGACGGACCGCGCACGGAGCTGCAGCGCGGCGAAGAAGCGACCGAGGACGACGACGAAGACGGCGGCGGCCACCATCGATCCCCAGATGAGCGCGTGCCACCGCCACGTCCTCATCTCGGAGAGGAAGTGGACGAGGTTCACGGCGAAGCGCCAGTCCTCCACGAGCGCGGGCTCGCGCCGGAAGAAGGATTTGAAACCGTGCTGGTAGGCGAGAAAGAGGAGGAGCAGCACGTAGAGCGCGACGACCGAGCGGCGTACGACGACGGCGCCCTTCGTTCGTGCCGAGGCGGCGACCGCCACGACCGCGAAGCCGAGCTCGAGCGAGTAGAAGGGTACGCTACCCGCGCCGCTCCCGAGGAACACCGCCGGCAACGCGAGGATCGCGCCCAGGAGCGCGATGCCGGTCGCGAACGCCAGCCCGACGAGAACGGTCCGCATCGCCGCGCCAAGGTTAGTAGAGTTTGCACGTGCCGAACGTCGCAATCGCAGGGTGTGCTCTCGCGGTCGGTCTCGCGTGCGTGGGCTGCACGAAGAAGCCGCCGCCGGGCGAGGAAGGACCGCGCAAGCCGCGCGTCGACCTCACGATCGTGCTCGCGACCGACGACGCCGGGCCTCCTGCGAGCGAGTCACCCGACACGGTGACGGTGACGCCGCGCTCGCCGCCGACGTCCTTGCAGATGTTCGAGCGGAGCGGCCTCCACGTCGCGGTCGTCGGTGTGCCCGCGGAGGGCGACCCGGAGCCGTTCATGAAGGCCGCGGTGGCCGAGGCGGAGACCGCGGGCTCGAACGCGACGATCCTCGTGAGTACACGATGCCTGGGCGAGCTCGAGCCGGCGCTCGAGAAGAACGTCGGCGCCTTCTGGACCGTTCCCGTCGTCGTCGGCCGCCGCTGCGAGGGCTCGGTGAAGACGAACGTCGGCGCGGCGGCGCTGGTCGAGGCAGGCGGCGTCGCCAAGGTGCGCGTCACCTTCGACCGTCACACGCGCGCCTTCCTCAAGGTCGACCCCCTCCGTTGAGCCCCGGGCGGAAGACGCGGGAGCGCGCGATGGAGTGGAGGAAGGAGAACGACACGAGGGCGGTGCCGAACGCCGCCGAAGCGCGCGCCAGCGGCGCCCAGGGCGCGAACGCGCACGCGAGCGCGAGCATGAGGACACCGAAGAGCGTCCGGTAGAGGCGCGACGGAGGCGCGTCGCCGATCGCCGGGACGAGCGCCGTCGCGACGGCGAGGACGTAGCGCCAGAGCCCCGCGACGAGCACCCACGGGCCCACCGTGCCGCGCGTCCAGAGCAGGAGGGTGAGGACCATCACGGTCAGCGCGTCGGTCTCCATGTCGAGCGAGGCCCCCAGCGCGGAGGACTCCCCGCGCGCCCGCGCGACGCGTCCGTCGACGCCGTCGAGGACGAGGAGCGACACCACGAGCGCGACGAAGGCCGGCGCCGGCAGCCAGGCGAGGAGCCAGGGGAGGACGACCACGAGCCCGAGGCGCGCGAACGTGAGGAGGTTCGCGACGGCGAGCGCGCCGGAAGGGCTCCGCCATGCGCGCCCCGCGACGGCGCGAGCGGCGAGGGCGATCGCGCCGGCGGCGCAGCAGAAGGCGGCCTCGCGCCGGAGGCCCGCGACCGCGACGGCGGCGAGCATCCAGACCGCGTAGACCACCGTCCACATCACCTGGGCTCGAGTCGCGGGAGCAGCAAGACGAGCGCGCCCGGGGCGGCGGCGACGAGGCTCAACGCGCCGAACGTGATCGAGACGAGGACACCGTCGGAGGCGGTCAGACCCATCAGCGCGAAGAGCGCCGCGGTCGCGGCCTCGCGAGGTCCGAGGCCCGCGAACGCCCACGGGAACGTCGTGGCCGCGAGCACGAGCGGGACGACCTGCAGGACGAGCGCGGGGCTCATCGGAACGCCCGCGGCACGACCCGCGGACGCGAACATCGCGAGGAGGGTCGCGACCGCGGCGATGGAGACCGAAAGCTGGAAGCGCAGCGCGCCGCGCTCGAAGAGAGCTCTGCGAACGTCGGCGACGAGCCGCAGGATCCGCGGCGATCGCCGCAAGAGGCGGCCGAGCACGGCGAGGAGCCCGAGGACGACCAGCGAGACGGACGCGACGAGGAGCGTGGCGCGTCGCTCGCGAAGGGCCCACGTCGCGCCGCTCGCGAGCACGAAGATGCCGAGCGCGACGAGGCCGGAGAGCCGCTCGAGGAGCACGGCGCTGGCCGGCGGACCCCATGCAGCGCGCGAGCGAGCGGGGGCGAGCTGCCGGTGATGCCGCGCGGCGCGGACGACGTCACCCGCCACGCCGACGGGCATGATCTGGTTCAGCAGCGTCGAGAGGTAATACTCGAGCAACGCTCGACGGAAGGGGAGCTCTGCGCCCAGGCGGGCGGCCGTGAAGTGCCAGCGCCACGCGCACAAGAGGTAGAGCGGCACGGACAGCGCGAGAAACAGCGCGACGAAGCGCGCGTCGAGGTGCGTGAGCCGCGCCCCCAAGGAGCGGAGGTCGACCCGCCAGTAGACGAGCGCCGCGAAGAGCAGCGCGCCGAGCCAGCGGACGACGTCGAGCCACGGACGCGTGCGCTCACTCACGCCGCGGCAGCTCCCCCTCGTACGAGGCCCAGGCGACGTGCGACTCGTGGAGGGTCACCTTCATCGAGGCGAGCTCGCTGCCCCCGGGACCGAGCGCGCCGGACGCAGCCGCGTCCGCCATGCGCTCGAACACGTAGCGCGCCATGAACTCCGTGGTCGTGTTGACGTTCGCCAGCTCGGGATGGTCGTCGAGGTTCGTGAAGGCGAGCTTCGCGAGGACGCCGCGGAGCGCCTCCGTCGCCCGCCCGATGTCGACGACGACGTTGTGGGGCGCGATCGACGCGCGATGGAGCTCCACGTCGACGACGTACGTGGCGCCGTGGAGCCGCTGCGCCGGGCCGAAGAGCTCGCCGCGAAAGGAGTGGGCGATCATGACGTGGTCGCGGATGCCGACGCGGAACATGGGCCGGGAGGATAGCGCAGGGGGCGCCCGGAGCCGAACGCGGCGACAGCTCCGAGGCGCGCGCGGTGCCGGGCGACGCCCTATACTGAGCGCTCCGTGCGGCGAATCGTGGCCATGCTGGCCCCTCCGGCCCTGATCGCGTGGCTCTCCCTCGCGGAGTGGAGGATCTTCGCGCGTCTCCTCTACGCGGACGAAGCGAGCGTCGGCTTCGTCGTCGAGAGCGTCCGCGGCGTCCTCGCGGGCACGCCGGTCTGGAAGGGCTGGGCGCACCGCGTCGTCGCCCCGACGCTCGTGTCGCTCCTCGGTGGCGCGGAGCCGGCCGCGATCGAGCGCTTCGCCGCGCTCTCGCTCGTCGCGGGCAACCTGCTGCTCTACGTCCTCCTGAGGGGACGGGGCGTCTCGATCGCGGGCGCGGCCTCGGGCGTCGTGGCCTTCGGCCTCGCGCGCTTCGTCCTCGCCTACAAGCTCGAGTATCCGTGGGACGGGGTCGACGTGCTCCTCTTCCTCGCCTTCGGCGCGCTCGCCGCGAGAGGACGGGGGCTCCGCCACCTCGCGCCGCTGCTCCTCGTCGGAACGTTCAACCACGAGACGATCTTGTACGTGCCGCTCTGGTACATGCTCGTGGGCGAACGGAGGCAACGGCTCGCGGCGGTGGGTGCGGCCGCGGCGATGGCGACCGCGATCGCGATCGCTCGCGCCGTGCGCTACGTCGGTCCGCCGACGCTCGCGGGGCAGGTCTTCGAGCCGTCCACGCCGCTCCTCGAGAACCCCGTGCACCTCGCGCACAACCTCCGCGAGCTCTTCGTGCGCGACTGGATCTTCGGGCGCGCGCACATCAGCTTCGGTTTCTTCGCCGCGACGGCCGTCTTCGCATGGCTCGCGCGGCGACCCGAGACGCGGGCCGCCGCCGTGTGGTCGCTCCTCGTCCTCGGCACCGTCGTGGTCTTCGGCTACGTGAACGAGACGCGTCTCTACGTCGTGCTCGTCGCCTTCTGGATCGCCTACGCGTGGCGCGATCGACCGCTCACTTCGGGCCGGGCTGCGCGCAGCGACCGTTCACGCAGCTGATGACCGCCGAGTTGCAGCAGTCGGCCGCCGTCGTGCACTTCTCGAACTCCTGCGCGCAGACGGGGACCTTGTCGGTGCAGACGAGCGCGCCCGTCGCGCTCGGCCGGCAGTAGCCGCCACAACACTCGTCGCCGGTCTCGCAGGACGCGCTCTCGGCCTTGCACGGGTCGACGACCCAGTAGCCGCGCATGTTGCCGGCGAGGAGCTCCTGCGCGGGGAGGTAGAACGCGGGGTGGCTCGGGTCCGTTCCGGCAGGCGCGTTGAGGTCGACCGCGGCGACCCAGAGCTTCTTCGTCGTCGGTGTCGACGTGAGATCGTGGTGACGCGGGTCGCTGTGGAACGGGTTGATCGTCGCGACGTTTCCGTAGAGGCGGCGGCTCGTGAAGACGACCCAGGCGTAGCCCCCCGAGGGCACCGGGTTCACCGTCGGCTCGTAGTTGAGCGTCACGTCTTCGTCGTGGGCGTCGGGCCCGGTCGGCAGGTAGCCGAGGCCGTTCAGCTTGTCGAGGCGCGTGGCGGTGTTCGTGGCGAGATCGAGCCACCACAGCTCCGCGCGCGTGCCGCGGCTCGCCCTCGCGTCCGGCGGATCGACGTCGGCGTCCGAGCGGGTCCCGCCGAAGTCGCGCGTGTTGTAGCGAGTCTCGACGTGGAAGACGATCCCCTTCCCGGTGGGGAGGAAGGACGGGTAGAGCGCGGTGTGCGCCGGGTTCGGCGGCGTGTAGCGCTTGACGAGGTTCGAGATGGTGCTCGTCGCCTTGTCGAAGGCGAGCGTCGCGATCGAGCGACCGTCGGCCTCGGGGGCGCCCGCGTACGCCGTGAACGCGAGCTGCTTGCCGTCGGGAGCGAACGACGGGAAGGCCGCGCGAAGGGATCCGGGCCAGCCCGTCATCGCGATCTGCGTCGGGGTCTGGGGACCGGCACCGGAGACGACCTGGTAGAGCTGGTTCGGCAGGCTCGACGATCCGTCGGCCGGGCTCGAGTCGCCGAGGAAGACGGAGCCGTCGGGGTAGATCGCGGGCCACGCGAAGCGAGCGTTCGTTCCCGTCGGGTCCATCGTCGTCTCGGCGCCCGTCTTCAGATCGTAGGTGCTGAACTGACGGTCATCGCCGAGCCTTCGCTGCGTGATGAGGACGGAGCCGTTCGGCGCGACGGAGTGGCAGACGCGGCAGTAGCTCGAGTCGCCGTCCCCGCCCGCGACGAGGACGGGGTCGGTGGAGCTCGCGCGGATGCCGAGCGTCGCGCCCCCGAAGCGTCCGTCGCCGCCCTTCGCCCCGGTGTAGTTCTTCGCGAGGCGTGTGCCGTAGGAGTTGTAATAGACGGTGCCCTTCAGGGGCGCGGACGCGATCTTCCACGTCTCCGTGATCGGACCGTAGGCCTGACCGTTCTTCGCGAAGACGAGGGAGACGGTGACGTCCTCGCCGGCGTTCGACTGGAGCATCTGCTTCCAGGCGGCCTGCGGGATCGGGTGGCGCTGGAAGGGGGTCGCGCCCGCCGCCGTGGGCTTCGCGAACATGCCCTCGTAGGAGAAGGAGGCTTCGGTGATCTTGATGGCGACCGCGTCGTAGTCGGCGGCAGCGCCGGGCTGCCACTGGAGGAGCGGCGCGAGGATGCCGCGCGGCCAGACGGTCTTGTCGTACGGGTAGAGCCAGGCGAGCCCGGCGTCCGCGACGGGCGGGGACTTCAGCGTGGCGACCGTGGCCGCGTCGACCGCGCCGCCCGGTCCCTCGCCGCCGACACCCCCGTTTCCGCCCGCGCCGCCGCCCGCGTCGGAAGAGGCGGTGCTGCCGTTCTCTGTGACGACGAGCTTGACCGTGACGGAGGTCTGCGCCGTGCGTCCGTTCCAGGTCGCGGTGACGGTGCCCTTGCCGCCGACCGCGCCGGACGGGACGAAGACGCCGGTGGCGGAGGCGACGGATCCGAGCTCGCCGCGGTCGAGCGCGAACGTCGCGGGGACGACGACCCCCGTGGCGGTCACGGCCTCGAACGTCACCGTGGGCGCGGCCTGCCCCGACGTGAACGTGAGGACGGGATCCGGTGGCCGGACGCTGATGACCTGTCCCGCGGGATCGATCCCTCCGCCGTCGCCGCTGCCGAGGATCGGTGGCGGCGGCTCACCGGCTCCCCCGGCGTCGCCAGCGGGATCGACGAACGTGGACGTGTCCTGGGTTCCGCAGGCTTGGGTCGCGCACGCGACGGCGACGACGAGGGACGCCGCCAAGATCTTCCACATGAGAGAAGACTAGGGGACGGGGGGCAAGCAGGTGAAGTCGTCGGCATCGACCATGGACCAGGTACGGCTCTCGAGATCCCGCGCGAGCGCGTCGAGTGTGGCCGGATCGGAGGCCCAGTGGGAGACGATGCGCCCGTCGACGCGCACCGCGACGACGGCGCCGAGCGCGCGCGCTGCGTCGGCCCACGCCTCCGAGACGAGATCGTCGAGGTGGCCTTCGTGGAGCGCGGGGGGAGGCGCCTCGGCGGGGGTCACGAGCCCCGTCCTGACCTCGTGATCGGCGAGCGCAGCGTCGAAGAGCGCGGCGACGGCCGAGGTGCGGCGCGTGCACACGATCCCGCGCATCTCGGCGAACCCCAGCTGCTCGGTGAGGCTCCGCGTCCAGACGCGTCCGGGAGCGAGAGGGAGCTCGCGGACGAAGTCCTCGCCGCGCGCCTCCCACGCCGCGCCGAGCGGAGGCGCCACGGGCTCCAGGCGAAACGTCACGCGGCCGAACGCGGTGAGCGCCGAGGCGAGCTCGGTCCTCGCGCTCCCGTCGTCGGGGACCTCGACGAGGAGGAGCGGACCCATGAAGGTCATGAGGCGGCGCGGCGCCATGCGGTCCGCGACCGTCGCGTCAGCGGAGCTCGACGGTCAGCGCGAAGGTCTTGTCGGGCTTCGCCTCGCCCTTCTTCGTGCTCGCGAGCTGGATCGTGTGCGTCTGGCCGGCCTTGAGGGCGGCGTTCGTGGTCTGCCACGTGAACTGCTTCGCGGGGACGGTCGGGCCGGCGAAGCCCGGGATGGTCTCCTCCTTCGGCTTCCCGAAGCTCTTGTCCGCCGTCGTCACCGTCCACTTCGTGCCGGGGTACTCGGGGAGGTAGAGCGTGACGGAGCCGCCCGGGATCGCCTGGACGGTCTTCTTCGGCTCGGCGACGGGGTCGCGCACGGTGACCGTCGCTTCCTTCGCGGGCGCGGCGGGCTCCGCGGCGGCACCCGACGCGGAGGCCGTCGCCGTCGCCGAAGGCGTGGCCGACGCGACGCCGCTCGCGGAGC
>JALHPN010000293.1 GCA_022842465.1 Polyangiaceae bacterium | reverse complement strand
CCCGCGCGCGGCGCGCGGCGCAGAAGCCCCCCGCCTCCGCCGCGCCGCCTGCGCCCTGAGCCTCGCTCACTCGTCCTCGCCCCCCTCTTCGCCGGCGAGGACGATGCCGTGCCGCTTCATCACGCGGTAGAGCGCGAACCGATTCTTGAGCCCGAGCGCCTTCGCCGCGCGCGTCACGTTGTTCTCCGCCGCGTCGAGCGCGGAGCGCACCGTCGCCTCGTCGAGCTCCGCGTCCCCTGGCGTCTTCGACGCCTCGATCCGGAGCTCGGCGAGGACCTCCGGCGTGCAGGCGAGGAACCCTTCGCGGCTCGTGGACACGCTCGTCCAGACGAGGCGTTCGAGCTCGCGGAGGTGGTGCGTGTAGCGATGCGAGAGGAGCCCCTCCACGAGGGCGGGCTCGATCTTCGGTCCCCTGACCCCGTCCTTTTCCTCGAAGAAGCGCGCGGCGACGTCGGGCATCTCCCTCGCGAGCCGATCGAGCACGTGACGCACGAGGAGCGGAACGTCCTCCCGCCGCTCCTCGAGCCCCGGGATCGTCACCCGCACCGCGAGGCGCGCAGCGAAATCGTGCTTGAGCGCGTCGAGCGAGCGGTTCGTCGCCGCGACGAGGCGGAGATCCGTCTTCCGGACCCGCGACTCGCCGAGCCGCTGGTACTCGCCGTCCTCGTCGAGCACGCGGAGGAGGTGCGCCTGGAGCTGCGGCGGCAGCTCGCCGATCTCGTCGAGGAAGAGCGTCGTGCCGTCGGCCTCGCCCACGACGCCGGCCCTCTCCGGGCTCCCCGCGTTCGGGTAGTTCTTCGCCGTCCCGAAGAGCTCGGCGTCGACGAGGCCCTCCGGGAACGTCGCGGCGTTCCGCGCCACGACCGGCTTGTCCGCCCGCGGCGAGAGCCCGTGGATCGCGCGCGCCGCGAGCTCCTTGCCCGAGCCGCTCGGCCCCTGCACGAGCACGTGATGGGGCGACCCTGCCGCGAACGCGAGCGCATCGCGGAGGCGCCACGCGGCGATCGACTCGCCGACGACGCCGAACGCGTCGGCGCGGCCGAAGGGGAAAGGCGCTGGCGCCTTGCCGCGGAGCAGCTCGAGCGACGGCGGACGCGACACGACGATGAGCACCATCGCGTTCTTCAGGACGAGCACGTCGCCAGGGACGAGGGTGGCCTTCTTGACCTCCGCGCCGCGGACGAGCATCGCGAGCTTCCCGACCGACGAGACCTCGAGAGACTCGCCTCCCTCTGCCGGCGTGATCCGCAGCTGGATGCGCGAGATCCGGCTCGAGGCGAGGGCGGTACCCGCGGTGGTCTCCCCCGGCCGCTGCCGCACGAACACGGCCCGCTCGGCCTTGTCCTCCGCCTGCGCCGGCCCGCGACCGAGCACGGTGGGCCGGGAGATCAGGGCCACCTCGCCGACGCGCGCAGGCTCCTCCAGCGACCACGCGATCGCGAACCCGAGGACGTCGCGCGTCGCGCGCGGGCGCTTGCCCCACGGGAGATCCTGCTCCGGGATCGTGGCCTCGGTGCTCATCGGACGAGGATCCGCGCGTGGTGCCGCAGGTGCTCCTCCACGAACGAGGCCACGAAGTAGTAGCCGTGGTCGTAGCCCTCGTGGCGTCGGAGCTCGAGGGGCTGCCCGGCGGCGCGGCACGCCTCCTCGAGGCGATGGGGGTGGAGCTCTCGCTCGAGGAACTTGTCGGCGAGCCCCTGGTCGACGAGCACCTTCGCGCCCAGCGCCGCCTTCGCCGACGCGCCGGCCTCGCGGACGAGCGCGCTCGCGTCCCACGCCTTCCACGCCGTTCGATCCGCGCCGAGGTACCCGGTGAACGCCTTCTCTCCCCAGGGCACCTCGCTCGGGGCGCAGATCGGCGCGAGCGCCGAGACGCTCTGGTAGAGGCCCGGGCTGCGCAGCGCCGACACGAGCGCGCCGTGCCCGCCCATCGAGTGCCCGAAGATCCCGCGGCGATCCTTCGCGATCGGGAAGGCGTCCTCGACGGCCGCGATGAGCTCCTTCGTTGTGTACGTCGCCATCCGATAGGTCGCCGACCACGGGTCCTCGGTAGCGTCGAGGTAGAAGCCCGCGCCCTGGCCGAAGTCCCACGAGGCGTCGTCGCCCGGGTAACGCGCGGCGCGCGGGCTCGTGTCGGGACAGACGAGCGCGAGGCCGAGCTCGGCGGCCACGCGCTGCGCGCCCGCCTTCGCCGGGAACGTCTCCTCCGTGCACGTGAGCCCCGCGAGGTAGTAGACGGCGGGGACCGGCCCCGCCTTCGCCGCCGGCGGCACGTACACGGAGAGCCTCATGGGCCCGCCGCACGCCGCGGACACGTGCGTGTAGAACCCCTGGACTCCGCCGAAGGACCGGTGCTCCGAGGTGATCTCCATCAGAACTCCACGACCGTGCGGATGGACCTCCCCTCGTGCATCAGGTCGAACGACTCGTTGATCCGATCGAGCGGGAGCTTGTGGGTGATGAGCGAGTCGATGTCGATCTTCCCGTCCATGTACCAGTCGACGATCTTCGGGACGTCGGTGCGCCCGCGCGCGCCGCCGAACGCGCTGCCTTTCCACACCCGCCCGGTCACGAGCTGGAAAGGCCGCGTCGCGATCTCCTTGCCCGCGCCCGCGACACCGATGATGACGCTCACGCCCCACCCGCGGTGGCAGCACTCGAGCGCCTGTCGCATGAGCTCCGTCGAGCCGACGCACTCGAAGCTGTAGTCCGCCCCGCCCTTCGTCAGCTCGACGAGGTGCGCGACGAGGTCCCCCTTCACGTCCTTCGGGTTCACGAAGTGCGTCATGCCGAACTTCCGGCCGAGCGCCTCGCGCGCGGGGTTGATGTCGACCCCGATGATCATGTCGGCGCCCACCATGCGGGCGCCCTGGACCACGTTCAGGCCGATCCCGCCGAGGCCGAAGACGACGACGTTCGCGCCGGCCTCCACCTTGGCGGTGTGGATGACCGCGCCGATGCCCGTGGTGACGCCGCAGCCGATGTAACAGACCTTGTCGAACGGCGCGTCCTTCCGGATCTTCGCGAGCGCGATCTCCGGCAGGACGGTGAAGTTCGAGAACGTCGAGCACCCCATGTAGTGGTGAATCTTCTCCTTGCCGATCGAGAAGCGGCTCGTGCCATCGGGCATGAGCCCCTTGCCCTGCGTCGCGCGGATGGCGGTGCAGAGGTTCGTCTTCCGGCTGAGACACGATTTGCACGCGCGGCACTCGGGCGTGTAGAGCGGGATGACGTGATCGCCCTTCTGGAGCGTCGTCACGCCCGGGCCGACGTCCACGACGACGCCCGCCCCCTCGTGCCCGAAGATGGCCGGGAAGAGTCCCTCGGGATCGGCTCCGGACCGCGTGAACTCGTCGGTGTGACAGACGCCCGTCGCCTTGATCTCGACCAGCACCTCGCCGGCCTTCGGGCCCTCGAGCTGCACGGTCTCCACCTTCAGGGGCTTGCCTGCTTCGAAAGCGACCGCCGCGCGAACATCCATCGTCGACCTCCTGGAGAGGCCGGCACTCTATCGCCTAACGGAGCTCGAAGCAGTAGAGCCGGTTGACGTTGTTGCACGTCTCCGCGTCGGCAAACGACCAGCCTCCGCCGTTGTTGTTCGCCTCGCCCACGTGCCCCACCGACCCGCCGCCCCCGCTCGTCCACAGGGCGCAGTCGTACTGCGAGGGCGTCCCGTCCGCCCTCGACCCCGTCCACACGCGGTCGTTGACGGTGTTGATCGCCTCGTTCTTCTCCGTGCGACGCGGCGCCCGCTGGAGATTGCCGTCCGTGAGATCGGCCTTGGACGTCGCGAGGACGTCGCCGTTGACGAGCTCCCACGGCCCGTCGCTCGTCACGCGGTTCACGGCGCGCACGTCGTTGTCATTCGTCGAGAGCCACGCGACCCACCGGCCCGACCCGCCGAGGTTCGCCGCGAGGGCCGCGGCGGCGCACTTCAGATCCGCCCCGGCGAGGCCGCCGAGATTGCCCGTCCAGGTCTCGTCGGTGACGAAAGCGCGGAGCTTGCCTTGGTACGCCGCGTCGACGAGCGCGGCGTCGGGATCGCCCGCGTCGACCACGGCCGGTCCGGCGCTGTCCGTCTCCGTCCGGTTCCCCGCATCCTCGCGCGGCATCGGCGTCGCGAGCGAGCCGTCAGGCTCCTCCCCGCCGTCGTCGGGCGAGAGGAACGACACCTCGGACGCGCCGGTGAGCATGTTGCAGCCCGCCCCGAAGAGGACGGCCGCGCACGTCACGAGGGCACGGACTCGCATCGCCACGCCCCATCATAGCGCGGCTTCCGAGGCTGCCCAGCGCGTTGCTCCTGGTGCATCGGCGCCCCGCCTGCGGTGATCAGCCCCCGAAGGGCACGAAGATGCTGAACCCGCCCGTGACCACGATGTCGTTCACGAGGTGGTCCTCGCCGAGGAGGGTCTCGCGCAGCACGTGATCGCGCACGTCGAAGCGCAGCGCGAACCACTTGCCGAAATACCACTTCGTCCCGAGGCCGAAGCTGCCGGTCAGACCCTGGGCGGTGGAGTCGTCCGTGATGCCCGCACCGATGGCGGCGTTGAGATCGAAGCGCGTGATGCCCCCGCCCATCCAGCGGAGCTTCCCGTACGCGAAGCTCCACACGAGGTGGCCGAACCAGAGCCGCCCTGGCCGGTTCGTCCTCTCCTCGACCTGCACCTGCGGATAGCGGCGCTCGTACGTCTCAGTGACCGCCGTGCGGAAGCGCGTGAGCTGGAAGCTCCCCTCGAGCCCGAGGTCCTCCGAGAAGTGGAACGTGTACGCGCCGCCCGCGACCCAGCTCGAGGAGTAGAGGTCGGCCGCGTAGAGGCCGCCCATCCCGGACAGCTCGTGGCGGAACGCCTTCGTGAAGAGCCGCTCCTGGACGCCGCGGTAGTGTCGGCCGCCGACGAGCTCCTGCTTCAGCTCCTCGTCGACGCACTGCGCCTTCGCCTCCGCCGACCCCAGGGACGCGCCGATCGCGACCGCGAGAGCGGCAGGAACCGAGAGCGGGCGTCGCATTGCCGCGTATACTCGCTGGTGCCGCGCTCGAGGGCAAGACCACATGTCCGCCGCGAAGAAGAAGAAGGTGCCTTGCGTGCTCGCCATCGGCGGGCTCGATCCGGGCGGTGGAGCAGGCGTCCTCGCCGACGCGCGCGCCATCGCGCGGACGGGTGCATTCCCATGCGCCGCCGTCGCGGTCCTCACCGTGCAGTCCACCTCCGGCCTCCGCTCCGCGACGGCGGTGGCGAAGACCGAGCTCCTTGCGGAATGCACGGAAGTCGTCCGCCACCAGCGCGTCAAAGCGTTCAAGGTCGGCGCCCTGGGCAGCGACGAGAACACCCGCGTCGTCGGCGATTTCCTCGCCATCCACCGCGACCTGCCCTCGGTGGTCGACACCGTGATGATGCCTTCGCGCGGACGCGCGCGGCTCCTCGAGGAGAAGGCCGTCGGCGTCCTCCGCACCCGTCTCCTTCCGCAGGCGTCGCTCGTCATGTGCAACGCGCCCGAGGCGGAGGTCCTCACCGGGCTCCGCGTGACGCGTCTGTCGGAGGCGCGGGAGGCCGCGGTCGCGCTCCTGCGGCTCGGCGCCCGCGCCGTCCTCGTGAAGGGCGGTCACCTCGGCGGGAGCCAGGCCACCGACGTCCTCGCGCTGGCGGGGCCGCCGCCGCCGCCCGCCTCCGCCAAGTCCCTCGCGACGGCGCGGGCGAGGCGCGCGGCGGACGCGAACGTCATCGAGATCGTCGCGCCACGTCTCACGCTCCCGCCGATCCACGGCGGCGGCTGCGCGTTCGCCTCGCTCGTCGCCGGTAGGCTCGCGAGGAAGATCGACGACTGGAAGGAGGACCCCCTCCGCGCGATCGAGGACGCCGTCCGCTGGGCGAAGGACGTCCACCACGAGGCGCTCGACGACGCGCGCGACGCGGGCGGCGACATGCGCGTCCTCTTCGCCTGAGCGACGGTCAGCCGAGCTCGCGCTTCAGCTCGCGCATGTCGCGCTGCATGCCGCGGAGCGACGCGGGGGCCTCGTCGAGGAACGCGTCCGCCGGACCGAGGCCCTCGCGGAGCACCGCCGGGGGCGACGAGGTGAGGTCGACGACGGTGGTGGGGACGACGCCGCCGCCGCCCGCGTCGAGGACGAGCCCGAGGCCCTTGAACGCGTCGTCGATCTCGGACGGATCGACGTTCGGCTCGTCGCCGGCGCGGTTCGCGGTCGTCGAGATGATGGGCACGCCGAGCTCCCGGACGACGGCGCAGACGACCTCGTGCGCAGGCACGCGGATCCCGATCGTCTTCCGCTTGAGATGGAGCACGCGCGGCACCTCCCGCGTCGCCTCGAGGATGAAGCAGTAAGGGCCGGGCAGAAACCGCCGGAGCACGCGGTACGCCTGGTTGTCGACGATGGCGTACTTCGCGATCCCCGAGAGATCGGGGCAGATGATGGCCAGCGGGTGCGACGCGGGCATCTGCTTGATCTGGTAGAGGCGGTCGACCGCCTTCTTGTTCGTCATGTCGCAGCCGAGCCCGTAGACGGTGTCCGTCGGGTAGGCGATGACCTCGCCGGCGCGGAGCGCCTCCACTGCACGCGCGACCTTGCGCGGCTCGGGATGGTCAGGGTTGATCGCGAGCAACATGAGGCGCCGGCACCGTACCAGGCCGGGCGGCGTTGCGCGACGTCTCGCCGTGAACTCGCTAGGCTGGCGATCCTCTTGGACCTCCGCCTCGACGAGCTACCCGTCTGGTTCCTCCGCATCTTCGCCGCGTGGTTCGGCTTGATCTGGGGGAGCTTCCTCAACGTCGTCATCTACCGCGTCCCGCGCGGCCTGAGCGTCGTGCGTCCGGCCTCCGCGTGCCCGGGCTGCAAGACGCCGATCCGCGCGTGGGACAACGTGCCGGTGCTCTCGTACGTGATCCTCCGCGGTCGCGCTCGCTGCTGCGGCGCGCCGATGAGCCCGCGCTACCCCGCCGTGGAGCTCCTCGGAGGCCTGCTCTCCGTCGCGATCCTCGAAGCGATCGTCCTCCGCATGCCGGGGAGCACCTTCGCGACGCGGGCGGCCGCGGTCTACCTCGCGGACTTCGCGCTCACGATGGGCCTCCTCGCGGCGGCGTTCATCGACGTCGAGCACATGATCCTGCCGGACAGCATCACGCTCTCCGGCATCGTCCTCGGCGTGACGACGGCCACGCTGCGCGGCCTCACGACGAAGGCGTCGATCGTCGGGGCCGTCGTCGGGTTCCTCATCGTCTGGCTCCCCTTCACCTTCCTCTACAAGCTGCTCCTCAAGCGCACGGGGATGGGGCTCGGGGACGCGAAGCTGCTCGCGCTCGCGGGGGCGTGGTTCGGATGGCCGGGCGCGGTCTTCGTCCTCTTTGCGGGCGCCATCCAGGGCTCGGTCTGGGCGCTGCTCCTGTTCGCGTTCGGGGTGAAGGCGAAGATCCCGGAGAGCGTGCAGGCGGAGCTCGACGAGCTCCGTGCGCTCGCGGAGCAGGGGGACGAAGAGGCGAAGAGGGAGCTCGCCGAGGACCCCCTCGCCGAGGACGACGCCGCGGCGCGGCCGCGTCTCCCGTTCGGGCCGTTCCTCATCCTCGCGTGCCTCGAGCTCCTCCTCGCGGGCCCCTGGATCGAGCGGTTCGTCGCGCCCCTCTCCGCGTTCTAGGAGAGGCTCCGGGGCACACGGGATCCATGTAGGCTGATCCAGGGGGGATGTAGGTGAGGCCTCGCGGCTCGGAGAAACCCGGGTGGGATGATGTGGATCTCCCGCGCGCCAGCTGGGTGTGAGGGCGAGGGTCCGCAGGCCACAATGTGTGCCAAATCATGGACCCGGTCCTGCTAGGTGGGACACGTGGCCCGGGTCGACGTTCCCCGCTTCCTCCGCGCCGCGGCCCTCTATGCCGCGCTCGGCCTGGGCTCGACCTTCTCCGACGGCCTCGCCGCGGTCGTGACGTCGTTCATGGAGCCGATCGGTCTCGGGCCGACCGCGCTCTTCCTCCGCGTGCTCGCCGCGGTCATCGCGGCGCCGCTCCTCACGGTCGCCGTCCTCCATGCCGCGCCGCAGGGAAGGGTCGAGGGAGCGTTCTGGTCGAAGGCAGGGCGCGCGTTCCAGACACAGCTCGTCGTCGACGCGTTCGCGCTCGTCGTCCTCGTCGTGGGGGGCACCGTCTGCTCCGTCTTCGGCCGCTCGATCGGCGCCGGGTTCGGGACGCTGCTCACCGTGGGGTTCTACGGCGCGGCCGCGTTCGCGACGCGCCTCGCGATCCAGGGCGGCCTCGCCCCCACGCAAGCGATCCGGCGGAGCTTCGCGCTCGTGAAGGCAGAGGCCGTCGTCTTCGTGGCCGGGTTCGCCCTCCTCGCGGTCGCGATGGGCGCCGCGGTCGCGCTCGGGGCGCGCGCGCTCTGGGCCGGGCTCCTGCTCGCCGTGACCGTGCGCGCGGCCTTCGAGATGGGGCTCACGTACGTGATGGGCCGCGCCGCGGCGAAGCTCGAGGGCGACGGCGAGACGGCCGCGCCTCGTGTGCTCGCGCGCGGCGTCGAGACGGTCGAGTGGGTCGTGATCGCGGCGTTCCTCGCGGTGGGCGCGATCGGGGGATACAAGGCCCTCTCCACCGCCGTCGACCAGCACACGGCGAAGATCGGCGACTGCGTCGGCGGCGAAGGCGCCTGCGGCAGCGGCGGAGCTGGTGGCACGGGCGGCGGCGGCGCCGGCAGCGGCGCGGGCGCGGGTGGCGGCGGCAGCCAGGCCAGCGCGATGTCGCTCGGCCAGTACCTCGCCGCCCAGGTCCTCGGCGCGCGCGAAGCGGCCCGCCTGGCGGACGAGGTCGGCCCGATCCCGACGATGGGACCGGGCGTGCAGGTCGCGCAGGCGCCCGGCGCGACGATGACGGACGCGCTGCCTGCGGCCGCTCCCCAGACCGCGAGGGAGCGCGCAGAGGAGCTCCGCGACCAGGCGCGCCAGGCGTTCACCGAGCTCGACGATCCCGCGAACCCGCCGTCCCGCGAGCGCGCGCGCGTGCTCGCCGACGAGATCGAGCGGGCGAGGGTCGAGACCGCCCGCATGGAGATGGATGCCTGGCGGAGTCGTGACCCGGACGCCGCTCGCATCGCGCAGTCCGCCGTCGAGGCGCGGAACATCGCGTCCCGCGCGCGTGAGCGCGCCTCCCAGGTCATCGCGCGCCAGAACTTCCGCGAGAACCACCCGATCATCGACGGGGTCCTCGTCGGCGCCGTCCAGGGACCGTACGTCCAGAACCCCTCGATCGCGAACCAGGTCGGCCAGGAGCTCGCGTACTTCATCCCGTTCGTGAACGGCGCCGCGGTCGTGCGCGACGCGGTCCACGGCGTCCAGGACGCCGCCCGCACCGGCAACGTGGAGGGCCTCGGCGCCGTCGTCGAGCTCGCCA
>JALHPN010000292.1 GCA_022842465.1 Polyangiaceae bacterium | reverse complement strand
GCCGCGATCGCGTGGGCCGTCCACCACCCGACGCCGACGGCGGTCGGGGGTGGCGCGCTCGCGAGCGTGGCGCTCGTGCTCGCGGTCGCCCTCCGCCGCCGCGCGCGCTTCCGAGGTTGACCGAGGCGAACGCACGTCATGCCTCATGATTCGCCCGGTGCGCTTCCGTGGGACACCGCCCGCAGAGGTTGTGTTAGAAGGGCGCCCTCATGGTCCGCCCGGGTCGCCCGTCGTTCGGAGTCCGCTCGCTCTCGAGCCTCCTCGTGTTCTCCTGGGCCGCTGGTCTCCTCGCGATCTCGCCGGCTTCCGCGCAGCAGCCCGCGAGCGGCCCCGGCGGGGTGAACGAGCCGAGGCCGTCCGCCCCTGGCCCCGGCGCCGGTCCCGCGCCGGCCCCCGGCGCGACCACGGACCCGCGCGACAACCTCGTTCCGGTCGAGGAGCCCGTCGACCCCGCGGGTCCGAGCGGCGTGCCCACCGTGGACCCGGCGAAGGATCAGCAACGCCTCCTCCAGCAGGGCCGGGAGCGGCCGACGGCGGACGGCACCGTCGGCGCCCGTCCGAGCGAGGTCTACAGCGAGGATTGGTGGAGCCACACCCGCCCGATCCTCGAGCTCCACGGCTACTTCCGCACCCGCGGCGAGCTCTTCCACAACTTCTCGCTCGGTCGCCCGGCGACGCTCGGCGGGGACGCGGGCAACCTCTGGCCGCAGCCCCTCGATCACAGCTACCGCGCGGGCGCCGATCCGCGGGTCGTCACGCTCTGCGGCGACCAGGCCACCTCCGAGTGCGAGGACAAGAGCCAGTCGACGGCGAACCTGCGCCTCCGGTTGAACCCCGAGATCCACATCTCGGACAACCTCCGGATCATGTCGCAGATCGATCTGCTCGACAATCTCGTGCTCGGCTCGACGCCCGAGGCCTATGCCGTCCGCCCCGGCACCGCCGCCGCCGCCAACGGCGTGAACCCCTACGCGCCCCTGTCGTCGTTCTCCACGACGCAAGGTCCCCCGACCGCCGGCGTGAACGGCTACCGGAACTCGATCGACGTCCAGCGGGCATGGGCGGAGTACCTCACGCCCCTCGGCCAGGTCCGCTTCGGTCGGATGCCGAACCAGTGGGGCCTCGGCATGCTCAACAACGGCGGCGACTGCCTCGACTGCGACTTCCAGTCGAACGCCGACCGCATCATGTTCGTGTCGGGCATCAAGTCGATGGACCTCTACTTCGGAGGTGCCTGGGACTTCGTCTCCTCGGGACCGACGAACGGGTCGCCCTACGACGTCTACGGCGGTCAGCCGTACAACGTCGCGAACCGCACGAACGTCGGCCAGTGGGTCGCGTTCGTCGCGAAGCGGACGAACCCCGAGGTGCAGCGCCTCAAGCTCTCGCGTGGCGACTGGGTGCTGAACGGAGGTCTCTGGACCCAGCTCCGCACGCAGGGCCTCGACGTGAAGGCGGGCGAGACGCCGATCACCGTCGACCGCACGCAGCAGAACAATGGCCTCGAGCGCCGCGGCACCGAGACCCTCACGCCCGACGTCTGGGTCCAGTTCCTCTGGAACAAGCTCCGGATCGAGGGCGAGGCCGCGGCCGTGCTCGGCTCGATCGAGAGCTCGCCGGCGCGCCAGCGCGTGAGCGATCCGATCAAGGTCCGCATGTGGGGCCTCGCCGCGCAGGCGGAGTTCCGCGCCGTCGAGGACAAGCTCCGCATCTCGTTCGGGCACGGCTGGGCGAGCGGCGATCCGAACGTCGAGGGCCTCGCGCCGAGCACCACCAACCCCATCCAGGCGCGCGCCGGCGGCGGCGCCATCTCGACGTTCCGGTTCAACCCGGCGTACTACGTCGACTACATCTTCTTCCGCCGCATCCTCTCGCGCGTCCAGGGTGCGTACTACTTCCGCCCGAGCGTGGAGTACGATTTCCTCCGCAACCCGAACGGCCAGAAGCTCGGCGGCGGCGCCGCGATCATCTGGAGCCGCGCGAGCGAGTTCGTGCAGACGCCCGGCAACAAGCGGGACCTCGGCGTCGAGCTCGACCTGCAGGTCTACTACCAGGCGAAGGACGGGACCTTGAACGACGACCCGAACAAGATGGGTGGCTTCTACACCGCCCTCCAGTACGGCGTCTTCTTCCCGCTCGGTGGGCTCGACTACCTGCCGCAGAGCACGCTGAAGACCGACCTCTCGAGCGCGCAGACGGTCCGTCTCATCCTCGGCGTGATGTTCTGACCTCGTACGAGCGTGCGAGACCGCGCGGTTTTGCGCTAGGTTGGGCCCGCCCTCGATGACTCGCACGTTCGTCCTCGCCGCCCTCGCCGCCAGCACGCTCGCCGTCGCCGTCGCCTGCTCCGGCAGCGACGCGCCGATCGAAACGCCCGCGAACGACGGCGGCGCCGCCAGCACGTCGAGCACGTCGAGCTCAGGGGACGTCGAGGAGGACGCGGGCCCCGTGGACCGCTACGAGGAGCGCGAGGACCAGGGCACGGGGGTGACCTTCTCCGACCTCTATCGCGACTTCCTCGGTCCGACCGGGAAGGCGAGCTGCGCGGGGAGCGACGGGCTCTGCCACGGCGGCCCCGAGAAGGCCGGCGCCCTCGGCTCGAGCGGATTCGTCTGCGGCGCCGACAAGGACGCGTGCTACGCGGCGATGACGGGCAAGGCGAGCCTCGTGACGAGCCAGGACGCGACCGAGCCGACGAAGAGCACGCTCTACCTCGTCGTCCGGCATCGCCGTCCGGACGGCTCCCTCGTCGGCAACATGCCGAAGCGACCCGTGACCTACGTGTTCTCGACGGCCTCGATGGAGCGCATCGCGACCTGGATCAAGAACGGCGCGAACAACGACTGAGGTCCCCATGTCGAAGCTCCTCATCGTCGACGACCAGCGCAACATGCGCACCACGCTCGCCATGATGCTGCGAGGGGCCGGCTTCGAGGTGGACGAGGCGCAGAACGGCGAGGAGGGTTGCGAGCGCGGCGCGCAGGGCGCCTACGACGTCATCCTCACCGACCTCCGCATGGGGTCGAAGGACGGCATCGACGTCCTCCGCGCGACGAAGGAAGCGCAGCCGATGACCGAGGTCATCGTGATGACGGCGTACGGCACGATCGAGAGCGCGGTCGAGGCGATGCGCTTCGGCGCGTTCGACTACATCCAGAAGCCGTTCACCGAGCAAGAGCTCCTCGTCAAGGTCGGCAAGGCGCTCGAGAACCGACGCCTCGCCGGCGAGGTGGCGTTCCTCGCGACCGAGTTCAAGGATCGCTACAAGTTCGAGAGCATCGTCGGTCGATCGCGGCCCGTCCGCGAGGTCCTCGGGCGCATCGTGCGCATCGCGCCGACGGACGCGATCGTCCTCATCACCGGGGAGAGCGGCACCGGCAAGGAGCTCGTCGCCAAGGCGATCCACGCGAACAGCAAGCGGGGCGACCGCATGTTCGTGCCGGTGAACTGCGCCGCGATCACCGACACGCTCCTCGAGAGCGAGCTCTTCGGCCACGCGAAGGGGTCGTTCACCGGCGCCATCGCCGCACGAAAGGGCCTCTTCGAAGAGGCTCACGGGGGCACCTTCTTCTTCGACGAGATCGCGGAGACCTCGCTCGCGTTCCAGGCGAAGCTGCTCCGCGCGATCCAGGAGAACGAGATCCGGCGCGTCGGCGAGAACAAGCCGATCCAGGTCGACGTGAGGATCATCGCCGCGACCAACCAGGACCTCCTGACGGCGATCGCGGAGAAGCGCTTCCGTCAGGACCTCTACTACCGGCTCAACGTCGCGCGCTTCCAGCTCCCGCCGCTTCGCGAGCGCCGCGAGGACCTGCAGGATCTGATGACCCACTTCCTCGACAAGTACAACCGCAAGATGGGCACGCGCGCCCGCATCGCGGACGACGTCCTGGAGGCGCTGCAGCACTACGACTTCCCCGGCAACATCCGCGAGTTCGAGCACATGATCGAGCAGGCCGTCGCGCTCATCCAGGACGGGATGATCACGAAGGACGACCTCTTGCCGACGACGCCGCGCGAGGAGCCCCCGGGGACGCGCTCCGGCCGCACGCTCGCCGACGTCGTGGACACGGCGGAGCGGCAGGCGATCGAGGGCGCGCTACGCGAGCAGGACGGCAGTCGCGAGAAGGCGGCCGAGTCCCTCGGCATCTCGCCGACGACGCTCTGGCGCAAGATGACGCGGCTCGGGATCGTGTACGAGAATCGCTCCTGAGTGGGCGCGGGCGGCCTCGGTCAGCTTCATCCCTGAACGGTTTTTTCAGATCTGCAAACCGTGTCGAGCCCGTTTCGCCACGAAATCCCGTCAAACGCTCTTGGCCCCGTGCTTGCTTGGCCGGAGAGCGAATCCATGGCGACCATCCTCCTCGTCGATGCCCCCGAAGGCGACGCTGCCGTGCTCGCGAGCGCGCTCCGCGTCGAGGGGTTCACGGTCGTGGTCGCCCCCTCCGCGGCCGAGGCGAAGGCGGCGCTCGCCAACGGTCCCGTCGCCCTCGCGGTCGTGGACCTGATGCTCCGCACGGACGGCGGAACGCACGGCCTCGAGCTCGCGCGCGAGATCCGCGCGCTCTCGCACGCCACGCGCGTCCTCCTGACGAGCGCGTACCACCTGAGCGAGCGCCAGCTCGAGCGAGCGGACTGCGGCGTGAGCGGGTTCATCCCGAAGCCCTACGACCTCAAGGAGGTCGTCGCGTTCCTCCAGGCGAAGATCGCGGGGCCGCCGAGCTCGCGCCGGTGGCCGATGCCGGAAGCGGCGTCCGGGGTCGTCGAGCTCGAGGCGGACGCGCCGGCCGTCCAGGTGGCGGGGCGACGTCACTAGGACGCGGCTCGGTCCCCTCTCGAGCGGACGTGCTATGAGCGCCGCCGATGCGGCTCGACGCTCTCGACTACGAGCTCCCGCCGGAGCTCATCGCGCAGGAGCCCGCGGCGGACCGCGACCGCGCGCGCCTGATGGTCCTTCCGCGCGACGGCGGGACGTTGCACGCGCACGTCGCCGACCTCGCCGAGCACGTCCCCGAGGGCACCCTCGTCGTGGTCAACGACACGCGGGTCCTCCGGGCGCGCATCCTCGGGACGAAGGAGGGCACGGGCGGCAAGACCGAGATCTTCCTCCTCCGCAAGGTGCGCGAGGACGTCGCGGGCGGCGCCGCCGTGCAGACGTGGCGCGCGCTGGCGCGAGCGTCGAAGGGACTCCGTCCCGGCATGCGCATCGACAAGGGCGTCCTTCGGGCAGAGCTCGCAGGCAAGACCGAGGACGGCCTCTTCGAGGTCGACCTGACGACGCGTGACGGCAGCCCCATCGACGAGGCGGTGCGCGCGGCCGGGCAGATCCCCCTCCCTCCGTACATCAAGCGAGCCCCGCGTCCGGAGGACGAGGAGCGCTACCAGACCGTGTACGCGAAGCGCGAGGGCTCGGTCGCGGCCCCGACGGCGGGCCTCCACCTGACGTCCGCGCTCCTCGAGGCGCTCCGCTCCCGCGGCTGCGAGATCGCGAGCTGCACGCTCCACATCGGCCTCGGCACGTTCCAGCCGGTGACGGCGGCCGACCTCGACGAGCATCCGATGCACGCGGAGTACTTCGAGGTCACGCGCGAGCTCGCGGCGTCGGTCGCACGCGCTCGCGAGCGCGGGGCCGAGGTCCTCGCGATCGGGACGACGACGGTCCGCACGCTCGAGTCCGCCCGTGATCCCGAGCGGCCGGGCCTCGTCCGCGCCTGCGCCGAGGAGACGCGCCTCCTCGTCCAGCCGGGCTACCGGTTCGGCGTCGTCGACCGGCTCTTCACGAACTTCCACCTCCCGCGCTCGACGTTGCTCTCCCTCGTGACCGCCTTCGGAGGCCTCTCGCGTGTGCTCGAGGCTTACCGACTCGCGGTGCGCGAACGCTATCGCTTCTTCTCGTACGGGGACGCCATGCTCCTCGATCGCGCGGAGCCGTCCGCGTGACCGCCCCGCGCGCGCGGGGGTTCGCGTATCGCGTCATCGCGTCCGACGGGCACGCGCGTGCCGGCGTCCTCGTGACGCCCCACGCCGAGGTCGAGACGCCGACGTTCATGCCCGTCGGCACGCAAGGGAGCGTGAAGGGGCTCACCCCGGACGAGGTGGCGAGGACGGGCGCGAAGATCGTCCTCGGCAACACGTACCACCTGTGGCTCCGTCCCGGGCCGGACGTCGTGCACCGGCTCGGTGGCCTCCACGGCTTCTCGCGCTGGCCGCACGCGATGCTCACCGATTCGGGCGGATTCCAGGCCTTCTCGCTCGGCCAGGGCGAGAGTCTCGTGAAGCTGACGGAGGAGGGCTTCACGTTCCGTTCGCACCTCGACGGAACCCGCCATCACCTCTCGCCCGAGGAGGCCGTGCGCGTGCAGGGTCTGCTCGGCGCCGACATCCAGATGCAGCTCGACGTCTGCCCGCCCGGGCAGTCGGACAGGAGAGTCGTCGAGGAGGCCGTCCTCCGGACGACGCGCTGGGCGAAGCGCGCGCTCGCCTCGCCGCGCCCGGAGGGCCAGGCGCTCTTCGGGATCATCCAGGGCGCGTGCTTCCCCGATCTCCGACGCGCACACGCAGAGGAGCTCGCCGCGCTCGATCCGTCCTTCGACGGGCTCGCGCTCGGCGGCTTCTCCGTCGGCGAGCCCATCGAGAACATGTGGGCGACGCTCGCGGAGGTGGCTCACGTCGTCGATCCGGAGCGGCCTCGCTACCTCATGGGCGTCGGGACGCCGCGCGATCTGCTCGAGGGGATCGAGTCCGGGGTCGACATGTTCGACTGCGTGCTCCCGACGCGCAACGCGCGGAATGGACAGGCGCTCACGCGCTTCGGCCGGATCGTCGTGAAGCAGGCGCGCTTCAAGGAGGATCCGCGCCCGATCGATCCGGAGTGCACGTGCCCCTGCTGCGCCGGCGGGTACTCGCGCGGATACCTCCGGCACCTCTACATCGCGGGGGAGATGACGGTCCTCCGGCTCCTCAGCGTCCACAACCTCCACTGGTTCGCGGAGCTCGTCCGCGGCGCCCGCGACGCGATCCGCGCGGGGACGTTCGCCGCGTACAAGAAGGCCCGTCTCGAGGCGATGAGCGCTGGCGAGAGCTGATCCCGAGGCGGTTTCGCGCGCCCCCAAGGTCGCACAACGGCACGACTTACCCGAGCGCGGGGGTGATGCTTCTCGCCCAGGTGGGCTCCGGGTACTCTTCGCCTTCCCCTACTCCATGTCCGACGACAAGAAGCAGATCGGGCGCATACTCCTGAAGCGCCGGCTCATCTCTCCGGAGGAGCTCGACAAACAGCTCGCGTCGCAGCGGACGGCCGGCGACGGCGTGCCGCTCGCGTCGCGCCTCGCAGCGAGCGGCGTCGTCGCGGAGACGGAGGTGCTCCGCGCGCTGTCGGAGCAGTTCGGCGTTCCCGGCATCGATCTCAACCAGGTCGCGCTCCCGATCGCCTACCTCGATCTCGTTCCGCGAGAGGTCGCCGAGGCGAGCCGCATCCTCCCCGTGCTCGCGCGCGACGAACGACTGTTCCTCGCGATGGCGAACCCGGCGGAGAAGCGCACGATCGAGGAGCTCGAGTTCGTCACCGGTCGAAAGATCTACCCGTACGTGGCCATCACCCAGACGCTCGAGCGCTCCATCCAGGCAGCGTACGACGCCAAGGACGCCGGGGAGACGTTCTGGGCCGGCCCCCTCGCACCGCCCGCGGCGCTCGAGCGCGTGGGCGCGAACCGCGAACGCGGGCGTGAGGAGCGCGAGAGCATCGGCCCCGGAGAAGCGCGCGCCGTGGTCGTCGACCAGCAGATCGAGGAGGCGGCCGCCGGAGGCGATCTCTCGACGTCCGATTTCGGCCTCGTCCCCGATGACGTCTCGGAGGTGAAGACGCTGACGGCCGAAGTGCTCGCCGCCGCGTCGCTCGTCACGGAGCCGTCGGCGGCGGGCGTGAGGCCGACGCCGAGCGGCAAGCGCGTGCTCGTCGTCGACGACGAGGAGGACATAAGGCGGCTCGTGAAGAAGCTCCTCGTCGATCGCGGGCACGAGGTGCTCGAGGCCGACCGCGGGCTCCTCGCCCTCCGCATCGTGAAGGAGGAGACGCCCGATCTCATCATCCTCGATGCGATGCTGCCAGAGCTCCACGGCTTCGACATCGCTCGGCGCATCAAGGGGAGCGAGCGTTACGGGAACATCCCGATCCTGATGATGAGCGCGGTCTACCGGGGCTGGCGCATCGCCGCCGATCTGAAGACGAGCTACGGGATCGAAGAGTACCTCGAGAAGCCGTTCCGGCTCGCCGACCTCTCCGAGAAGGTCGGGCGCCTCCTCGAACGGAAGAGCGCGCCGCCGGCCGACCCGGAGAAGATCCAACAGGCGGCCGCCAAGTACCTCGACGACGGCATCGCCGCGTACAAGGCCGGCGACGTCGACGGGGCCGTCGAGCTCCTCAAGAAGGGCATCGCCGTCGACCCGCTCGCGTACCGGCTCCGGTACCACCTCGCGCTCATCTACGGCAAACGCGGGCAGTTCTACGACGGGATCACCGAGCTCGAACGCGCGGTGGACCTCAACCCCGCGCACTTCCCCGCGTTGAAGAACCTCGCCGTCCTCTACGAGAAGGCCGGCTTCAAGAACAAGGCGCTCGAAATGTGGGAGCGATGCGTCCACGTGGCTCCCGACGACGAGACGCGCTCGAGCATCAAGGCGCACGTGGTCCGGCTGCTCTAGGGCGGCAACCGGAGCTTTCATGAACGATTGTCACGCGCCCGGGCCACAAACCGGCTAGCCTCGGAGAGCGCGGACAATTTCGGTGGTGCTGTGAAGTTCCTCTGCGACAACTGCAAGGCGAAGTACCAGATCGCGGACGAGAAGGTCGCCGGGAAGACCGTCCGCATGAAGTGCCGCAAGTGCGGGCACCAGATCGAGGTGCGCGCCGCGATCACGGAGACGAGCGTCTCCGGCGCGCCTCCCGCGCCCGATCGTTCGGCTTTGCCGCGCGGAGCGCTCGCGACGAGCCTCTCGGCGACGAAGCCGCGTCCGGCCTCCTCACCCGGCCCCGCCGGTGGCGGCGGCGCGCTCGCCGGCGCATTCCAGCGGAACGTGCAGGACGCGCCGGCGACGGTCCCCTTCCCGAACGCCGGTCAGGCCGCGTCGGTCGACGCGTCGATCGAGATGAGCGTGACCGACGAGTGGTACGTCGCCATCAACGGCGTGCCCGTCGGTCCCGTGCGCATCTCCGAGCTCCGGCGGAAGGCAGCGACGGGCGCCGTCACCGAGGACTCGCTCTGCTGGCAGGAAGGGCTCGAGGAGTGGCGGCCCGTCCGCAGCCTCCCGGAGCTCGCGGCGATCGTGCGCGAGGCGGCGCAGGGGAACCGGCCGTCCTTGCTGGCTCCCCCGCCGCCACCGGCTCCCGAACCCACGCGCGCGCAGCCGCT
>JALHPN010000291.1 GCA_022842465.1 Polyangiaceae bacterium | reverse complement strand
GCGTCTACGTCGTCGCCGCGGCGGCGGGCGGCGAGCACGTCGTCCTCGGCGTCCCCCGCGCGGGCGGCGAGCCCGTGAAGGTCGCCGCACGGGTCCACGTCCGGAGCCCGCTCGCCGTGCACGACGGCGTCCTCTACGTGATCGACGGCGAGCGCGCGCGACTCCGCGCGGTGACCCTCGCGACCGGGGTCGACCGCGTGATCGCGGAGCACGAGGCGCTCGCGAGCGCCGTCGCGATCGCGGCGGACGCCGACGGCGTCGTCGTCGCCACCGACGAGGCGGGCGTGATCCTCGGCGTCGGACGGATCGCCGTGGCGCCGGTCGACGGGGGCTCGCCGCGATCCACGAGCGATCCACCCGACGGAGGCAGCGCCCGAACTGGTTCGCCATGATTCCGAACACTTGGACGTGCCCCGATGTAGGCACGTGTGGTGCTTCGGTGGGCCCATGCGCCTCGTGAGCCTCGTCGTCTCGCTCGCCCTCGCATCCGCCCTCGCCACCGTCGGCTGCAGCGCCGACACGAGCGAGGAGGACGCGCTCGGGACGACCGGCGACGAGGAGACGGTCGAGGACGAGCTCAAGAGCCTCACCCTGACGGAGGCCGACGACGGCCGAACCGTCACGATCGCGAAAGGGCAGAACGTCGTCCTGAAGCTCCAGGCGAACCCGTCCACGGGCTATCGCTGGAAGGTGGTCGCCACGGACCGCACCTTCGGATACCCGGCGTCCACCCGCTTCGTGAAGAACGGCGACGCGGCCGGCGCCTCGGGCGTCGAGCGCATGACCTGGAAGACGAGCGGTCCGCTCGCGATGGCGGGGACCCACGAGGTGAAGCTCGAGTACCGAAGGCCGTGGGAGGCGGACTCGTCCCCGGCGAAGACGTTCGCGTTCAAGGTGACAATCACGGAGGCCGACTGCCCGCAGCTGTCCCCGCCCGCGCCAGGCTTCTGCAAGAACGGCCGCATCAAGACGACGAAGGACGCGAACGGCTGCACGACGGGCATCGAGTGCGTCGACGACTGTCGGGCGAACCCGTGCGGGAGCGGCAGGAGCTGTCAGTACTGCTGGACGCAGTTCGCGTGCATCCCGAACGGCGCGCTCTGCTGATTCGTCAGGGCGCGCAGGCAGGGTCGAAGACGTAGACCGACGCGTTCGCGGGCACCTGCGGCGTCGCGGCCTCGTTCGCGGCGAGGTAGCCGATGCCGTTCGAGCCGGCCGCACCGACCAGGGTCCCGATCGCGATCGGGAGGACCGCGCGACGCGGCTGGTTGTCCGCGTTCGGGACGAGCCCGAGCGGCTGACGGCGCAGGAAGTGGACGCTCACCTGCGTCGCGACGCTCTCGCGCGCGGCGGAGACGACGAGGGCCGTGTCGGCGTCGAGCGCCGCGATGGGACCGGTTACGGCGGTTCCGAGCGGAGGCGGCGCGGGGTACACCTCGACGTCGACGGACGCGCCCGCGGCAGGCCCCGCTTGACCGCTCACGAGGAACGATGCGCGCGTGGCGCGGACGACCGCGCCCGGCGTGGCCGGCGGGACGTTCGGCTGCGCGTACGCCCAGAGGACCGTCCCGTCCGGGCCCTGAGCGAAGTATTGCGGGGCGGCCACCGTCCCCGTCATGGCGGGCGCCGCACCGACGGTGAGCCCGGCGTCGCTCACCTGCGCCGTGCCCGCGTTGGGGACGAAGCCGAACGTGGCCGCTCCGGTCCCGTCGACGGCCTGGACCAAGAAGCGCGTCCCGCTCATCGACACGAGGCCGTGCCCCGGAGGCGTCGGCGTCGGGTACGAGGCGAAGTCGACCGGCAGCATGGGCGGGCTCGCGACCGCCGCCGCGGGGAGCCCCGCCGCGCCCGAGTACACGAGCGCGCCGTCGCTCCCTCGGGCGAACGCCCCCGTCCCCTCCCCCGACGGACGGTCCCAGCCCGCGAGGGTGTCCTCCACCGTGAAGGACGTCCGGAACGGGTCGCTCGGCACGTCGATCCACGCGAAGGGCATACGCGCGGGCGGGCCGCCGCCGAGCGGAGCGCCGAAGAGGAACACGCGGCTTCCGCTCGCGATCATCAAGGTCGGGGCGAAGCCGAGCCCGCGAACCTGGACGGGCGCCGGGCCCGCGGGGTTCGCGACGTTGTAGCCGACGATGCCGGTCGTGGTGCCGACGAAGAGATACGGATGGACGGCCGCGATGCAACGACCGCACGCGAGCGGCGTCCCCACCTTGAAGGTCGTCGTCCGCAGCGTGTACGGCTTCGGATCCTTGCACGACGCGGCGGCTTGGTCGCACGTGCCGGCGTTGCACGCGGCGGCCTTGCATACGTCGAAGACGCATGCGCTCCGCGTGAGATCGCACCGCCCCTTCAGACACGCGTTCGTCGCGACGCAGTCCTCGTCCGTCGCGCACGTCGTCGGGAGCCCGGACGTCGCCGCGTCGGAACCTCCGTCGACGACCGTGCTCGTCTCCGGCACGTTCGTCACCGGACCGCTGTCCGAGGCGGCGTCGAGGAGCCCTTCGTCGAGACCGAGCGAGCACGCCGCGAGGACGCCGCACGCGGTCGCGAGCGCGAGGGCGAGGAGGCCGACCGTCCGGGAGCGCATCAGAACGTCCCTCCGAGGACGGCGCCGCCGGCGGTGGGCGCGACGTGGAGCTTCGCCTGCTGCGCGCGACGCTCACGGCCGGGGTCGTCCGGCCAGACGACGAGCGCGACGCCGCCCGCCGCGAGCAGTCCGCCGGCGACGAGCATGACGTTCGTCCACGTCTCGAGCGACGACGCGTGATCGAACGACGCGCGCGTCGGGCCCGCGACGTAGGCGTCGCGGGCGCCGTTCGCGGAGAGACCGAGGACGATCGCGCTGCCGAGCGCGGCGACGCCCACGCCGGCGACGCCGACGCCGACTGCCCGGCGCGTGATCCAGAAGCCCTCGCGAGGCGGGCCCTGGACGACGACCGGCGGCGGGGCGGGCGGCGGGGCGGGCTCCTCCTTCGGCGGCGCCGGCTTCGGCTCGTCCTTCACCTCGAGCGCGCTCACCTTGCCCACCTCGAGCGTCACGTCCCGGCGTTCGCCCGGCTTGCCCGGAGCACGCACCGAGAGCACGTGCACCCCCGCCGCGCCGTGGAGACGTGCCGGCACGGGAACCTCCGTGAAGCTCCCGAGCTGGACCTTCCAGCCCTCGGGGCCGGTGACGGTCAACGTGCCGAGCGTCTTCTCGAGCACGGCGACGCGCTCCTTCGCGGTGGCCTGCTGCTTCGGATCGAGCCCTGGCACCTCGAGCGCGCGCGCGTAGGCATCGGCCGCACGCTCGAGCTTCGAGGCGAGATCCCACGCGAGCCCCGCGGTGAAGAGGGCCACCGCGTTCGCCTTGTACGCCGCCGCCGACTCGAAGTGCGTCGCCGCTTCCGTGTACCGCTTTGCGTGGAACGCCTGCGTTCCGAGCTGGTACTGCGAGCGAGCCTCGGCCGCGGAGTCTGCCGTCGGGACGTCCTCGGCGCGAGCGCGGGGCGCGACCGACAGCGCCGCGAGGGTGGCGAGCGTGGTGAGGGTGAGACGGGCGAGCCCCGTCCGGCCGTACGGCGTCATCGCCGAGCATTCTACGCGAGGACGGCGCGCGAGGGGCGCGTCAGTACGGGTTCGCCGGCAACGCAGGGTCCTTCGGCGTCGGCTTGGGCTTCGCCGTGCCCGGCGGCGCCGTCGTGCCCCCCTGCCCGGGCGGAGGCTTCGGATCCCGCGGGGGCTCCACCCTGGGCGGATCGACCTTCACCGTCGTCACGGCCGTGGGCGTCGCGCTCGGTGACGTCGCGGGCTCGTCCCCGACGTCGATGACGGCCCCGGGGACGTCTTCGAGCGCGATCTTCATCGGCGACGACGAGAAGTAGTCGACCCGCAGCGTCGCCTCGCGCTTGCCCGGCGCACGGACGACGAGCGTGACCGTCGTGCCGGCCTTCGGCCTGGGGATCCGGTGCGTCCCCGGCGGCATCTCCTTGCCGTCCACGACGAGGGAGGCCTCCGTCGGCGTCGTCTCGAACACGAGGTCTCCCTTCGCGTCCATCACGGCCGCTCCACTCGGCACGACCGAGGCCGACTTCGCGGGGGCGGTCGCGCCCTCTGCGCGCCGCTGCTGCCAGACGTAGACGCCGGCGCCCGCGATGAGCGCGGCGACGAGGACACCGACCCCGATCGCGACCGCGTACTGGCCCGTCGTCGCGGGCGGCTGCGAGGGACGATCCCCCTGCGCGGGGAGCGACTGGCTCTGCATCGCGGGGGCCGACGGACGGCCGTGTCCCTGCGCGTGCCCCCCGTGCGACGGCGTCATCGAGTAGCTCGGTCCGCCGAAGCCCTGCTGCGACGTTCCGGTCGGCCCGTACCCGGGGTGGGCCATGCCGGGGGGAGGTTGGGAATGGCGCGCGCCTGGATGGGTGTGCGGCACGTTCGCGACGCCGTAGCCTCCCGTGTGCGGGACCTGGCCCGTGTACGGGACCTGGCCCGTGTACGGGACCTGGCCCGTGTACGGGACCTGGCCCGGGGGGGGCATCGTCCCACGGGCGACGGGGACCAAGCCGGTCGGAACGGGCGGCGCTCCCGGGATCGGAACTGCGCCGGACGCATCGCCCCCGTGACCGAACCCGAGCTCCCCGGGGGGTCGCGCCGTATCCCGCACCGTCGGCGGATCGAAGTTCGGGCCGTTCGGCGGCGGCGGCGCCGTCCCGCCCTGGCCCCGGTGCGGGAGCGAGCTCGGGTCGATCGCCATCGTCGTGTAGAGCGGGCGAGCCTGCTTCACCCCCGACCGATTCGCCGCGTCGGGCGAAGGCGTGTGCGCGCCCGGGGGATCGCTCCAGCCGCGCTCGCGATCGCCGACGTTGGAGGCCTGCTTGATCCGCTCGCGGCGCTTCTCGAGGGACGGCCCGAGCCGCTGGCGGAGGAGCTGCGCGACGTTCGACTGCGTGACGAGCGAGCCACGCGCGAGGAACTCCTCGAGCGCGAAGCGCATCCGCTCCGCCGTCGGGTACCGGAGGATCGCCTGCGGAGAGAGGGCGCGCTGCACGATGCGCTCGAGCTCCTGCGGGTAGCTGCGGACGAGCGACGACGGCGCCGGGAACTCGCCCTTCAGGACTGCGTGCATCACCTGGTGGTCGCCGTCGCCGCGGAACGGGCGCTGGCCCGTGGTCGCCTCGTAGAGGACGCACCCGAGCGAGAAGACGTCGCTCCGTCGGTCGACGGCTCCGCCGGTGATTTGCTCGGGCGCCATGTACGCGAGCTTGCCCTTCAGCTGACCAGCGCTCGTCGCGTCGTGCAGCTGCCCGAGCGCCTTCGCGACGCCGAAGTCGGCGACCTTGGCGACCCCGTCGCTCGTGAGCAAGATGTTGTGCGGGGAGAGGTCGCGGTGGACGACGCCCATCTGGCGACCGTCGTCGTCGGCGAGCTCGTGGGCGGCGTGCGCTCCGGCGCAGGCGTCCGCGACGACGCGGGCCACGACGCGCGCGTCGAGCGCCTCCGGATTCCCGGTCGACCGACAGAGGCGCGCGAGCGAGTCACCGCTCACCCACTCCATCGCGAGGTAGAGGTTGTGGTCCTCTTCGCCGAGCTCGTAGATCTCGCAGACGTTGGGGTGATGGACCCCGGACGCGATGCGCGCCTCGTCGAGGAACATGCGCTCGAACTGCTTCTCCCTCGCGAGGTGCGGGAGGATGGTCTTCAGCGCGACGAGCTTCTGGAACCCGCGCTGACCGGTGAGGCGCGCAGCCCACACCCGAGCCATGCCTCCGCGCGCGACGGGCACGAGCAGCTCGTAGCGGCCGAGGCGGGTTCCCGGCGTGAGGGAGCCGTAGTCGGACGGCTCCTCGACGAGCTCGTCGGAGGTGAGCACCTCGGCCATCGCCGGGAAGCGTACACGATCCGCCCCGGAAAGGCCTTCTCTTGCCCCCGCACCTCGTGGCTGACCGTGGGTGAGGGTGTTCGTGGCAAGATGCCCCCCCTCATGGGCGGGGAGAAGCACCGAGCGCCGGGATCCCGGGGCTGGCTCGTCGCGGTCGCGGCGACGCTCGGCATGAGCGTCAGCTACGTGGACCGGCAGACCCTCGCCGCGATCGCGCCGGCCGTCCGCGCCGGGCTGCACATCGACCACGCGCACTTCGGATGGCTCGTGAGCGCCTTCTCGATGGCGTACTTCGTCTTCGCGCCGATCTCCGGTCATGTCGTCGACCGACTGGGCGCACGGAAGGGCTTCGCGCTCGCGGTCGTCGCGTGGACGTGCGTGGCTGCGGCGCACTCGCTCGCCACGTCCTTCGCGTCCCTCTTCGTGCTCCGCATCCTGCTCGGGATGACGGAGGCGCCGTCCTTTCCTGCCGCCGCGCAGTCGATCCGCCGCGCGCTGCCCGGCACGACGAAGTCCGCCGGCTTCGGCCTGCTCTTCACCGGCAGCTCCATCGGGGCGATGGTCGCGACACCGCTCGCCGTGGCCATCGACGCGCGCTGGGGGTTCCGGATGGCGTTCGTCGTCACCGCCGTCCTCGGCACGATGTGGATCCCGTTCTGGCTCTTCGCGACGCGCGGGGGCGCGCTCGACGCGACGGCGCCGGGAGGGGCGGCGACGACGACGGAGCCGCTGCCGAGCACGCTCGCGATCCTGCGGAGCGCGCCGGTCCTACGGAGCGTCGTCGCGATCGTCGGCTCGGCGCCGGCGCTGATGTTCGTCATCAACTGGACGCCGCAGTACCTCGTCGAAGCATGGAAGATCCCGAAGGAGGGGATCGGGCTCTACGCGCTCGTTCCCCTCGGGCTCTTCGATCTCGGCGCCGTGGGCTTCGGCTGGCTCGCGAGCCGCCGGACGCCGCGCGGCGAGAGCAAGACCCAGACGGATCTCTTCGTCCTCGCGCTGGCGCTCGCGCTCGTCCTCGTCCTCGTGCCGGTCGTCGCGCGGGGGCCCGGCGTCGCCGTCGTGATGCTCGGCCTCGCGGCGATGGGGGGCGGCGGCATCTACGTGCTCGTCACCGCGGACATGCTCTCGCGGGTGCCCGTCGCGCGGACGTCGACGGCCGGGGCGTTCACCGCGGCGGCGCAGTCGCTCGCGCACATCGTGGCGGCGCCCCTCGTGGGAAAGAGCATCGACGCGACCGGCGGCTTCACGGTCGCCCTCCTCGCGCTCGGCGCGATCGTGCTCCCCACCACCCTCGTCTTCCTCGTGTGGCCGGTCGCGCCGCCGCGCTAGGCTCCCGCCCATGCGCATCCTCCACACGATGATCCGCGTCTCGGACCTCGAGGCGACGAAGCGTTTCTACACCGAGGCGCTCGGCATGAAGGTGCTCCGCGAGAAGGAGTACGCGGAGGGGAAGTTCACGAACTGCTTCATCGGCTACGGCGACGAGGCGGAGCACGCCGTCCTCGAGCTGACCTACAACTGGGGCAAGAGCGACTACACGCTCGGCGACGCGTTCGGCCACGTCGCGATCGGCACGCGCGACATCCGCGGCGCGTGCGATCGCGTGCGCGCGCTCGGGTACAGGGTGACGCGCGAACCGGGACCGATGAAGCACGGGTCTACCGTCATCGCCTTCGTCGAGGATCCGAACGGCTACAAGATCGAGCTCATCGAGCGCGGGTGAGCGACGTCTGTTGACGCGCTGCCCGCGGGAGGGTGACCCTTCCGCCCATGGGAATGCTCGAGGCGAGCGCCATGCAGGCGAAGGCGACGAACGGCGACGGCGGCGACAGCCGGATCACGAGCTGGGCGCCGGCGACGGGCGAGCGCCTCGGCGACGTCCGCGTCGCCACGAAGGAGGAGGTCCTCGCCACGGTGGCGCGCGCGCGACGGGCCCAGGCTGCGTGGGGCATCCTCCCCGTCGCCGAGCGCTGCACGCGGCTCCTCCGTCTCCGCGACGCCATCGTCGAGCGCGCCGAGGAGATCGTCGACGTCGTGAGCCGCGAGTGCGGCAAGCCCCGCGAGGACGCCCTCTCGGAGCTCACGATCGCGGTGGACCTCCTCACCTACTACTGCAAGCGGGCTCCCGACGTGCTCGCCGAGCACGACCTCCCGCTCCACCTCTTCAAGCACAAGCGCAGCACGGTGAGCTACCACGCGCGCGGCGTCGTCGCGCTCCTGACGCCGTGGAACTTCCCCTTCGTCATCCCGATGGGAGATGTCTCTGCCGCCCTCGTCGCGGGGAACGCCGTCGTCGTGAAGCCGAGCGAGGTCGCGCCGCTGTCGATGGCGAAGGCGAAGGAGATCTTCGACGCGACGGGCCTCCCCGAAGACCTCCTCTGCGTCGTGCAAGGGAGGGCCGAGACGGGCCAGGCGCTGATCGAGAGCGGGATCCAGAAGCTCGTCTTCACAGGCGGGGTCGAGACGGGGCGCAAGGTCGCCGCCGCGTGCGGGGCGAACCTCGTCCCGTGCGTGATGGAGCTCGGCGGCAAGGCGCCGCTCGTCGCGTGCGCCGACGCGGACGTCGAGCGCACCGCGAGGGCCGTCGTCTTCGGCGCGTTCTTCAACGCGGGCCAGGCATGCATCTCCGTCGAGCGCGTCTACGCGCACCACGCCATCCACGATGCCCTCGTCGCGCGCGTCCGCGAGCTCACGAGCGAGCTCCGGATGGGAGATCCGACGGCAGGGACGGTGGACGTGAGCGCGATCGCGCTCCCGAAGCAGATCGACGTCGCCGAGCGCCTCGTGAAGGACGCGCTCGACAAGGGCGCGGAGCTCGTCATCGGCGGACGCCGGAGGGAGGGGCCCGGTCAATTCTACGAGCCGACGGTGCTCGCGAAGTGCGACCACGGCATGGCCGTCATGAAGGAGGAGATCTTCGGGCCCGTCGTCCCGATCATGAAGGTCTCTACCGAGGACGAGGCCGTGCGCCTCGCCAACGACTCGCACCTCGGTCTCAGCGCCTACGTCTTCACGAAGGACCGCGCGAAGGGCCGTCGGCTCGCCGAGCGCATCGTCGCGGGGAGCGTCGTCGTGAACGACGTGATCGTCAACTACGGCGTCGCGGAGGCCCCCTTCGGGGGCACGAAGCAGAGCGGGTTCGGCAAGGTGCACGGGGACGATGCGCTCCGGGACATGTGTGATCAGAAGCACGTCCTCTCGACGCGCGTGCCGGAGCTCGGGGGCGAGCCGCTGTGGTTCCCCTACTCGGCGAACTCGTACAAGTGGCAGATGCGGCTCGTGAAGGCGCTCTACTCGGGCGCGGGGATCGTGAAGCGGCTCGGCAAGCTGCTCTGACGACCCTCGCCGAGATCACTTTCCGCGGAGCAGATCCCGCGCGCGCCGCATCTCGAGCGTGAACGCGAACGCCTCGAGCGCGTCCCTCATCGTGACGGGCTCGCGGTGACGCGCCGCGCGGACGAGCGTGCGGAACGCGAGGTAGCGAGGTCCGTCGAGCCCGAGGAGGAGGGCGACGACCGCGGGGTCGCGCGGCGCGTCGAGCGTCCCCACGAGGCCGGCCGCGGACGCGAGGAGGCGCATCACGACGACGTCGCACGCGAGCACGCCGTTGACGGCGTCGTGTGCGGCGAGCATCGCCTCGGCCTGCCGGACCCCCTCTCGCTCGCCGTGCGGCCAGAGCTCGGCGAAGGAAAGCGCTCCTGGCCCTCGCGGCTCGCTGTGGGGCGTCCGCGGCGGCGACGACCCCGTCCCGGAAGGAGCGCTGCTCGGGAGCGCCGACGTCGCCGCGACGGTGGCCGAGGGCGAGCGCGCCTCGGCGT
>JALHPN010000290.1 GCA_022842465.1 Polyangiaceae bacterium | reverse complement strand
GTGCTGCGGGGGAGGGGCCTGCATCGCCTGCGGAGGAGCCGCGTGGGGCGTGTGCTGCGGGGCAGGGGCGCGCTGGGCCATCGCCGCCGTGCTCGTGTTCGGGTTCGCCTGCGGGGGCGGTGCCTGCGGGGGCGGGGCCTGGGGCGCGGCCTGCGGTTGCGGGGCGGGGCCGTTCGCCATGCGGCTCAGTGAGTGCACGAGCGAGAGCGACTGCGCCACCGACTCCAGCGCCGTCGCGACGGCAGGATGGCCGGGCGGCGATCCTTGCAGCTGCGCGAGCGCCCCGCGGACGTGACCGAGCGCGACGTCGGCGTGGGGCGCGAGCTGCTGGGAGCGCTCGAGCTGATGGAGCGCCCCCATCGCTTGCGCGATCGGCGCGGCGAGCTCGACGAGCTGTGGGGGAACCGTCGGATCGGCTTGGAGCGCGTTCAAGCCGCGCGACAGCGCTTCACGTGCAGAGCGGGACGTCGTGATGGGGTCGGTCACCGTGGGCCTCGACTCGAATCGTATGGCAACGCGATGACGGCCGGATCGTGAAAAATCGACCGAAGCGAAAACGCCGCGCCTCTCACGTCGCCCCGCCGGGGACGAGCGCGGCGAGATCCGCGGTCCCGAGCTCGATCTCGTCGTCGTCCTCCCGCTCTGCGTCTGGCGTCACGCGCCCGGAGAGGAGCTCGACGCCCCGATCGCGGGCCCGGACGACGAGGACCCCGTCAGGCCGCACGAAGGCCTCGCCGGGCTCGATCGCGCGGGGGACGTCGTCGGTCACGCGTGCGCGCGTGAGCGTCACGACGCGACTGGCGATCTCCGTGAAGGCCCCTGGCCAGGGGGACGCGGCTCGCACGCGCCGCACGACGGCGGCGGCGGGCTCGTTCCATCGGAGCTCGAGATCGTCGTCCGAAGGAGCGGGCGCTTCGGTCGCGGCCGCCTCGTCCTGCGGGACGGCAACGGGCCGCTCGCCGCGCGCGAAGGCCGCGGTCACCTCGCGGAGCAACGCCAGCGAGGGCCGATCGAGCTTCTTCGCGAGCGTCCATGCGTTCCAGGCCGGATCGATCGGCAGTCTCTTGGTCCCGAGGAGCGCCCCGGTGTCGTACTCGTCCTCCAGCTCGTGCGCCGTCACCCCCGTCTCGGCGTCGCCCCGCGCGATCGCCCAGAAGTACGGGTCGGGGCCGCGATGCCGCGGCAGGAGGGACGGATGGACCCCGAAGGCGCCGAAGCGCGCCGTCTCGCGGAACCCGCGCGGGACCTTCTTCGTCCAGAACCAGCTCACGACGAGATCCGGCGCGAGCGCCTTCACCTCGTCGATGCGCGCGGCGAGATCGGGGACGACCGCGAGACGCCTCGCGCCGAGACGAGCCCGGAGTCGGCGCGTTCCGAGCGCGCCGCGCCGGCAGATGCCCGCCCAGACGATCTCGTGACCGTCCTCGAGGAGGAGGAGAGCTGCGAGCGGCAGCCCCACGAAGGCGATGCGCATCGGCCGGCGCGCCGGCCTCAGGTCGTCGTCGAGTCGCGCTGCACGGGGGGCGGCGCGATCACGGCGGGGCTCACCTCTTCGCCGAGCTGGCGGAGGAGCGCTTGCCTCGCGGCGTGCTCGACGAGCGACCACAGCTGCGCGCGGTCGGTCGCGCGCCCGAGGAACCCGATCGGGATGCGGAAGCCGCCCTTGTCACGGCGGCCACCGCCGTAGGCGCGCCCTCGCTCGTCGTGCCCGAACGCCTGTTCGAGCCACACCGCGGGGTCGACGCTCGGCGAGTGCGTGCGGAGCGAGCCCTCGATGAAGCGGTCGCCCACGATGCCGTAGACGACGACGGTGTCGATGTCCTCGCGGCGGATGAGAAAATCCGCGGCCTGCGCGATCGTGTCGCGTTCGCTCTCGGCGACGAAGCCGACGCCGGCCATCGCGAAGTTGCGGCGGACGACGAGCGCGGAGAGCGAACGCGCGATCACGTCCATCGCGCTCGGGGCGATGAGCCGCCGCGAGAGATCCTGGAGGAGATCCCGATCGCAGATCCCTTCGAGCTGCGCCGCAGCGCGGAAGTCCGTCGCGCGGGCGAGCGAGAAGTCGTCGGTGTCGGTCGCGAGGCCGTGCATGAGCGCGGTCGCGACGCGGCGGTCGTCGTCCTGATCGGCGGTGAGCGGGAAGAGCTCGGTCAGGTACTCGACGAAGATCGTCGCGGTCGCGCCGACGTCGTTCCGCATGTCGACGAAGCGCGCCTTCGGCGGCGTGTGGGCGCGATGATGGTCGACGATCGTGAGCGTCTCGACGCCCTCGATCCCGACGAAGTCGGGATCCACGTCGTGCGCGTCGACGAGGCCGATGAAGTCCGGCTTGTCGTTCTCGCCGAGGTTCTTGATCTTGCGCATCTCCACGTTGAGGAGCTTCACGAGCGCGCGGTTCTCGCGGTGGGAGAGCTCGTGGCAGTAGGCGATCGTGGTCTTGCCGACCCCGAGGCGCTGCGCGATGTGCGCCTGGGCGAGCGCCGAGGCGATGCCGTCCGGGTCCGGGTGACCGCGGAGGGCGATGCAGAGGTGCTTGCCCTTGGCCTGCTGGAGCGCGTCGGAGAACGCGCGGGCGCGATCGAGGCGATCCTGGTGCGGCAAGGGCAGACGACGAACCGGCTCGTTCATGGGGGGCTGGCTCCTAACGTCGATCGGCATCGCTTCACGTCAAGGTCGGCTGTGCCGAGCGCGTGCTCCGGGAACCGATTCTCACCCCGCGACGGCACCGGGGTCGAGCCCCACGAACGAGCGCGGCGAGGAGCGGCAGGCCGGAAGGGAAGGTTCAGCTTCGTGGCACGCGTGATGCAAAGTTAACGGAGCGCGCGACCGAAACCCGCCATGATGTCGGGCGGTCGCGGCAGAGAGACCCGCTTGTCCAGGCCCTCGTAGACCTCGAGCGTGTCCTGGGCCGCGTTCGTCGCCACCCAGCGCGCGCGACCTGGACGGCCGGGCCAGATCGTCGTGAGGCGGAATCCGCTGCCGGCCCCGAAAATCGACCCGAGCACGAGCGCGCCGCCCTCGAGCTTGGCTGTGACGAGCGCGGGCTCGGCGCCGCGCCGGACCGCGACGACGAGGTCGTCACGACCGTCGTCGTCGAGATCGCCCGCGGCGAGCTGGCCGTCGAACGTCGCGCCCGCGGGAGGCGAGGCGCAGATCGGCGCGAGGATCGTCTTTCCGCGATCGCCAGGGACGACGCAGAGCACCGTCGCCTCGGTCGTCGTCGCGACGATCGCGACGTCGGCGAGCCCGTTTCCGTCGAAATCGCCGGCGGCGAGCCCGCGCGGCCGCGGTTTCGTGCCCGGGATCCGGAGCGGCGTCTCCGTGTCCATCACGCCGCGCGCGTTCCCGGTGATGATCGTCGCCGGCGCCTCGTCGCCGACGATCGTGGGGACGACCGCGTCCGCGAGCCCGTCGCCGTTGAGATCGGCGGAGACCGTCGGCCCCTCCGTCGCCCCGGCGCCGAGGGGAATGACGGGACCGCCTCCGCCCGGCCTGCCCAGCTGGATCCGCGCTCCGCGCGCGTCCACGACGAGCACGTCGCCGTAGCCGTCGCCGTCGAAGTCCGTGAGGAGATCGTACGCGGGCGGCGTCTGCGCCTCGCCTGCCGTGTTCTTCATCGGGAAGAGGTCGAAGTAGTCCTCCTGGTCGACGAAGATGCGCGGACCGCCGCGTGACGCGGACGGGAAGCCCTGCGTCGAGTCGACGAGGACGGGGAACCCCGTGCCCTCCATGTCGACCCCGCCTCCGAACGCCATCGGCGCGGCAGGATCGATGGGGGACTCGTCGGGCTCGAGCTCGTACGTGCGGACGAGCTGGGGCGAGAAGATCTCAGGGGTGCCCAGGTAGAGGAGGAGGACGAGGGTCGGCTTGTTGCCGACGGTCGCGAGGTCGGGGCGGCCGTCGCCGTCGACGTCGCTCACGACCCCGCTCGGACCGTCGAACGTTCCTGCCGGACCCGGGCCGCGCACCACCATCTCCCACGTCGGGCTCGGGCGCGTGCCGCGTCTCCCGGCGGCGAGCGTGCGGAGCCGCCAGAACCAGAAGCCCGGCTCGAGATCCTGCGGGACCACGACCTCACGGCCCTGGGCCTCGAAGGACACGGCCACCTTCGCGCAGTCCCGGCTGCGGCAGAGCTCGACGATCGCGCCCGTTCCCCCGTCGACGGGCGCCCATCGGAGCTTCGGTCGCTTCGTCGCGAGCATCGAGACGGAGACGGGGAAGGTGGGCCGCGGCGGATCGAGCGCCGGATCGTCGACGCCGCCCGTCGCGAGGTCGTCGTAGTTCGAGCCGGGCGCGCATGCGCAGACGAGCGCGGCGATGATCGCCGCGAGCTGCGCCGCTCTAGCCCCTCGCCTTCCCATGTCGCTCGTCATCGTGCCACGGCTCGGGCGGAGCGCACACGGCTCGTGGTAGCGTCGCGGGCGATCGATGTCCGATCTCCCCGATCGCCGCGAGCGTCTCGTGCGCGCGCTCCACGGGATCATCCCCCCGCTGGTGCTCGCGTCCTTCGCGGCGCTCCAGCTGGTGGAGGCCGCGACCCGGTCGTCGTACGCGACCCTCGGGCGCGATCAGGGCATCTTCCAGTACGTCGCCTGGGCGATCGGCGAAGGCGACGTGGCGTATCGGGACGTCCGCGACGTGAACGGGCCGCTCGTGCCGCTCGTGCATCTCGTCATGCAGGGGCTCGGCGGCGCCGACGAGCGGGTCTTCCGCCTCCTCGATCTCGCCGCGAGCGCCGTCGCGTTCGCGTTCGTCTCCGCCTGCCTCGTCGATCTCGGGAGAGACGACGACGATCACGAGGGGCTCGCCTCACGCGTCGCCTGGGGCGCCGGCGGCCTCGTCGCCCTCGGTGCGCAGTACCTCTGCTACGGCTTCTGGGACACGGCCCAGCGCGAGAGCTTCTTCGACTGGTTCGTGTTGATCGGGATCGGCGCCGGCCTCGCCGGCCAGCGAGAGCTCGCCCGCGTCGCCCGCGGAGGGGGCCGCGAGGGCCGCGCGTTCGGGTGGATCGTCCTCTCGGGGGCCGCCTCGACGACGAGCGTGCTCGGCAAGCCGACGTATCTCCTCTTCGCGCTCGCTCAGCTCGCGACGCTGCTCGCGGAGAGGATGCCGATCGCGCGCCGGCGCCGCGCGTTGCCGTGGGGCCTCGGCGCCTCGATCGGGCTCGCCGTCCCGCTCGTCTTCCTCGCCGTGCGGGGCGACGTCGGCGCGTGGCTCCGCATCACCCTCCACGACGTCCCTTCGATGTACCGCTTCATCTGGCCGCGGCCCGTCGATCAGCTCTTCGCGATGAGCGGGTACACGCGGAACCTCGCGCTCGCGCTCGCAGGGACGGCGTCGGTCCTCGGCCTCGTCGGGGTGAAGATGCTCCCGGCGCGCGCCCTCGCGCTCGGGCTCGCGCCGTCGCTCGGCCTCCTGAGCGTGGTCGCACAGGCGAAGGGCTTCCCCTACCACTTCCATCCGGTGAGCGCAGGGACGACGCTCGCGTTCCTCGCGGTCGTCCGCGCCGCCGCGATCCCGAGCGGCGGGCGGACGACGCTCGGCCGCGAGCTCGCCGCGCTCGGCCTCGGGGTCGTCCTCGCGGCAGGGCTCGGGATGCGAACCCGGATCGAGCTCCGCAGCATGCCGTGGCCGGAGGTCCCGCCGCCGGCCGCGCGCACCGCGGAGGCCCTCGAGGGGCCCGAGCACCTCGCGCCCTACGTCCGCGTCGACTTCTTCCCCCACGATCTGAGGCGCGCCGCGGCGTTTCTCCGCGAGCACACGCGCGCGGACGAGCGCGTCCAGACGTACGGGATGGATGCGTATCTCCTCTTCCTCGCGCGACGCCGCAGCGCGACCCCGTTCATCTACGCCTACGACCTCAACGTCGACGCCGCGCTCGCCGGCGCGTCGGTCTTCGGCGGGCCGCGGCCCACGGACGCGGAGCAGGCGACGATCCGTGCGATGCGCGACGCCCACGAGAGGGAATTGCTCGCGCGGATGAAGGCGGCGCCGCCCGCGGCGTTCGTGTTCGTGGATCGCTCGCCCTTGATGGCGGGCCCGGCCGCGATCCCGGATTTCGACGCCCACTGCCCGGACGCGTCGCGCTGGGTGCGGGAGCGGTACGAGGAGGCCGCGGACTTCGACGGGATCCACGTCTGGCTCCGCCGGCGTCCCTGATCGCGTGTGACGGGCGTGTGTCAGGGCGGGCGAGCTCATGCGCCGCATTCCGCACGCGCGCGCAAGCTGCGGTAGACTCGGCGGTCCATGGCAGGCCCCACGTCACCCACGGCCGAGATCGCGGCGGCGCCCGTGTCGACCTCGACACCGCCGCAACCGAGCGGCTCGACGCCGTCGCCGGGGCCCGTCGGTCCCTCGATCGGCCCGGCGTTCGTCGGGAACTCCACCGCCGAGATGCCGGTCGCGTCGATCCCTCCGGTCTCGACGAGCGTGTCGTCCGCCACGGTCGTTCCGCTCTCGGGCGAGTCCCCGGACCTCCGCTCACCGCTCCTCTACCTGAACCGTGAGCTCTCCTGGCTCGAGTTCAACGCCCGCGTCCTCGCCGAGGCCGAGAACGAGGCGGTTCCGATCCTCGAGCGCTTGAAGTTCCACGCGATCGTCGCCTCGAACGTCGACGAGTTCTTCATGGTCAGGGTCGCCGGCCTGAAGCAGCAGCAGACGGGCGAGATCGCGGACGAGGGCCCCGACGGCCTCACGCCGATCGAGCAGCTCGTGAAGATCTCCTCGCGCGTCCACGAGCTGCTCGCGCAGCAAATGAGCGCGCTCGTCGGCAACCTGCTCCCGCGGCTCGCCTCCGACGGCACGTTCGTGCTCCTGAAGCCGGAGCAGCTCGCGCCCGACGTCCTCGCCGTCCTCGACGAGCGGTTCCACAACGAGGTCTTCCCGATCCTGACCCCGATCGCGATCGACCCGGGGCACCCTTTCCCCCACGTCCGCAACAAGAGCCTGAACCTCGGCGTCATGTTCCAGCGCGAGGGGGAGACGGAGCCGGGCTTCGGCGTCGTCCAGGTCCCCATGATGCTCCCGCGCCTCCTCGACGTGTCGGGCGTGCGCACCGACAGCGGCGCGCCGGCGCGGCACGCGTTCGTGCTCCTCGAGGACCTCATCGCGAGGCACGTCGGGATGATCTTCCCGGGCGTGAAGATGAAGGGCGTCTACGCCTTCCGGGTGACCCGCAACTTCGACCTCGAGATCGACGAGGAAGAGGCCCAGGATCTCCTCCAGACCATCCAGCAGGAGCTCCGCCGGCGCGAGCGCGGCGCCGCCGTGCGCCTCGAGGTCGCGGGGGATCCGACGCCGAGCTCGCTCGCGAAGCTCGTGAAGGCGCTCAAGCTCGATCACGAGCGCGACGTGTACCGGACGCCGCTCCTCAACGTCTCCGACCTCATGGCCTGGGTCTCCCGGGACGAGCGGAGGGATTTGAAGGACGAGGCGTTCACCCCCCTCGTCACCCCGCCGCTCCGCGACGCCGACGACATCTTCGAGAAGATCCGGGAGGGGGACATCCTCCTCCACCACCCGTACGAGTCGTTCGAGCCCGTCGTCGAGCTCATCACCCGCGCAGCGGACGACCCGGACGTGCTCGCGATCAAGCAGACGCTCTACCGGGCCGGCGGCGACTCGCCGATCGTGAAGGCGCTCGCGCGCGCGGCGGAGGCGGGCAAGCAGGTGACGGCGATCGTCGAGCTCAAGGCGCGCTTCGACGAGGAGTCGAACATCGTCTGGGCGCGCACGCTCGAGCAGAGCGGCGTCCACGTCGTCTACGGGCTCATCGGCCTCAAGACGCACGCAAAGTGCCTCCTCATCATCCGGCGCGAGCGCGGGACCCTACGGCGATACGTGCATCTTGCAACGGGTAACTACAACACCGGGACCGCGCGTCACTACACGGACGTCGGCTTGCTCACGGCACGCCCGAGCGTCGGCGCGGACGCCTCCTCGCTCTTCAACCTCCTGACAGGCTACAGCGCCCCGGCGAAGTGGAACTCGCTCATCCTCGCGCCGCTCGGGCTCCACGAAGCGGTCCTCGGGCTCATCGCGCGCGAGACGGAGCACGCGCGGCAGGGGAGGCCCGCGCGGATCGTCGCGAAGATGAACGCGCTCGTCGACGAGGACGTCATCGAGGCACTCTACCGAGCCTCGCAGGCCGGGGTGCCGATCTCGCTGATGGTGCGCGGCATCTGCTGCCTCCGGCCGGGCGTGCCCGGCGTGAGCGACAACATCCAGGTGCGCGCGCTCATCGATCGCTACCTCGAGCACGGACGCATCTTCCACTTCGCCAACGCGGGCAAGGACGAGGTCTACCTCTCGAGCGCAGACTGGATGCCGCGAAACTTCCATCGCCGGGTCGAGATCATGGTGCCGATCGAGGAGCCGGCCATCCGCGCTCGGCTCATCGAGATCCTCCAGGTCACCTGGTCCGACAACGTGAAGGCCTGGGTGCTCGAGCCGAACGGGCAGTACGCGCGCGCGCAGCCGCGGTCCACCGCGACGCTCGTGCGGAGCCAGTCGCGGTTCATCGAGATGACGCGCGATCGCGTGAAGGTGGCCGATGCGTCGGCGCGTCCGTCGACGCGGTTCCACATGATGCCCACGGCCCAGCGGAGCCCGCTCGAGGGCAAGGTGCCGCGCACGCAGCAGCGTCGGCGCGCGCGTCGCGACGAGAGCTGACCTCCGCCCGTTCACGCGTGTGTCGGATCTCGACGTTCACGTCGGGACGTCGCGCGCCGACGTATGGCGGCGAACGAGGCGGCCCGCCTGTTGCTCGCGGCAGGTATGCCCGTCCCACCACGCGTTCGACCGCTCTCTGCTCTGGCCCTGGCGATCGTGATGGCCTCGCAGGCCGCCTGCGTCCGTCACCTCGAGCCTCCCGAAGCGCCCGAGCGCGACGTCCCGGCCGTGCCTCACGACCCCGACGTCGACCGAGGCGGGCTGGCCCGCGTCTACGTGACGAGCGACGTCCCCGCGCGCGTCGTCAGCACCGCGAGCGTCGAGGGAACCGTGAGGGCGCCGCTGGCCGTCGTCGCGTCGAAGGCGAACCTCACCGCGTCCCAGTTGCTGTGCGCCGAGACCCCGTGCGTCGTGACGCTGCCGTACGGAGACCACGAGCTCGCGTTCGTCGGGACGAAGGATCCGGAGCGGGTCGCGAGCACCCTCGTGCGCGTGCGGCACCCCACGGAGGTCGTGAACCAGGCGCTCGGGCGAGACGCCGGGAACGGAGACATCGTGTTCGCCGTCCTCGGTGGGCTCGGGGTCGTGAGCCTCGTGACGGCCCTCGCGGTGCTCGCTCCGGACGACGACGGGCGGAGAGCGTCGGCCCGTGATCGCGAGGTCGCGGGTTGGCTCGCCTTGGGCGGACTCGGGAGCATCACGCTCGGCGGTCTCGTCTGGGCGGTGAGCCCGTCGATCCGCCAGGAAGGGAGCACGAACCAGTGGTCTCCCCACGGACGCGACCCGAGCGCGAAGGGCTCCTCGCACCGCGGCGCTCCGATCGTGAGCGGCGCGAACGTCTCCGTCGGCGTGCGGTTCTGACGCGGCGCCCTCCGGCACGTCCGTGACGCGTCCAGCGAGGAGGTGTAGCGTGCACCACCATGATGCGTGCGCTGCGGATGGGACCCCTTGCTCTGGCCGTGATGACGCTGCTCGTCGGATGCGACGAGAAGAAGGATGGCACGGCGGGATCGCCGTCGTCGGCGGCGTCGAGCTCGGC
>JALHPN010000289.1 GCA_022842465.1 Polyangiaceae bacterium | reverse complement strand
CGACGGACGGCGGGGTCGACGCGCCAGAGGCGACGCCCCCGAGCCCGGCCGCCGACGCCGGCGCGAGCGGAGGGCCGGATCCCGCCGCGCTCCCGCAGACGAAGGACAAGCCGACCGGGAGCGGACCGGCGTTCGATGCTCGCGTCGCCGCGCTCTGGGAGGGCATCGTCCTGGACGATCCCGACCGCGCGCTGCCGTGCTTCTTCCCGCTCGGCGCGTACGAGCAGGTCAAGGCGGTGGGTAACCCTGCCGCCGACTGGCGCCGCCGCCTCGTGGCGGCCTACAAGCGCGACATCCACGCGCTCCACGGGCGCCTCGGCGACCGCGCGAAGAGCGCGAAGCTCGTCCGCGTCGACGTCCCCGACGATCGCGCGAAGTGGATCGACCCCGGCGACGAGTACAACAAGCTCGGGTACTGGCGCGTCTACGGCACGAAGATCGTCTACGAGGTCGCCGGACGCGAGCGCACGTTCGAGATCTCGTCGCTCATCTCCTGGCGCGGCGAGTGGTACGTCGTCCATCTCACCGGGTTCAAGTGAGCGTCGGTCAGCTGCTGGCCGAGGTGTAGCGCGCGATCGCGCGCGTCCAGACCGTGCGAGACACGACGAACGCGGCCCCCGCCGCGAAGACCGCGCCCGCGATCTTCCCCGGCGTCGTCCGTCCGAGGAGCGCCTCGGCCGGGAACGTCGTCATCACCGCGAGCGGGACGACGAACGTGAAGACCACGTGCGCGATCCCGCGGAACACGCTCGACGGCCACCGCGCCGCGTCGAACACCGCACCGAACGCGTAGGTCAGGTTGTCGACCTTCACGACGTGGAACGCGAGGCTCACGCTCAGGATCCAGAGCGCGTAGAGGAGCGTCACCGACACGACGAAGAGCCCGAGCGCCGCGGCGAGATCGAGGGCGCCCGGGAGACGACCGAGCCTCGCGAACCCGTAGCCGAAGAGGCCGAGCGCGGTGAGGACGTTCAGCGAACGCCACGGGAGGATCCGCGCCGTCGAGACGAGGAACTGCGCGTCCTTCGGCTTGAGCAGCACGAAGTCGAACGTCCCCTTTCGGATCTGCTCGACCACGAGCGCCATGCTCGGGTTGATCGCCCCCTCGAGGACGGCCTGCAGCAGCGTGAAGAAGCCCGTCACCATCAGCGCCTCGCCGAAGCTCCAGCCGGCCACCGACGTGCGCTCGCCGTAGACGACGAAGAGCGGGACGATCGCGGTGACGCTCCACAGGACCTCCACGAGGCCCTCCGTCACGAAGTCGGCGCGGTACTGGACGGCGAGCGCGAACGACGCCCGGAGCTGATGCAAGAAGACGGTGGCGTACGCGCGCATCGTCAACCCCCGTACGCCGCGAAGCGGCGGAGCCCGCGCCGCCAGACGATCGCGACGAGCGCGCCAGAGGCGAGGACGACGAGCCACTGCCGCCCGAGGAGGCCGAAGGCGGCGGCGCGATCGTGCGCGCCGGTCATCAGCTCGACCGGGAGGCCGAGCTGGTAGCGGAACGGCATCGCCTCCACCGCGCTCCGGATCCACGGGGGAAAGAGCTCCACCGGGATGAGGTAGCCGCTGAAGACGAAGTAGAGAGCGAGCCACACGTCCATGATCTTCGTGCTGCTCTCCACGAGGAGCGCGAGGAAGCCGATCGCGAAGTTGACGAGGAGGGTGATGAGCCATCCGCCGAGGATCGCGAGGACCCAGACGGCCCAGATGACCGGATCCCGCGCGAGGCGATCCCCCGCGAGCACCACGAGCGCCGTCCCGGCGACCGGGATGGCGAGGAGGCCCCGCACGGGGATCTCCGCGAAGCTCGACGCCGCGTACGAGACGAGCGGGTGGATCGGGCGGAGGAGGCGGAGGGCGAGCGTGCCTTCGCGGATCTCCATGTTGATGAGCCAGACCGACCACGATCCCGTGAGCTGCCGGACGACGAACATCGCGAGGAAGTACGCGACGAGGTCCCTCTGCCCGAGGCGGCCCACGGGCGCCTCCCGCGCGACGGCGCTCCAGAGCGCGAGCATCACGAGCGGCATCGTCGTGGAGAGAATCCACACGAGCATCTCGGTGCGGTAGGCGAGCGCCTCCGCGAAGCCGACGCGGAGGAGCGTCGGGAGCGCGCGAACGGCGCTTCGCGCGCTCACGCGTGCCGCCCGAAGACGTCTGCCATGATCTCCTCGAGCGGCGGATCGACGACGTCGAGATCGTGGACCGGGAGGGACGCGAGCGCGCGGGCGACCACCTTGCTCACCTCCGACTGCGGCACCTGGAGCACCGCGGAGGCGTCATCGGCGCGGACGACGGTGCCGAGGGCGAGCTCCGCGACGGCGCCCGCGCGAGGCCGCTCCGAGAACCGGAGAACGACACGCTTCTCGGGTCGCGTGCGGCGGACGAGCGCCTCGAGCGATCCGTCGAAGGCGAGCTTGCCGCGGTCGATCAGGATGACCCGCGGGCAGAGCGAGGAGACGTCCGCCATGTTGTGGCTCGTGAGGAGGATCGTCGCGCCGTTGACCTCGTTGTACCGGCGGATGAAGTCGCGGAGCGCGGCCTGCATCGCGACGTCGAGCCCGATCGTCGGCTCGTCGAGGAAGAGGAGCCGCGGTCCGTGGACGAGCGCCGCACAGAGCTCGCACTTCATCCGCTCGCCGAGGGAGAGCTGGCGCGTGGGCCGCCGGACGACGTCGCCGATCGCGAGGAGCTCGACGATCTCCTTCATCCGCGCGTCGTAGTCGGCGCGCGACACGCCGTAGACGGCGCGATTGAGCTCGAACGTCTCCGAGGGCGGCAGATCCCAGAGGAGCTGCTGCTTCTGGCCGAGGACGAGCGTGATCTTGCGGAGAAACGCCTCCTCCCTCCGCCGCGGCTCGTGACCGTCGACCCCCACCTCGCCCTCCGTCGGATGGAGGAGGCCCGCGAGCACCTTCAACGTCGTCGTCTTCCCCGCCCCGTTCGGGCCGAGAAACCCGACGCGCTCGCCGGCCGCGATCGTGAAGTCGATCCCGTCGACCGCGCGAACGGTCTCGTACGTCCGGTGGAAGAGCGAGCCGAGCGCCGCGCGCAGCCCGGGCGCGCGCTGGTGCACCTCGTAGTGCTTGCGCAGGCCGCGGACGGAGATCACGAGGCGGTGCTAGCCCCGCCGCCCGAGCGCCGCAACGGCGCACCCGAGCGGGAACGCGAGTTGCTTGGGGCCGCTCGGCCGTCTCGTCGACGGCGGAACGGAGAGCCCGGTCGATGGCCACTCGGAAGACGGCGAAGGACGCGAGCGCGAAGCAATCGATGGGAGGTCCCTCCACGAAGAAGCCCGCGAGGGCCCGTGGTGCAGGGATCGAGGAGCGCCTCGAGGCGAAGGTCGCCGGGACCGACGCGCTCGCGCGCCAGTTCCCGAGCAACACGAACAAGAGCGCCGAGTACGCGCGCTCCGGCAAGGTGCCGGCGCCGCCACAAGGTGTGGCGAAACGACCCGATGACGTCCTCGTGACCGGCAGCACGATCACCGAGACCGCCGCGTCGCCGAAGAACGGCCCCATGGCCGCGCCGGGCCGGAACCCGAACAACGCGCCGCTCGCGCGGCACCGCGTCGACTCGGGCGATCGCGCGCTCACCACGAACCAGGGCGTGCCCGTCGCCGACAACCAGCACTCGCTCCGCGCCGGCGTGCGAGGCCCGACGCTCCTCGAGGACTTCATCCTCCGCGAGAAGATCACGCACTTCGACCACGAGCGCATCCCCGAGCGCGTCGTCCACGCGCGGGGGTCCGGAGCCCATGGGTTCTTCGAGTGCACGGACGACATCACCGCCCTCACGAGGGCCGCGCCCTTCGCGGCGGTCGGCAAGAAGACGCCCGTGTTCGTCCGCTTCTCCACCGTGGCAGGCGAGCGCGGCAGCGCGGACGCCGTGCGCGACGTCCGCGGCTTCGCCGTGAAGTTCTATACGGACGAGGGCAACTGGGATCTCGTCGGGAACAACATCCCCGTCTTCTTCATCCAGGACGCGATGAAGTTCCCGGACCTCGTCCACGCGGTGAAGCCCGAGCCGCACCACCAGATGCCGCAGGCCGCGAGCGCCCACGACACCTTCTGGGACTTCGTCTCGCTCATGCCCGAGTCGACGCACATGCTCATGTGGCAGATGAGCGACCGGGCCGTACCGCGCAGCTACCGCACGATGCAGGGCTTCGGCGTCCACACGTTCCGCCTCGTGAACGCGGCCGGCAAGGCGACGCTCGTGAAGTTCCACTGGACGCCGGTGCTCGGCACGCACTCGCTCGACTGGGACGAGGCGGTGAAGATCAACGGCGCCGATCCGGACTTCCACCGCCGCGACCTCTGGGAGGCGATCGAGGGCGGCGCGTTCCCGGAGTACCTCCTCCAGATCCAGACCTTCACGGAGGAGCAGGCCGCGAAGTGGAGCTTCGACGTGCTCGACGCGACGAAGATCGTCCCCGAGGAGCTCGCGCCGCTCCGGACCGTCGGTCGCATGGTCCTCGACCGGAACCCCGACAACTTCTTCGCGGAGACGGAGCAAGTCGCCTTCTGCACCCAGCACGTCGTGCCCGGGATCGACTTCACGAACGATCCGCTCCTCCAGGGACGCAATTTCTCCTACCTCGACACGCAGCTGTCCCGGCTCGGCGGGCCGAACTTCCACCTCATCCCCATCAACGGCTCCGTCACGGAGGTGCACAACAACCAGCGCGACGGCCTCCACCAGCACGCGATCCACCGGGGGCGCGTGTCGTACGAGCCGTCGTCGCTCTCCGGCGGATGTCCGTTCCAGGCGGGGGCGGCGGGCTTCCGCTCGTTCGCGGAGAAGCTCCTCGCCGCCGCGGGCGACGCCGAGCCGACCAAGCTCCGCGCGAAGCCCGAGAAGTTCGCCGACCACTTCACCCAGGCGCGCCTCTTCTTCCGGAGCCAGACGCCGATCGAGCAGGCGCACATCGTTCGGGCCTTTCGCTTCGAGCTCTCGAAGGTCCAGACGCCCGCGATCCGCGAGCGCGTCGTCTCGATGCTCCGGAACGTGGACGACGACATGGCGAGGAAGATCGCGGCGGGGCTCGGCATGCCGCTCCCGAAGCCGATGACGCCGGTGAAGCCGGTGAACCCGAAGCCCGAGGTCGACGTGTCGCCGGGTCTGTCTCTCTCCGCGCGACCCGGCAACGGGAAGGTGCTCGCACGGCGCGTCGCGGTCGTCGTCGCCGACGGGGTCTCGCGTGCGCAGATGGAGCCGATCTACGACGCGCTCCTCGCCGCGGGCGCGGTGCCGCGATGGATCTCGACGCGGCTCGGGGTCGTCACGACCGTCGATCGCGACGAGGTGCCGGTCGAGGTCACGTTCGAGAACTCGCCGAGCGTGCTCTTCGACGCCGTCGTGCTGCCGACCGGGGAGGCCGCCGCGAACACGCTCGCCGCCGACGGTCAGGCGGTCGAGTTCGTCCAGCAGGCCTACCGCCATTGCAAGCCGCTGCTCGTCCCCCACGCCAGCGCGGCCCTCCTCCGGGCGGCAGGGGTCACGATGGCGAAGGGCGGCGGCGACCCGGGGCTGCTCTTCGCGAAGGACGACTCCCTCGCCGCGATGAGCAAGCCGTTCCTGCGCGCGGTCGCGATGCACCGCGCCTGGGAGCGGCAGACCGAGCCGCCCGCGGTCTGACGCCTACCGCCTCACCCTCACGGCAGGCGATGGTAGAGGGGCAGCCCGGCGGGGGCGGGGTAGATTGCGAAGGACCCGGCGGAGCCGACGTCCGTGCTCGTGATCACGCGCTCGGGCACCGTCGGATCCGCGTAGGTCGACGACGTCGCGAGCTGCGCCGGCGCGAGCCGCGCGAACTTCCCGCCCGCCGTCGCGGTCCACAGGCCGCCGGTCTCGTCGAACGCGATGCCCTCCGGCAGCGCGAGAGCGCCGAGGCTGATCGCGACGGCGGGGGTGGCGGCCCGCGCGCCGGTCCCGCCGAGGTCGGCCTTCGCGATGCGCGTGAGGTTCACCTGCGAGCCGCCGACCGACCAGAGGTCTCCGGCGGCGTCGAAGGCGAGCGCCTCGCTGTCGGCGGCGGGGACGGTGAGCGAGAGATCCGCCGCGGCGTCGCTCGACGCCGCGAGGCGCCCCGCGTCGACGCGACGCAGGACGTCGTCGGCGACCCAGAGGTTGCCCGCGGCGTCGAAGGCGATGCCCTTCGGCGCGGTGAAGCCGCCGATGGCGACCGACGCCGTGATCTCGCCGTCCCCCGCGAGATCGGCGGGCGCGAGGCGGACAACCCGCTTCTCGCAGAGGACGCTCACCCAGAGGTTGCCCGCGGAATCGAACGCGACGTTGCGCGCGGCGGGGCTGCACCCCGTCCCCTTCAGGTCGATCTTGCGATCGGCGGTGGGTGTCCCGGACGCCGCAAGGCTCGCGGCGGGGTAGCGCACGAGGGTCGGATCGGCCGTCGTCGCCCCGACCGCCCAGAGGTTCCCCTCGCGGTCGAACGCGATGCCGCCGGCGCCTTGCGTCTTCGCGACGACGGAGGCGGGCTGGCTCGACGTCGCGGCGAGCGCGGAGGCCGCCCAGCCGAGGACGTTGGCGGAGCCGTTGGCGTTGCTGGCCCAGACCTTCCCGCTCGAGCCGACGGGCGCGTAGGCGATGGCGAGCGCGGCGTCCGGCCCGCCGCCGCAGACGCGGACCGGAGCCGCGGGGGCGGCCGCGCGGTACACGGTGCGGGCGATCGAATCCGCGACGACGACGTCGGTGAGGGTGACGGCGTACTCGCCGCTCGCGAGCGTGACGCTCCCGTCGGCCGACACGGTTCGCGTGCCACCCGGTCCCGTGAGCGTGACTTGTCCCGACTGTCCGCTCGGGACGCCGGTGATGGTCACCGCGACGTTGCCGTCGCCGCTGCAGGTCCCGCCGTCGGGGCCGGGCGTCACGGATCCCGGCGTCGGCGTCCCTCCGGGCTCGTCTCCGCCGCTCGTACACGCGACGGCACACACCGCGAGGCCCGAGAGGAGGAGGGAGGCGACGAGGAGCGAGGGTCGGTTCGTCATGACGGATGGACGTACCACCGCCCGCGCGGGAAGGTCACCCGCCGGGGTGTCACCCGAACGCAGACCAGCGACATCGGGCCGCACATGGGCACGAGGCGACCTTCGATCACACGCGGTCCACCTGGCGGTCGCGCCGGAATCGAGGCATTCCTTCCGTCGACCATGAGCGCGCGCTTCGAGGACTTCGCCGACCGGGTTCGTGAGGCCTTCGGCAACCCGGCCGATCCCATCCACCTCGTGGCGCAGCGCGCCGAGGCGCGATTCGGCGAGGAGCCCGTCATCGTCTGGGAGGGCGACGCCCAGACGTTCCAGTTCTCCTTCGTCAGCGCGTCCGCCGAAGACGTCCTCGGACACCCGTGCGCTCGCTGGACGGACGAGCCGACGTTCTGGGCGGACCACGTCATCCACCCCGACGATCGCGACGACGCGGTCGCGTACTGCGCGCTCGCGACCGGCAAGGGGAAGGACCACGCCTTCGAGTACCGGGCTCGCGCCTCGGACGGTCGCACGGTGCACCTCGTCGACTACGTGCAGGTGATCTTCGGCGCGCGAGGCATCCCGGAGCGCCTGCGGGGCATCATGATCGACGTGAGCGACGCCCCCTCCCGCGCGGAGGCCGAGGCCGGCTCACGGTGGGAGAGCCCGCCTCGCCTCGCTCTCGACGGGCTACGCTGACGCGGGCGCTCGAGCGCTCCCGCTCGCTCCGGGCACGCGCTCGGGCCACGTCCCGCCGTCCCAGTACGCGAGCGCATCCCGAGCCTCCTCGCCCACGCGCCACATGTGGGGGCAGACGGCATCGTCGGTAGCCGCCATCCGCTCCAGTAGCGGCCTCGCCTCGACGGCGCGGAGCATTCCGACGGCGTAGGCGCTCCAGAAGCGGACCTCGGGCGCGGGATCGGTCAACGACTCGAGCAACACCGTGACGGCGAAGGCCCGGGTCGCGCGAGCGCGCCCGCCTCCTGGATCGAGCGTCAACCCGAGGCCTTCCGCACACTGGCCGCGTAGGACGGCGTCCTCACGCCGATTCGCCAAGGTCGCGGCGAGCGCCCTCGCCGCGCGGGGCTCGTACCAGCGGGCCAGGCGGTAGGCCGCGTCCCGGCGAACGACCGGAACGGGGTCGCTCCGGAGCAGCGCGACGAGCCGCTCGAAGACCTGGTTGATCTGGCGGGGAGACGGTCGCGCGCGAGCCCCGTCGAACGGATGGTCCGCGAGCAGAGCGAGCGCCTCGAGCCGCTCGGCCCCGTCCGAGCCGCTCATGCTCGCGAGAGCGCGATCGAGCACCTTGCTGCGTCGCCGCACCACCACGACCCTAGCAGAAGCACGAACGGCAGCGACGCGATGGTAGGCTCGTACCATGTCGACTCCTCCGGACGATCACCTCCGCTGGCTGGCGGCCCGGCTACGTGAGGCGACCACGGTCGTCGCGGGAACCAGGGTCCGCGAGCTGCTCGCGGTCTTCCGTGAGGACGGAGGGATGCAGGAAGACCCGCCACGCGTCTTCGTGCTGCGAAGCTGCCCGCTCATCAAGATCGACGTCGACCTCGAGGACGCTCGTTCGACGCACGACGCCGAAGCCCTCGCGCCCGAGCGACGGATCGCGCGGGTCTCGCGGCCCTACCTCGCGCCCGCGACCATGGACTGACGTACGGCCGCCCTGGCACCCGTGAAGGCGATGAGCGACGAGAGGCGCTTCGAGACCGATGCCGTCGTCCTGCGCGACAACGCGTGGGTGCTCGCCGCCGCCGCGCTTCCGTTCGTGGCGATCGTGGCGCTCGTCGTATCGACGCTCGACGGCGACCGGATGCCCCTCGCCTTCATCCCCCACCTCGTGGGGGCCGGGCTCTTCCTCGTCGCGACGGCGCTCGTGAGGCGGCCCTGGCCGAGCGAGTCGCGCGTAAGGGTGCAGGCGACGCGGAGCGGGGTGCGCATCGGCGAGCGGGTCGTCCAGAAGAGCGTCCTCCGCGCGGGCCTCTCGGCGCGGTCGGGCGGGCGCCACGTCGTGATCCTCTCGCCGCGTGGCGCCACGGCGCGCGACATCCGCCTCGCCGTCGCCGACGAGGCGACCGCGCAGTCGCTCCTTCGCGTCCTCGGCCTCGACGCGGCGCACGTCACCGCGCGGTTCCGCACGACGTCGCGCGTGTCGGCGACCCCACGGACGTGGACCGCGTCGGCGCTCGGGCTGGTCACGGCGGGCGTCGCGATCGGCGCGTTCCTCGGGGCGCCGATCCCGGTCGGGCTCGCCATCCTGGCCATCCTCGCCTTGCAGCTCTGGCCCGCCACGGTCGACGTGGGCGCGGACGGCGTGCACGTGGCGTGGCTCCACACGCGGCGGTTCCTCCCGGCGAGCGACATCGCCTTCGTCGCGGAGTACGACGAGCGACACGGCAAGGCGAGGATCTCAGGCGTCGAGCTGATGCTCCGCGACGGGAGCCGCTACCGCATCCCCGTCGCCAACACGTTCTGGGACGGCGGGAAGACGACGGCGCTCGCCCTTCGCATCCGCGACGTCATCGTGGCGCGCCCGACCGACGCCGCGGAGAAGGGCGCCGAGATCGCGCTCCTCGAGCGGCGGGACGAGGACGCGAGGGCATGGCTCGAGCGGCTCCGCGGCCTCGGCCTCGGCGCGAACGCCACCCTGCGGACCGCCCCGGTCCGGCCGGAGGCCCTCTGGCGCGTCGTCGCGGACACGTCGGCCGCGCCCCGCGTGC
>JALHPN010000288.1 GCA_022842465.1 Polyangiaceae bacterium | reverse complement strand
GGACGCGGGCGCGGGCGCGGGCGCGGGCGCGGGCGCGGGTGCGGCGGTCGTCGCGGGTGCGCTCGGCTTCGGCTTCGCGGGAGCCTCCCCGAGCGTCGCCTTCTCGCCGGCGCGGCGCGTCGAGTCGATGAGGGGCGGGAGCGCCATCGGGCCCTGGGATCGGATCTCGAACCCGACCTCCTTGAAGGGCGGATAGAGCTCGGCGTTCAGCCGACCCAGCGCCTCGCGCATCTTGGCGGTCCACTGGTTGTAGATGCCGAGGTCGACCGCCTTCTTCCAGCCGTTCTCGTAGGCGTCGAGGCTGCGCTCCTCGATCGGGACGACGAACTCGTCGATCTGCTGCTGGTACGCCTCCTTGTCCGCATCGGACAAACCCGACGGCGGCGGCGCGTCCTTCAGCGCGCGGGCGAACTGCTCGTACGTGCGGCCGATCTGGTAGAGCGCAGCGGTCGTCCACTCGGCGACCCCGAGCGACACGACGTCGAGGAACACGGTCGACGCCTGCTTCAGCAGCTCCGCCTTCTGCTTCAGGCGCGCTCCGAGCTGCTTCACGTCACCGGCGATCTGGATCTGCTCGAACCTCGCCAGGACGCGCTCGCCTTCCATGTAGCGCGCACGTGCCGCGGCGTACTTGCCGTCGGGCCCGAGGTCGGCCTTCCGATGCTTGCCGATGTCGACCGCGCTCCGGAGAGCGCCCTCCGCCTCCTTCTCGTCCCCCGTCTTCACGAGCGCGAGCGCGAGGAGCACGTACCCCTGCACGCGCTTGTCCTGGCTCTTCGTGCGGCCGACGAAGCGTCGATAGAGATCGGCCGCCTCCTTGTTCCGCCCCGCGTTCTGGTGGGCCTTGCCCATCTGGAAGGCGACCTCGTCGGCGTCCGCGCTCCCCTGGTGCTGCTGGAGGTAGCGGTTGCCGTTCGCGATCGCCTTGTCGTGCTCGCCCGTCGCGACGCGGAGGACGACGGCGTTGTACCCCGCGTCCTTCGCGTGCTCGAACTTCTGGAAGTTCGGGTGCTCGCGATCGGCGAGGCTCGCGATCGACTCGTGGAACTCGGCGGACTCGGCGAAGAGCCCCATCGCCTGGAGCGTCGTCGCCGCGATCCACGCGGCCTGCGGCGCCTCGGGCTTGTCGCGGTACTCCTTGCCGGTGCCGAGCGCGGCGGCCTCCTTGAGCGTCGCGGTGTCGCCCGCCTTCTGCGCCGCGAGCGCGGCGTTCACGCAGGCCTGGGCGGCGCGCGGATCCTTGGGGAACTCCTTCGCGGCGCGGAGGTACGCCTTCGCGGCCGCGTCGTGATCCCCGGCCGCCGCCTTCTGCTCTCCCTGCTTGAAGACGGACTGGATGATGAGCGAGTCGAGCTTCTTCTGGTTCGTCTCGCCCGCGAACGCAGGCGCGCTCTTCAAGCGGCGCGCCCAGGTCTCGATGTTCTCGTAGTTCTTGGCGCGGTTGAACGAGTCGAGGATGAGCTCGCCGGCGGCGAGGGCGAACTGGCTCCGCGGGAACTTCTCGAGGAGGGAGCCCCAGATCTTCACCGCCGAATCGTAGACGCCGTAGTCGTAGTACTGCCGGCCCTGGCGGAAGAAGAGCTCCGGCAGCGCCGGGTCGGTCGGATAGAGCTGCGCGTAGAGGTCGAGCGCCTCGGCGAACTTCTTGTCCGCCTCGGTCTCCTGGAACGTGGTGTCGCCCGGCTTCGCGGTCTTCCTCCTCGCCTCGAGCTCCTGGAGGCGCACCTTCTCGAGCGCCGCGATCGCGTTGTAGAGGGCGTCGTGGCGGAGCGTCTTCTGGGGCTCTCGCTGCGCCTCCGCGTTCGGGACGCCGCGCGCTGCGGCCATGTAGTGCGTGGCCGCGTCGGTGGGCTTGTCGAGCCGCCAGAAGTAGATCTCGCCGAGGTAGTACGCGACCTGGTACGCGCCCTTCTCGGCGCCGAACTTCTGCAGGTAGACCGTGTAGAGGCCCGCCGCGCCCTCGAACTCGGCGCGGCTCGTCTTGTCCTTCTGGGCCTTCGCGTGGAGCTGGAGGGCGTGGTCCCGCAGCTGCCGCTCGAGGTCGGCGGTCGTGCGCAGGACGACCTGCGGATCGCCCTGCGTCTTCGCCCAGGCAGAGCCTGGCGTGTAGCCGCTGACGGCACGCTCGTACGTCGCGCGCAGCTTCGGCCAGTCCTCGATCGCGTCGTAGCCCTGCGCGATCTCGAGGACCCAGCGCCCCGCGTCCCCGCTCGCGGGCTCGAGCTTGAGGAGCAGCTCGTAGGCCTCGATGCCTCGGTCGTAGTGCGCCTGCTCGTAGAACTGCACTGCGAGACGGCGGACGACCTTGCCGGCGAAGCGGTCGCCGCCGATCTTCACGAGGAAGCCGTAGACGTCCTGCGCCGTGTTCTTCTCGTCCTCGGTGAAGACCTCCACGAGGTACGTGAGCGCCTCGCTCTGGAGCTCGTCGAGCTGCTTGCGCTGCGCGCCGCTCGCCTTGGACGAGTCGGTCGCGTCGAGGACGGCGACGAACCGCTTCGCCGCCTCGTCGGTCCGCCCGAGACGCCAGAGGCACCAGGCGCTCTTGAACATCGCGAGCCCGTAGAGCTCGCTCTGCTTGTAGGTGAGGACCTTCTCGTACTCGACGAGCGCCGCCGCGTAGTCGTACTTCCCGTTGAAGAGCGACTCGGCACGCGCCATGTGCGCATCGGGCACGAAGCGAGAGCTCGGGAACTTGACGAGGATCTTGTCGAAGCGCGCGAGCGCCTCGTCCTGCTTGCCCTGCTCGTAGGCGAGGAAGCCGTCGACGTAGAGGGCGAGGTCGTACTGCCCGAACCAGGGGTAGTCCTTGAGCACGCGAGCGAAGAGCTCACGCGACGGCGCGAAGTTCGGCTCCGGCGTCGGCCCGCGCTGATCGACCGGCTTCGCCTCCCACGCCTTGAAGCGATCGACGAACTGCTCGCGCTCGAGCTCCCACTTCAGCTCCCCGAGGCGCAGGAGGGCCTCCGGCATCTCGCGGGCCTCGCGCGGCGTCTCGGCGACGAAGGTCGTGAGCAGGCCGATCGCCTCGCCACGGAGCTGCTTGATCTGCGAGACGTCACGGTCGACCCGCGCCTCGAGCTGCTTCTGGAGCTGCGCGCGGAGCGCATCGGGGATCTTCGGTCCCATCGCCGGGCGCGCGAGGGTCGAGGATGCGCTCCCCTGCGCGCGCTTCGCCGCGCCCGGCTTCGCGGAGGGCTTCGCGTCGATCGTCTTCTCGGCGGCCGCCTTCACGGTGCCGGCCGGCTGCGGAGCGGCTGCCTTGCTCGGGTCGACCTTGCCGGCGGAGGGCGCGCCCTTGTCCGGCGCCGCGGAAGCATCGCGCGGGCCGAGCGCGAGGATCATCCCGAGCACGACCGCGATCGAGGTAGGGCGCGAGGGCGAACGCACGGCCCCCCGATGATACACGCCTAGCGCGCGGCGCACTCCTCACGCTTCAGGAAGTCCAGAGCTCCTCCCGATAGCGCTCGAAGCACCGGCGGCCTGCCTCGAGTCGCATGAGCGCGCCTTCGGCGATGGGGAGCGCGACGTCTGGCGTCTCGGCGACGAGGGGGCCGATGGCCTCCGCGTTCCAGGCGAGGGAGTGCTTCACGTCGAGCGTCGCGTGGAGCGCGTAGTAGCGACGGAGGTCCCCCGGGATCCCGAGCCGCTTCATGCCCTCGTTCACGTCGACCGCGCGCCCTGGAGCCGTGAGCTCGATGACCCCGAGCGCGCCCACGGAGTGGTAGGCGTAGCGACGGTTGGAGGCGAGGGCGACCATCAGGTTTCCGAGCGCGAGCGACTCCCACACGATCGGCTCGTCGCCTTCGTGGAGACGAAGCGCGTCGGCGAGCTTGTCGAGCAGCGGCCCGTGCATCCCTGCTGCGCGTCCTTGGCCCATCTCGTCCCAGTAGTTCCGCGCGAGCTCGAGCTTCGCGCGCGAAGGGAGCTTCACCTGCGTCATGGCGACGAGGTCGTCGAACCCCGCTTCGCCGGCCACCTCCTGACGAAGGAACCAGCGCATCGCGTCGTGCGACGCCTCGCGCGCGAGCCACGGGAAGAGGCCGTCCCCCTGCCCCGGCCCCGTCTCGCGGAGGTCCTCGAACCAGCGCACGAAGGCCTCTGCCTCGCGCGGCGCCGTGCGCGCTCGGTCGGCGATCGCGCCCCGTTCCGTCTCGACGAAGACCGCCTCCGCGATCCGCGACGCGTGGTCGCGGGCGAGCTCGCTCCAGACGTCGCCGCCCGTCGTCGGCGTCAGGCGTTCGCGATGCGCACGCGCGAGCCGCGGATGGAAGAGGTCGGGTGCGGCGAGATCGGTCTCGTCGGTGAACCGCACGCCGGAGGTGCGATCGCGCTCGATGGGAGGGGCCAGGGAGAAGGGTCGTCGATCATCGAATCTCATGGGTCGCAGCGACCACGCTTGCAAGGGCGGTTCCGACCGGTGGCTCGGCGCTTGCTCGAAGCGCGTCATGCCGTCCCTCTTGCTCGGGCGCGCCCGCTGCCCCGCGAGCTGCGCCGTACGGAACGCGAGCGCCGGGGACGCCGCGTGCGGCTACCGCGTGGCGTGGTCGATCAACCCTCACATGACCGTCGGAAACGGAGACGTGGAGCGCGCCACGCATCAGCTGGAGGCGTTCCACGACACGCTCGTCGGGCTCGGCGCAAACGTGCACCGTGTGCCGTATGTCCACGGCGCGCACGACTCCGTCTTCGTGAAGGACGTCGCCCTCGTCGTCGAGCGCGACGACGGCGCGCGCGCGGCGATGCTCGGACGCTTCCGTCATCGCGAGCGCGCGATCGAGAGCGAGGCACGACGCGCCCACCTCCGGGCGCTCGGCGTGAGGGACATCCGGACGTCACCCGTTCCGCTCGAGGGAGGCGACGTCGTCGTCGCGCCGGGGGCACGCCGCGCCGTCCTCGGTACGGGGTTCCGCTCCGCGCCCGAGGCCGCACGGCCGCTCGCGACGTTCCTCGAGGCAGACGTCTCGGTGGTGCGGCTCGTCGACGCGCGCCTCTACCATCTCGACATGGTGCTCGCGTTCCTGTCCGACGGGACCGCGCTCGTCTGCGAGGACGCGATCGCCGAGCGTGATCTGCGTCGCCTCGAGGAGGCGGGTCTCCTCCGGCGTCGCGTGAGGGTGCCGATCGAGGAGGCGCTCGCCTTCGCAGCGAACGTCGTCGAGGTCGGAGACGCCGTGGTGCTCGGCTCGGGCGGAACGCGGACGGCGCAGGCGCTGCGCGATCTCGGGCGTGTCGTCGTCGGGTGCGACCTGCGCGAGTTCCATCTCGCCGGGGGCAGCGCGGCGTGTCTCGTGTCGAAGGTGCACGAGCAGGAGGCCGAGGAGCTCGCCCCCTGCTCGACGGCGGCATAGCGCTAGAGGATCCCCTCGACGCCCGCGTCCTCGAACGCCTTCTTCGCGGCGCCGTCCCATCCTCGGTTCGCGACGGGGCTCGCCGGGCTCGGGTGTGGGATGCAGGCGACGTCGGCGCCGGTCACGAGCGCCGCGCGCTTGGCGGCGTACTGGCCGATCCCCACGACACGCTTCGCTCCGAGCGCGGCGAACGACTTCGTGAGCGCGTCGTCGCAGATGGCCTCGAGCGCCTTCCGCTCGGCGGGCACGAGCTTGTCGGGGGTGAGGTTCGCCCCCGTCTCGCCGAGGAAGAGGAGCGGGCAATAGTTGAGGACGAAGGCGCGCGCGAAGAACGACTCGGGCGCCGGATGGCGCTTCTGCACCGCGCCCCAGAGCCGCGCGCCGGACACCTCGCTCCGCGTGCAGTCGAAGCCGAGGACCGGCCGCTTCTCGTGGAACGACTTCGGCGCCGACACCTTGCCCCGGAGGCCGAGGTAGTCGCGCACGGCGGAGACCTCACCGAACGGGACGCCCGTCTGGGCCATCCCGAACGGTCCCGGATTCATCCCGAGGAGCACGACCTCCTTCGGCCCCGCCCCGAAGCGGTCCACGTACGCCTTCACGACCGGCCAGGCGTACTCGAGCGGGTTGTAGACGTACGCGACGGCGCCGCCGAAGCGGAGGCGCCGAACGCGCGCAGACAGCGCTTCGAAGACTTCGAGTAGCTCGGCGTTCACGGCCCGTGAGGGTAGCCGACCTCGACGACTCCGGGGCGGACGAGGCACCGTGTCCACGACGTCGACGACGCCTACGTCGGGCTGGCGAGGTAGTCTCCCGCGCATGTCGAGGCTCCTCGTCCTGACCTGCGCGCTCGCATCCGTGTCGTGCGGCGTCTTCTCGAGCACGCCGCCCCCGATGTCGGAGGAGAGGCCGCCGCCGAGCCCGATCGCGGCACGGACGGAGGCGCGGCTCGCCGGGATGGCGAAGTTCCCGCCCCCGATCGGCGGGGCGAAGGGCGCGAAGGGCGCGCGTCCGAAGGTCGTGCTCGCGGCGGCGATGGATGAAGGTGGCCATCCCCTCGTGGGCGATCGCCCGACCGTCGCGTTCTCCTTCCGCGTGCTGACGCCGAAGGCCGAGACGGCGCCCGAGCTCCGCGACGGCGCCCTCCTCGCGGCGACCCTCGACGCCGACGGGAAGAACCTCGTCGTCGCGGTGCGGCCGACCTCCGTCAAGGTCACGATCACGGAAGAGGAGGCGGGCGGCGAGAAGGAGACGACCTACGAGAAGGTCCAGGTCCTACTCGCGCGGAAGCGCGACGAGGCCGGATCCCACGACGGGCGATTGCATGTTGCACGCGTCTTCGGCCTCGACGTGACGAAGCTCGACACGAAGTACGAGGCCGCGACGCTCCAGGCCTTCGTCCTCGGGACGAAGCTCGTGAAGACGACGGCGCCACCCGCCTTCCAGTCCCCTGGCGAGGGATCGTGGACGCTCCTCCGGATCGTCAGCCCGGGCGAGGGCTACCTCGCGATCGACTGGGACGCCGGCCGCGCCGAGCTCTTCCCGAAGAGCGCGGACGTGACGCCCCTCGCGGAGACGCTGCTCCGCGTGCTGTGAGCCGCACGTCGTTCCCCTGCTGCGGGGGGCGAAGGAGTCAGCGCCCGTACGGGCCCTTCGGCAGCTTGCACTCCGCGTCGAGCGCTGGGGTGACCTCGAGGGCGAAGGCGCCGCGCGCGCGGGTGACGGTCACGGTGCAGCCGTCGTAGTCGTTGCCGAGGTCGTAGCTCGAGGCGGCGCGAAACGGCCAGCGGGGGCGGCGCCCGCGCATCTCGACCGTCCGACCCTGGTGCGTGATGCGGAGGCCGAGGGCGTCCTCGTTGCTGCTGCGGACGTCGAGGGTCGCGCCGCCCGGGCCGGGGACGGAGTACCGCCCTGCCACGGCGTTCGGCTCTCGGCGCACGAACGTGAGACCGGCCGCGCCTTCGAGGAGGCCGGACGCCTCGAGCGACACGACGAGGTTGTTCCCGTCCGGACGCGCGCGGAGCGTGCCGCCGTTCTCGTCGCCGAGGACCTTCACGCCGCCGTCGCCGTCGCGGCTCACGGCCCCCGCGAGGAAGTACGCCGGCGCGGAGTAGGCGACGCGCTGCCCCTGGAGGGTGCTCGTGATGGCGAGGGACGCGTCGTCCGCGTCGTAGGTTCCGACCTCGACCGGGCTCCACCAGCGCTCGCCGATCGCCTGCCCCTGGTCCGCCGTCGTGTCGGCGTCGGTCGCCGCGGCGCAGCCGGCGAGCCCGAGGGCAGCCAGGAGGCAGAGGCTCGGAGCCAGGGGGGACGTCATCCGCCCGCTGGGTGCAATGTGCAAACCACGATGTAAGTACCGGAAGGGTGGCCCGATCCGAGCCGTCGTTTCGTCGAGGCGGGCGTGTGCGATCCGGATCTCGCGATCCCCACGGGGCCGCGAGCCGCTCTCGTCGTCGCGGCGTGGACGCGCTACTTCAGCGACTCGCTGCCGACGAACTCGTCGGGCCAGTCGTCGCCCTCGAAGGGCCAGTACTCCTCGTCGTCGCGGAGGAAGCGGGCCGCGTCGAGCGAGTCGAGGGCGTCCTTCGGGAGGAAGCCGGCGTTGATCGCCTCGACCTCCACCTCGAGCGCGCGCTTCTTGCCGAGGACGCTCTCGATGCGACCGAGGCGCGCGCGGCGGAGGAGCCGGGAGAGGCGCAGATCGAGGCGCCGGAGGGCGTCCGTCGCGAGCGCCGTCTCGGCCGAGGCGAGCTCCGTGCGGACCTTCTCGACCTCGCGCGAGAGGCTCACCGCGAGCGCGGCGTCGGCGCGGAGGAGCCCTGGGAGGTCGCCGCCTGCGCTCTGGGCTGCGAGGGCCTCGGCCGCCGCGCTCGGGTTCGAGCCGAGGCGGCCTTCGAGATCGGTCACCTCCTTACGGAAGGCCGCGAGGCGATCGGGCGGGACCTTCGCCGCCTCCATCTCGTCGAGCATCCGCCGCACGCCGTCGAGCGCCGCCCGCGCGTCTTGCGCCTTCTCGACCGGATCGCCCTTCTCCTCGATGAACGGACGCACGCCGCCGCTCGTCGCGAGGCTCCGCGTCATGTCGTCGATCGTCCCGATCGCCATCCGGAGGCCGCTCGCCTGGCGCTCGAGCACGGCGCGCCGCCGTGAGATCTCGCCGTAGAGCGGGTCGACCCGCACGAGCGATGCCACCGCACGGAGCTGATCGGGCGTGACGGAGACCCCCGACGCGTCGGACGCCCCGGCGTCACCTCCCGCCCGCGCGGCGGCGAGCACGGCGCGTGTCCCGCGGTCGCTCGCGCCGAGGCGTCGCGCCCCGTCACGGACGGGCTCGTAGCGCTTCAGGAACGCCGAGAGCTTGCGATCGGCGTCGGGGAAACGGCAGAGCGCGAGGTCGACGTACGCGTCGAGGATGTCGGCCTCGTCCTCGTACCGATGGTGCGCCTTCAGCTGCGAGAGCTCGTCGAGCAGCTCGCGCGCACCCTCGTAGTCCTTCTTCTCGTAGCGCGTCGTGGCCGACTCGTAGAGCGCCTCGGCGAGGCGATCGGAGTCGCGCGGCACGAGGTAGTAGTAGTAGCGCGCGTCGTCGTGGCGGAGCTGCTCGTGGGCGACGCGACCGAGCGCGAGCCGCGCGAGATCACGGACGGCGAAGAAGCGCTCGTCGGCGAAGACGGGCGTCGAGCGATCCTGGCGCTTCGGGTCGGCGACCTTGCAGAAGAGCGCCTCGCCCTCCTTCATCCGACCCCGCTCGACCTGGACGAGGCCGGAGAGGTACGTCGCCTGCGACCAGAAGCGCGACGTCTGCGGGACCTGCGCATAGGCGGCGAGGGCTCCGTCCGGATCGCCGGCGGCCTCCTTCGCGCGGCCCTGGACGTAGGCGAGCTCGCCCTTCACCTCGTCCGGCGCAGAGGCGGGGACGCCCTGGAGGTCCTCGAGCCCTTTGGCGTATGCGCGATCCTCGAGCGCGATCTCGACGAGGCGACGAACGGCCCTCCGCGCGTAGGCGCCGCTCGCCGCCCACGCGTCCTTCTGCGCGAGCGACTTGCGGAGATACGCGCGCGCCGACTCGTGGACGCCGGCCGTCGCGAGCGCGTGGCCGAGGAGGTAGAGCGCGGCGCGGCCTTCGGTCGACTCGGCGTTGAGCGCGAAGCTCGGGTGCTCCACCGTCTCGGTGAGCTTCGCGACCGCCTCGTCGTGGCGACCGGACGAGAGGAGCGCCTCGGCCTCCGCGGCGCGCGCGCCGATCTGCTCCACGCGCAGCGGCTCGGCGGATCCGAGGCGGCGACGCGCCATCGCGTCGTGCACCTCTCGCATCTTGCCCGCGCGCGTGGGATCGCTCGCGGCGGGGGGCGCGGGCGGAGCAGGAGCGGAAGACGTGAC
>JALHPN010000287.1 GCA_022842465.1 Polyangiaceae bacterium | reverse complement strand
CGCCGCGAGCGGAGCGACCGGGGGGATCGCCGCGAGCGCGCCCCGGCGCCCGTCTCGGCCGCGCCGCGCAGCGGCGAGGAGCAGGCGAACGGCGGCCCCGACGAAGGCGCCGTCCCCGAGGGCTTCGCGAACCTCTTCCTGAACGTCGGCCGTCGGGACGGCCTCACGCCGACCGAGATGGTGCGCCTCCTCGGCGAGCACGCCGAGGTCACGCCCTCCGACACGGGGCGGATCCACATCCGCGATCGCATCACGTTCGTCGCGGTCCGGCAGGAGGTCGCCGACCGGGCGATCGCGGGGCTCGTCGGCCAGATCCTGAACGGTCGCACGATCAACGTCGAGATCGCCCGCGCCCGCGCTTGACCTGACCACCGCGGCCGGGGCCTTCCCCGGCAAGCCGCGGAGATCGTACGTGGAAAGCCCGCTTGCCAGCGGCGCCGTCCGCGCGCTCGGGCATTGAACGGCCCCGCGTGAGTCGATAACGTTGCTTCCATGTCCGTGATGCCCGCGCCCACGTCCGGCGGCAGCTACGCCTCCGGGGCAGCGAACCGTGAGTCCTTCCGTCAGATCCTCGATGCGCGTCGCGGCGAAGGGCGGCGCCTCACGCTGGACGATGCGATCGCGATCATCGTCCCCGTCTGCGTCGATCTGAAGAAGCGACACGACGCGGGCGAGAAGGTGTTCGTCCACCCGTCGGCGATCACGCGCGGGCCGGACGGGCAGATGCGGCTGAGCCCCTCCCTCGCGGTCCCTCCGACGGATGCGCGCGACAAGGCGGCCGTCCCCCCCGAGCTGATGCGCAAGGGCGAGCCGGGCGACGCGCGCGCGAGCGTGTTCTCGGTGGGAGCCATGCTCTACGAGGCCGTCACGGGTAGCCCGATCGGACCTGCGCTGCGTCGCCCGCGGGACGTCGATCCGTCCCTCCCCGAGGCGCTGGAGCTGCTCCTCGGCAAGGCGCTCGTCGCGGACCCGGCGCATCGGCCCGACGACCTCGGCGCCCTGGCGAGCGCGATGCACCACCTCGCGCCGATGAAGAGCCTCCCCCCGCCGGACGCGGACGTGTCGAACCTCGACGGCGCCGACGTCGACGTGCGCATGTCGCTCCTCCCGCCGGTCGACATCGTCGTGTCCGTCCCGCCCGGGCCGCAGTCGGTCCCGATGGCCGTCGCGCCGACGTCCCAGCGCCAGGTCGGCCCGGCCGCGGCGCTCGCGGCGGCGCCGAACGCGGCGCGGACGGATCCCACGCGCCAGCTCGCGAACCTCAAGGCGCGCCTCGAGGCCGATCCGCGCCCGCGCTACGTCGTCAACAAGGCGCGCATGGACCACGGCCCGTTCAACGCGGTCGAGCTGCTCCAGCAAATCGCCTCCCACAAGTTCGAAGGCGGCGACATCCTCCGCGACGAGCTCACGGGCGGGTCGAAGACCATCGACGAGTGGGAGGAGTTCGCGCCCTTCGCCGATCACGCGCGGCGCCACCGCGAGATCGTGAAGGAGAAGAAGGAGGTCGCGCAGGTCGAGTCCGCCGAGAAGAAGGCGGGCGTCGCGAAGATCGCGATCATGGCGGCTCTCGCGCTCGTCCTCCTCGGCATCGGCGGCGCCTTCATCGCGAAGAAGGTCGGAGAGCGGAAGGACGGCGCGGATCTCACCGACGACCCGAACGCGGTCGACCTCTCCGGCGGCGGCGCGCTCAAGGGCGGCGCGAAGGCGGGCGGCGGCGGACGACGTGGGGCGGGCGGCGGCGGCGGTGGTGGCGGCTTCCCCGCCGGCATGAGCTACGAGGCGGCCCTCGCCCAGAACAACCAGGAAGTCACGATCGGCGCCAAGGGCGGCCCGGACCTCTCGGACGGCCAGCTCAACGCGCCGATGAGGAACGCGGCCTTCATCAGCGGCTGCGGGGCGCCCGACAGCATGAAGGTGACCGTCAAGGTCGCGGTGAAGATGGGCCGCGCCGTCGGCGTGAGCGTCTACACGACGCCGCCGAACCCGGGCGTCGCGTCGTGCATCGATCGGCACGTCCGCGGGCTCTCGTGGCCGGCGAACGGCAAGATGGACAGCTTCACCACGTCGTACTGACGGCGCACGTGGAGATCTCTTCCGACGAGCCGCGCGCGCGGGCGGCCTGGCGAGTCGGGCAGTTCTTGCTGTTCGACGTCGGCGCGCTCCCGTACGCGTTCCTGACGGCGCAGCCGACGTGGCGGACGCACGGCGCTCAGCTCGCGGAGCTGTGCGGCGTCGCGCGCGGGCAGAAGCTGCTCGACGTCGGCTGCGGACCTGGCGAGAGCGCGTTCGGGATGGCCGAGCGCGTCCCGGGTCTCGCGGTGACGGGGCTCGACTACAGCGAGTCGATGATCCGGATCGCGCGCTTCCGCCAGAAGCGCGATCGCACGGCCACGCACGTGTCGTTCGTCCGCGGCGACGCCATGAACCTCCCCTTCGCCGACGGGAGCTTCGACGCGGTCACCGGCCACAGCTTCCTCTACCTCGTGCCGAGCGCGGAGCAGGTCCTCGGCGAGGCTCGGCGCGTCCTCCGACCCGGGAGGATGTGCGCCTTCCTCGAGCCCCGGAGCGTGCCGGATCGGCCCCTCCTCCCGTCCGCGCTCCGGGCCCAGGCCGCGTCCAATCCTCGCTTCGTCTCGAGCATCGCGCTCTGGCGGATCGTGTCGCGTCGCTACGGGCGCTGGGACGAGTCGCGCTTCACGCGCGTGTTCGAGGCGGCCGGGCTCGAGCCCGTCGAGGCGCGACCCGCGCTCGAGGGCCTGGGCTTCCTCCTCGTCGGGCGACGGCCTCTGCTCCGTTCGGTGCGGGACGTCGACTGGACACGCTGGACGCCGACCGACCGCGCGACCCTCCTCTTCGTCGTCGACGGCGAGCGCGTGCTCCTCATCGAGAAGAAGCGCGGACTCGGGGCCGGCAAGGTCAACGCGCCCGGCGGGCGGACGGAGGCGAGCGACGCCTCGATCCGCGCGTGCGCGATCCGCGAGGTCGAAGAGGAGCTCCGCGTGACGCCCACCGGCGTCGAGGAGATGGGCGAGCTCTCGTTCCAGTTCCAGGACGGCTACGCGCTCCACGCGACCGTGTTCCGCGCGACGGGGCTCGAAGGGACGCCCACCGAGACCGACGAGGCGAAGCCCCTCTGGGTGACGCGGGACACGATCCCGTTCGACCGCATGTGGGCCGACGACCGGCTCTGGATCCCGAAGATGCTGGCGGGGGAGCCCTTCTCGGGGCGCTTCGTCTTCGACGGCGACACGATGGTCGATCACGTCCTCGAGGCGCGGCAGCGTCCGGCGTAGGGGAGCGCGAGCGGTCGCTCGAGCCGCGATCGTGGCGCGGCGCCTCAGCAGGGACCGCGTCCGAGACGCGGTTCGGCCGTGCGCGCCCGCATGGAACGCACGCTGCAACGGGGCAGGCTCCATGGCACGCGCGCGAAGAGCCACCCCGAAGAAGGACGCCGGATCCGGGGACGGCGAGCGGAGCTCGAGCGGAGCGGGACGCGGCATCTGGTCCGGGTCGATCAGCTTCGGCCTCCTCCAGATCCCCGTCACCCTCTACACGGCGGAGAGCCGGCAGGACGAGATCCACTTTCGTCAGCTCGACAAGGAGAGCCTGGCGCCGATCAAGTACGAGCGCGTGAGCTCGGCCACCGGCAAGCCCGTCGCCTGGAACGACATCGTGAAGGGCTACGAGATCGAGAAGGGCGAGTTCGTCGTCCTCGATCCCGAGGACCTCGCGAAGGCGAACGTCCGCGCGACGCAGACGCTCGACATCCAGGACTTCGTCCCGATGGACGACATCGATCCGGCCTTCTTCGAGACGCCGTACTACATCGTGCCGCAGAAGCGCGCGACGAAGGCCTACGTGCTCCTCCGGGACGCCCTCCGTCACAAGGAGGCCGCCGCGATCGCCACGTTCGTGCTCCGCACGCGCGAGCACCTCTCTGCGCTTCTCCCCGTCGGCGACGCCATCATGCTCGAGACGCTCCGCTTCGGGCACGAGCTGAAGGACGTCTCCGACATGCCGCTCCCGACGAAGCACGACGCCGGGCTCGTCGGGGAACGCGAGCAGCAGATGGCAGAGCAGCTGGTCGAGGGAATGATGACGGAGTGGGATCCTTCGAAGTACAAGGACCGCTACCACGCCGACGTCATGGCGATGATCGAGGAGAAGGCGCGGACGGGGACCGCGAAGAAGAAGCACACCGCGGTGCCCGGAAAGGTGGCGACCGACGTGGTCGACCTCCTCGCGCTCCTGAAGAAGAGCGTCGCGGGAAGGACGAGGGGCGCGAGCGCGAACGACACCACCACGAGCCCGAAGCGTGGCGTCGCGCGCGCGAAGAAGCGCACGGCGAAGACGAAGGGCGGTCGCGCAGCATGACGCGAGCCCTTCCACAGGCGGTCCGAACGGCCACCGCGCGTCTCGCCCGCGCCGCGGGGCTCGTCCGCACGCGACGGCGGAGGCCGCTCCCGCTCGACCCGGAGGAGAGCGCGAAGATCGCCCAGTGCCGCTACGTCGACGACCGCTCACCCGGGATCCGCCGGCTCCGGTGCGGGAAGGGATTTCGATTCGTGAGGCCCGACGGCTCCGCGGTGAAGGACACGGAGACGCTCGCCCGCATCCGCGGCCTCGTCATCCCCCCGGCGTGGACGGACGTGTGGATCTGCCCCGCTCCCGACGGGCACATCCAGGCGACCGGCCGCGACGCGCGGGGGCGGAAGCAGTACCGCTACCACCCCCGCTTCCGGGAGATCCGGGAGGAGACGAAGTACGAGCGCATGCTCGCCTTCGCGGAGGCCCTGCCACGGATCCGTGCGCGCGTGGACGAGGACCTGAGCCTCCCCGGCCTCTCGCGCGACAAGGTCCTCGCGACCGTCGTCCGCCTCCTCGAGATCACGCTCATCCGCGTCGGCAACGAGGAGTACGCGCAGCAGAACGGCTCGTTCGGTCTGACGACGATGCGGACGCGCCACGTCGACGTGAAGGGCTCGACGCTCCGCTTCCACTTCCGCGGCAAGAGCGGCAAGGACCACGACGTGGAGGTGAGCGACCGTCGGATCGCGCGCGTCGTCGCGCGGTGCAACGATCTCCCGGGCGAGGTCCTCTTCCAGTACGCGGAGGACGACGGCCTGAAGACGGTCGAGGCCGACGACGTGAACGACTACTTGAAGCGCATCACGGAGCAGGGGTTCACGGCGAAGGACTTCCGGACCTGGGCGGGCACGGTCCTCGCCGCCCATGCGCTCGCCGCGCTCACCTTCGAGAGCGCGACGAAGACGGCGGTGAAGCGGAACGTCCTCGAGGCCGTCCGCGCCGTCTCCGCGCGGCTCGGGAACACGCCGACGGTCTGCCGCAAGTGCTACGTGCATCCGGAGATCTTCGGCGCCTACGAGGCGGGGGAGCTCGAGTCCCTCCGCGACCGCGCGGCGGAGAGCCTTCGGAGCGGGACCGCCGCGCTCTCGCCGTCCGAGATGGCCGTCCTCGCGCTCTTGCGGGATCGTCTCGGCAAGCGCACTCTCCCCGCCGCGGTGGCGGAGCGGGCGACGACGCCGCACGCAGCGTAAGAGGGCGATCGTGGCACGGGGCGACGTCCGGATCGGGATCTCGGGGTGGCGCTACGCGCCGTGGCGCGGCGTCTTCTACCCTGCGGGCCTCCGCCAGGTGGACGAGCTCGCCTACGCGAGCCGCCGGATGCGTTCGGTCGAGATCAACGGCTCCTTCCATTCGCTCCAGCGCCCGTCGAGCTACGCACGTTGGGCGCGGGAGGTTCCGGACGACTTCGTCTTCGCGGTGAAGGGCGGACGCTTCATCACCCACAACAAGAAGCTCGTCGACTGTGGGGCGCCGCTCGCGAACTTCTTCGCGTCGGGCGTGCTCGCGCTCGGCGCGAGGCTGGGGCCGATCCTCTGGCAGCTGCCGCCGCAGCTCGCCTTCGATGCTCCGAGGCTCGCCCGCTTCTTCGCGATCCTCCCCCGGACGACCCGCGAGGCTGCCGCGCTCGCGAAGCGGCACGACGCGCGGCTCTCGCACGGGGCGTTCGTGGACGCGCCCGTCGATCGTCCCGTTCGCCACGCGCTCGAGGTCCGCCACGGCTCGTTCCTCGATCCGGCCTTTCTCGCGGTCATGAGGGAGCACGACGTCGGGCTGTGCATCGCCGACACCGCCGGCACGTGGCCGGAGATCGACGCGGTGACCGCCGACTTCGTCTACGCGCGCCTCCACGGCGACACGAAGCTCTACGTGAGCGGGTACGGGCCCTCCGCCCTCGACGGCTGGGCGCGCCGGGTCGACGCCTGGGCGAGGCGCGGCCGCGACGTGTTCGTCTACTTCGACAACGACGTGAAGGTGCGGGCGCCGTTCGACGCCCAGAACCTCGCCGCGCGGCTCGGCCAGAACGAGCCCGTACGCTTCCCGCGCCGGCGCCAGGCGGAGGCCGAGCGCGGGCGGGCCCTCGACTACACCCCGCGCGAGACGTGGGATCGGTGGCCCTACGCGCGGCGCCGCGCGGGATCGGCGACACGATGAAGCGATCGCTCGGTCGCTACAGGGAGATGCGAGACTTCGACCTGACGGAGGAGCCGGAGGGCCGCGTGCGCCCGACCCGGAGCGGCCGCTCCTTCGTGGTCCAGAAGCACGACGCGACGCGGCTCCACTACGACTTCCGCCTCGAGCTCGACGGCGTCCTCCTCAGCTGGGCGGTGCCGAAGGGGCCGAGCCTCGACCCGAAGCAGAGGCGCCTCGCGGTCCAGACCGAAGACCACCCCGTCGACTACCGCGACTTCGAGGGGACGATCCCGGAGGGCGAGTACGGCGGCGGCCCCGTCATCGTCTGGGACCGCGGCGAGTGGACGCCGATCGGGGACCCACGGAAGGGACTCGAGAAAGGGCACCTCGAGTTCGCCCTCTCGGGCGAGAAGCTCCACGGCCGATTCATGCTCGTCCGCCTGAAGGAGGAGGAGACGCGCGGGCGGAAGCCGAAGGCGAACTGGCTGCTCGTGAAGCGCGCCGACGCGCACGTGGCGGAGGGAGCGAAGGCCGATATCGTCGACCGCATGCCGAAGAGCATCCTCACGGGGCGCACCGTCGAGCAGGTCGCGGCCGGCGTCCCCGCGCTCCGCGTCGCGCGGCCGAAGGCGAAGCGCACGCGCGCCGACCTCCCGGCCTCCGGCGAGACCTCACCGCAGCTCGCGACGCTCGTGGACGACGTGCCCGAGGGCGAGGACTGGCTCTACGAGATGAAGCTCGACGGCTACCGCGCCCTCGTCACGAAGCGCGGGAGCGAGGTGACGATCGCGACGAGGAGCGGCAAGGACTGGACGTCCCGCTTCCCCGAGATCGCGGAGGCCCTGTCGCACGTGCGCGCCGAGGGCGCGCTCTTCGACGGCGAGATCGCGTGGGTGCTCGAGGACGGCAGGACCGACTTCCAGAGCCTCCAGAACGCGCTCTCGGGCCGCGATCGCTCGCGGCTCGTCTACTTCGTCTTCGATCTGCTCTTCCGCGACGGCGTGGACCTCCGCGGCGAGCCGCTGACGGTCCGGAAGGAGGAGCTCCGGACGCTCCTCGCAGGGGAGGAGCCGCCGCTCCGCCTGTGTGACCATGTCGTGGGACGCGGCGACGTGTTCTTCCGCGAGGCCTGCGCGCACGGGCTCGAGGGGATCATCGCGAAGCGCGCGAGCGCCCCCTACCGGTCCGGCCGCGGCAAGGACTGGGTCAAGGTGAAGTGCCAGAAGCAGCAGGAGCTGGTCATCGTCGGCTTCACACCGCCGAAGGGGAGCCGGAGGGGCATCGGCGCGCTCCTCCTCGGCGTGAACGAGGGGAGCGGCCAGAAGAGGAGCCTCCGCTACGCCGGCAAGGTCGGGACGGGCTTCTCCGAGGCCTCCCTCCGCGATCTCGCGAAGCGGCTCGGGACGCGGACGCTCGACGCGCCTGCCGTCACCGGCGCGCCGAGGATGAAGGAGGTCACGTGGGTCTCCCCCGAGCTCGTCTGCGAGGTGCGGTTCACGGAGTGGACGAAGGACGGAGCCCTTCGGCACCCGAGCTTCCTCGGGCTCCGCGAGGACAAGCCGGCGCGCGAGGTCGTGCGCGAGGCGGAGGCCCATCTCGAGGTGAAGGAGGACGGACCGCCCACCGTCCTCGGGATCGTGATCTCGCATCCCGAGCGCGTCGTGGATCCGACGAGCGGGACGACCAAGCTCGAGCTCGTGCGCTACGCAGAGGCCGTCGCCGAGCCCTTCCTCCGCTTCGCGACGAAGCGCCCGCTCATGCTCGTCCGGTGTACGGGCACCTTCGGCGCGTTCACGCCGCGGCGTCCACCCGCGGGCCCGAAGAAGAAGGCGGCGGCGCCGTGCTTCGTGCAAAAGCACGGTGGGCGCGGCCTCGTCGACCGCATCGGCATCGACGAGGTCAACGGCGAGGAGGTCATCTACGTGACGACCCCGCGCGAGGTCATCGAGCTCGCGCAGCAGAACGCCGTCGAGCTCCACGGGTGGGGCTCACGGCTCCCGAAGGCGACGTACCCCGACTGGATCGTGTTCGACCTCGATCCGGACGAGGCCCTTCCCTTCTCACGGGTCGTCGACGCCGCGATCGAGATGCGCGAGTCGCTCCGGCGCGTGGGCCTCGAGAGCTTCGTGAAGACGACGGGCGGCAAGGGGCTCCACGTCGTCGTGCCTCTCGCCGCGAAGGACGACTGGGACGCCGTACGGACGTTCGCCCAGGCCGTCGCCGACGCCTTCGCCGAGCAGGCCCCGTCCCGCTACGTCTCCACCATGTCGAAGGCGAAACGGAAGGGGAAGATCTTCGTCGACTGGCTCCGCAACGCGGAGGGCGCGACGGCGATCCTCCCCTACTCCTCCCGCGCGCGGCCCGGCGCTACGGTCGCGCTCCCGATCGCCTGGGAGGATCTCCCCACCGTCGACCCGCGGGAGCTCACCGTGCGAACGGTGCCGGCGGTCCTCGCGAAGCGCCGGACCGATCCGTGGGGCACCTTCTACGACGCGAAGCAGCGGATCCCGCGAGCTCCGCGGTGACGGGAGCGGACGATCAGGGCGAGCCGGGCGGCTTCGGGAAGCAGGCCGCGGCCGCGCCCATCGCCGTCATGCAGGTCGAGCCCGCGACGCAGTCGTTGTCGGTCGTGCACGGGAAGGCGCACTTGCCGTACTGCGTGTTGCACTTGTGCGTGACGCACGCGGCGTCGTTCTGGCACGGGAGCGCCGTCGGGCCGGGCGTCGAGAGCGCCCCCGCCGCCGGGGCCGCCCCCGGCTGCTGCGGGTAGCCGCCCTGCTGCGGGTAGCCGCCCTGCTGCGGGTAGCCCTGCTGCGGGTAGCCCTGCTGCGGGTAGGCGCCCTGCTGCGGGTAGGCGCCCGGCTGCCCGTAGGGCTGGGCGCTCGCCGCCGGCGCGACGGCCGGGGGGTCGTCCTTCTTGCAGGCCGTAGCGATCACCCCGAGGGCGACGAGACCGAGCACCACGAGCGACGTCGTTCGCATGAATCCTCCAAGCAGGGACATGGGACCCGCGTCTCCACGTGGGGTGCGGGTGAGCCCTACAACTATCGGCGAGGCAAGAGACCGTCAACGTCGACAACGCCGAGGGCGACCGAACAACGTCCCGCGGCGGCGCGGGCTTACACCCCGCGGGCGGCCCGGGATCGGGTATCGTCGGCGCGATGACGAAGATCTTCGTCTGTCTCGTCCTCGCGACCCTGCTCGCCGGCTGCCGCCGCGGGGAGCCCCCGGCGGCCGAGGTCGACGCCGCCGTCGCCGCCCTGCCGCCCCCCGGCCGGGGCGTCGGGGCGCG
>JALHPN010000286.1 GCA_022842465.1 Polyangiaceae bacterium | reverse complement strand
CCGCGCGTGGGGACCGGGTCCTGCGGGGTGGGAGGTCGCTGCGGCACCGGCGGCGGCTTCCGCGGCGCGGGCGCCGGAGAGAAGTCACCGCTCGGCGGCCGCGGGGCGCGGGACGGCGCCGGCGAGGGCGCCGGCGTCGAGATGTTCATGTCGATCCCGTCCCGCAGCCGCACCGAATCCTTGAGCTTGACCGAGTCCTTGCTCGCGATGACGCGCCCGTCGGACGTGACCTGCTGTCCGTAGTCGAAGCCCATCGACGGTCGCTCGAGGGAGGCGAAGGCGCGCGTGTCTCCGCCGTGGTGCTTCCGGATCGCGGCCGAGACCGCCGCCGGTCGCGCGACGAACGCCTTGACGTTCCGCGCGCCCGACACGAGCTTCACCTCACGGAGGAGATCGCCGTTGTCGGGATCGGGCGTGACGATGCTGAGGACGCTCGTCTGCGAGTCGAACAGGACGGGGAAGACGCCGAGCGTCTCGGCGACCCGCTTCGGGATCATCTGCACCGTCGCGCGCGGGATCTCGGCGCGCGCGAGCTTCTCCGTCGAGACGAAGTGCGTCTGGTAGATGCCGGAGAGCGCGCGGAGGAGATCCGCCTCGGAGAACACGTCGTTGTCGAGCATGACCTCCTCGGCGCGGGCGGTCGTCGTCTCGAGGAGCTCGAGGACGCGCTCGTACCTCGGGCGGGGCAAGAGCTGCGCCCGGAGGAGCAGGTCCGCAGCTTTCGATCGGGGAACGGAGAGGGCGCCGCTCACGGAGAGTTCCGCCCTCTATCCTATCCCCCCTCGACGGCCCTTTGCCGCACGAAACTGAGGAGGAACTCCAGAGCCACCTGGTTCTGCCCCCCCTCGGGGATGATGATGTCGGCGTACCGCTTCGACGGCTCGACGAAGGCGATGTGCATCGGCCTGACGGACTCGTAATACTGCTTCCGGACCTGGGCGAAGGTCCGGCCCCGCTGCTCGATGTCCCGGCGGATGCGGCGGATCACCCGGAGATCGGGATCCGTGTCGACGAAGAGCTTGACCTCGAACCTCGACCGCAGCCGCTCGTCCGCGAGGACCAGTATCCCCTCGACCACGATCACGGGGGCCGGCTCGATCCGGAGCCCCTCCTTGAGGCGGTCGTGGATCGTGAACTCGTAAGTCGGACGCGTGATGGCCTGCCCGGTCCGCAGCGCGTCGAGGTGCTGGGTCAAGAGATCGAGCTCGAGCGCATCCGGATGGTCGTAGTTCACGCTCGCCCGCTCCTGCGCGGGCAGGTGGGACTGCGACCGGTAGTAGTGATCCTGCTGGAGGAGCACCCCGCGGCCTTCCGGGAGCGCCTCCAGGATGGACTTGGCGATGGTGCTCTTCCCCGAGCCGGAGCCCCCCGCGATCCCGAGAACGAGCGGCGGCCGTCGATGCGACGGGGGCGGGGGCGAGGGGGCCGAGGCGTTCATCACTTGGCCGCGGCGAGCCAGGCGAGCGGGCGCCGGTAGGTGCTCACCATGCGGTCACTCGGCACCTCGTGACCCATCCCGGGCACGAGGCGGACCTTCACCGGCACCTTGTTCTTCTTGAGGACGTCGCCGACCTTGACGGTGTTCTGGGCGACGCCGTCGTTCTCGCCGGTGAGGAGGAAGACGCGGCGTACCTTGCGCTTGTCCTTCTCGAGCTCGGGGCTCACGTCGTACGGCCAGTACTGGTCGCTCGCGCCGAGGATGAGCCAGCGGGTCCAGGTGGTCTGATCCTTCAGGCCGACCTGCATGGCGACGAAGGCGCCCTCGCTGAAGCCGATGAGGAGGTTGCCGCGCTTCTGGACGCGCCCCTTGTACTTGGCGCGGAGCGCGTCCATGGTCGCGGTGATGACGTGTCCGCCGTCGCCGCCCCACGTGCGGCCGCCGTTGCCGTTGTCGGCCGGGCCGGACGGGCACACGACCCAGCCGAACTGCGTCCCGACCTTCGCCCACTTCCGGCAGTCCTCGGCGGGGTTTCCGCCGCGACCGTGGAGGTACATGAGGACGGGCTTCACGCCCTTCGCGCGGGGCTTGAAGTAGAACGCCTCGGGGGCGCCCTTGACCTCGAGGCGCAGCGGCTCGCCGAGCGTCGCGCCCGCCTTCGCGTGGGCGACGGCCGGCAGGAGCCAGACCGTGAGCACGGCGACGATCGAGACGACGAGGACGAGCAGCTTCCGCACGGCGGATTGCGACATTAGTCGGACGCGCGCCGGCGGCAACCCCGGTTTTCGGCCGATCACCAGCCGAGGGTCGACTTCAGGAACTCGGTGAGCCGCGCGGCCATCTTCTGCGCCGTCGCGGCGCTCGGGTGGTAGTCGCAGCCATACGCGTCCGAGGCGAGCTGCTCGTCGATGGAAAGGAGGCCGATCTTCGCGTCACCCGCGGTCTTCCGCGCCTCCACGATCCGGTTCAGGGCGGCGATCGACTTCGTCCGGCGCTGCTCGTTCGCCGGCGGCGCGGGGAACGAGTCCGTCAGCATCGGGGAGGTCGCGACGACGAGGTAGGCGTTCGGATGGGTCGTCCGCAGCTTCGTGAGGAACGCGACGTAGGCCGTCTCGAAGGCGACGCCCGGGTCCCCGCTCGCGAAATCGTTCGTCCCGAGGTTCACGACGACGGCGTCGGGGGCGAACGACGTGTGCGTCCACGCGCTCGCGGGCTCCGTCGCGATGGCGCGATCGTAGCGCTCGGGCATCTGCTCGACGGTCCCGCCGCCGTTGTCGCGGAAGACGCCGATCCCCGACCATGCGAGGACGGAGCGCTCCGCGCCCAGCGCCTTCGCGGCGACCGCGCCCCAGGCCGCGGCCTCACTCTCGGTCGCCGCGCTGAAGCCGCAGTCGCCGTTCGGTCCGAGGATCCCGTAGCCGGCGGTGATCGAGTCGCCCACGAATTCGAGCCGGCGCGTCGGGGCCGGAACCGGCGTCGGGACGAGCGCCCCGCCCGTCACGACGAGCTCGAGGAGCTGGGAGGTGCCCACGCTCGGCTCGGTGAGCTTCGTGATCTCGACGTCGTGCTCCGCGTCGGGGAGCCCGCTCGCGAGCGCGTAGCTCTCCTCTGCGGGCGTGACGGCGACGTCGGTCGGCGCCGCCCCGTCGACGACGACCGCGTAGCGCGTCGAACCGCCGCCGAAGCCGTTGCCCGAGTCCTTCAGCCGCATCGCGAGCCCGGTCCCCTTGAACCGCGCGCGCACCTGCGTGCCCGACCACGAGAGGCGCGGCCCCGCCGCCGCGCTCCCGTCGAAGCGGCCGATCAGGTGGTACGGCGCGGTCTTCACCGCCGGCGCCCCGTCCCCCGCGTCGTCCGTGGGCTTCGTCACGTCCGCGCTCTGCGTGCCGCCGTCGCCGGCGGGGACGAGGTCGACCGGCTCGGCGAGCGGCTCGTCCGAGCACGCGACGGCCGCCGTCACGACGAGGGGCAAGAGGACGGCGACGAGCGCCAGGGACGGGCGAGCGCGAAGGCGTGACGGCACGCCGCGAGGATACCCGAGGCGGCGTCCGATCGCGGCGGAGTTCCTCAGCCGCCCGTCTTCAGACGGTGTCCGAGGCGGGCTCCCAGCTCGGCGGCGGTGTGTGCATCCTCGGGCCATGCGATGCGCTCCTCCGCGCTCCGCAGGTTTCCTCCGTCGGGATCGCTCACGAAGGCGCGGAGATGGAGGTCGTGGGCCCCCGGCGCGCCGCTCGTCGAGGTCACGCGCTCGGCGTAGGCCCCGAGCGGGGTCTTGCAGTCTCCTTCGAGGGCGACCATCACCCCGCGCTCCGCGGCGACGCAGAAGGCGGTGGGCTCGTCGTGGAGCTTTGCGAGCACGCGGCGGGTCTCGCCGTCGTCTTCCCGGCACTCGATGCCGAGCGCTCCCTGCCCGACCGCGGGGAGCGACACGTCCGGCGAGAGCACGTCCGTGGCGCGGGCCTGGAGGCCGAGGCGGACGAGCCCTGCGCGCGCGAGGACGATCGCATCGCACTCGCCGGCATCGACCTTCCGGAGACGCGTGTCGACGTTCCCGCGCAGAGGGACGATGCGGAGGTCCGGCCGCGAGCGCTTGAGCGACACCGAGCGACGGAGGCTACTCGTCCCGACGACGGCGCCCTCCGGGAGCTGGGCCAGGGTCCCGTGCTTCGGCGAGACGAGGACGTCGCGGGCGTCCTCCCGGACCGGGATGCAGGCGATGAAGAGCCCGTGCGGGAGCACGCCCGGCACGTCCTTGATCGAGTGCACGGCGAGCTGCGCGCGACCGTCGAGGAGCGCCTCCTCGATCTCCTTCACGAAGAGGCCCTTGCCGCCGACCTCGGAGAGCGGGCGATCCTGGATCTTGTCGCCGGTGGTGACGATCTGCTCTTCGACGAGCTCGAGCCCCGGGTTCGCCGAGGCGAGCCTCGCGACGAAGGCGCGGCACTGCGCGAGGGCGAGCGCCGAGCGGCGCGTGGCGTACGTCAGCTTCATCAGTGCGTGCTCTCGTTGGTGGGCTCCGCCGGCGTGAGGGTCACGGGGGGGGCCGGAGTGGGGGCCTTCGGCTCCGCGGCCTCGCCCTGCGGGAGATCGAAGAGGTGCTGCACGGCGTGGACGAGCGTCCCGGCGTCGTCGCCGCTCGACGCCGCGCGGAGGCGCGTCGTCGGCGCGTGGAGGAGCTTGTTGGTCGCGCTCTCCATCATCTGCGCGAGGGCGGCGCGCTCGCCTTCCCCGAGGTGCTTCAGACGGGCGCCGAGCGTGCGCTCGAGCTCCGCCATGAGCACGCTGCGCGTCTTCGCGCGGAGCCCGACGATCGCGGGCTGCACGTCGAGCGAGCGCGCCCACGAGGCGAAGTCCCTCAGCTCGGTGTCGACGATTTTCTCGGCGGTCGAGACCTCGTTCTGCCGCGCCTCGAGGTTCTGACGGACCTCCTGCTCGAGGTCGTCGACGTTGAACACGTAGACGTTGTCGAGCTTGTGGACCTCCGGGTCCACGTTCCGCGGGACGGCGATGTCGACGAAGAAGAGCGTCTTGCCCTTCCGCGCCTTCATCACGCGCTTCACGAGGTCCTTCGTGATCACGTACGTCTTGCTCGACGTGCTCGCGACGACGACGTCGGAGGCGACGAGCTCGGCCTCGAGCATGTCGAGTGGCGCGGCGGTGCCGCCGAAGGTGGCGGCGAGGTTCGCGGCGCGCTCGAAGGAGCGGTTGCAGACGCGGATCGAGCGCGAGCTCTTGCCGAGGCTCTTGGCGGCCTGCTCGGCCATCTCGCCCGCGCCGACGAGGAGGACGACCTGCTCGGAGAGGTCGCCGAAGATGCGGCGCGCGAGGTCGACCGCGACGCTCGAGATGCTGACGAGGCCCGCGCCGAGCTGCGTCTCCGAGCGCACGCGCTTCGCGACGGTGAACGCGCGGTTCATGCAGCGGGCGAGGTGGCTCCGCAGCGCGCCGGCGGCGACGGCCGCGTCGTAGGCGTCCTTCACCTGGCCGAGGATCTGCGGCTCGCCGAGGACCATGGAGTCGAGGCTCGCCGCGACGCGGAAGACGTGGCGCACGGCGTCGTCTCCCGAGCGCTCGTAGAGGTACTCGGCGAGCTCGTCCGAGCTCGAAGCGCCGATGTGCTCGCGGAGCGCTTCGCGGATGGCCCGCGACGCGCTCTCGATCGCGGGCGATCCCTTGTCGATCGTGCCCGACGCCCGGGGAAGGGCGATCACCTCGACGCGGTTGCACGTCGAGAGGAACATCACCTCCTCGAGCTCCGGCCGCGACGTGAGGCGCGCGAGCACCTCGGGCAGGATCTCCGAGCCGGCCGCGAAGCGCTCGCGGACGTCGACCGGCGCCGTCTTGTGCGAGAGACCGACCACGACGACGGGCAGCGTCATCGAGGCGCCCCCGCCACGACGGCCGCCACGGCGGGCGCGGGGCGCGTCGCCTCCGCCGTCGGCGCGGGAGCGGCCCCGCTCCCGCGCACGAGGTAGATGACGAGCACGACGACCGAGAACGCGAACCCCGTGATGGTTCCGTACGCCGCACGCCGACCGCGCCAGCCGGCGGCCGCGCGGAGGAAGAGCACGCCGGCGATGACGAGCCACGTGACGTAGCCGAAGACGGCGCGGAGGACCTCGCTCGGGTTCCCCGTCTCGACGCGGCCGGCCCACACCGTGCCCGTGATGATGCCGATCGTGAGGAGCGGGAAGCCCGCGAGGAGGAACTTGTGCTCGGCGCGATCGAGCGCGTCGAGCGGCGGGAGTCGGCGGGAGACGCCGTCGATCCGCTTCTTCTTCACGAGGCGCTCCTGCACCAGGTAGAGCACGGCCGACGAGAAGGCGAGGGCGAAGAGCGCGACGCCGACGAGGTTCATCGTGACGTGGAACGGGAGGAGCACGCTCCGGACGCCGCGATCGGGCTCCGTCACCCCCACGAAGCGCGAAGCGAGGAGGGAGGTGAGCGCGAGCGGGGCGACGAAGGCGCCCGCCACCTCGACGCGGTAGCGCACCCGCCCGAAGAGGTAGGCGACGCACATGAACATCGACGCGACGCTCATGGGGAAATGGATGCCCTCGACCGGGCAGACGCGGAGCACGAGGGAGCTCACGACGATGTGCGCGGCGTGCATGCCTGCGCCGATCGCGACGAGCCTCGGCGCGAAGCGCTCCCCTCTCTCCCCCGTCCCCCGCACGAGGTAGCGGAGGAAGAGCGCGGACGCGACGGCGTACGTCGCGGCCGTGACGTAGAAGAGGAAGGCGCCGACGTGCTCGGTGATCACGGCTTCACAGCGTTCCTTCCGAGATGCGCTGGAGCATCTCCACCTCGGTCGTCGCGCCCTTCGCGCTCGCGGCGTCGAAGGGGCCGTCGGGCGCGGCCGCCCACCCGGGGACGACGTCGTAGGCGTTGTCGCCGAGGATCATGGAATTCTCGAGGATCTCGGCGCCGAGCTCCTCGAGCAGGGCCTTCGCCTTCACCTTGCCGACGAGCTTGTGCTCGTCGTTCGCGCCGGTCACCTCGACGACGACGCGGACGGACTCCTCGATCTTGTACCGGCGCCCGGTCGCGAGCAGGATGAGGGTGTCCGCGGCGAGATCGACCTTGCCGTCGATGCCCCACTGGTCGACCGCGAGCTGCGGGAAGAAGACGCGATTGTCCATGCCGTCCCGACACGATACCACGGCCGCACGCCAGAGCCCCGACGAGGTCTCCGCCACGTTCGATGCGCTCGTGCAGGCGGCCGGTTCCGCCCCGCTCGCGCGCGAGATGCAAGAGCTCCGCGAAGCCTTCCAGCGCCGCACGGGGGCGTTCCGGGCGGACGATCCCAGCGCCGACGTGGACGCGCGCACGCGGGCCTTCTGGGACGATGCGCTGACGACGGCCGCGTTCGCGCGCCGCGCCGCGGAGCTGGCGGGCGTTTCGGGGGCTCCGCTCCTCGCGGCGCTCGGGCGTGCGCACCGCGGCCTCTTCGTGGTCGAGGCGTTCGACGGAGGCTCGGCGCACCTCGAGGACCTGTGGTCCGGCGCCGAGCTCCTCGTCACGATCGAGGGCGAGACGCAGGCGCTCGCGCTGGAGCACGCCGAAGGGGCGTTCGACGGACGCGTGGTCGCGGTCGGACCCGCGCTCCACCTCCTCCCGGGGGCGTTCTACCATCCGCTCGACGCGAGCCCGCACCTCGCGGCCGTGCTCGACGCGGCCCGCGACGCCGCGCTCGGGACGGGCGCCGTGCTCGACGCCCTCCTCCGGATGGAGCGCGTCCTCCGCACGTCGTCGCGCGTGAAGGCCGCGTATGCGTACCGGGCGCAGAGCCTCGGCCGTTGAAGAGGACGAGCCACGCACGGAGTGCTAGGAAACGCTCCGGAACATGCCGGCGCCTCCCACGTTCGACGTCCGCCTGCTCGCCTCGCGCGTGCTCTCGCCGGGTGTGAAGGAGCTCGTCTTCGAACGCACCGACGGGGCGCCGTTCGCCTTCCAGGCAGGCCAGTGGGTGAGCCTCGTGCTCCCGCTCGCGGAGGGCGAAGCGCGCCGCGCGTACTCGATCGCGTCGCCGCCCGAGGGCACGCCGCGCTTCGGGCTCGCGGTCACGAAGGTCGACACCGGCGCCGGGTCGCCGTACCTCCACGGCCTCGAGCCGGGGGCGGAGCTCCGCGCGATCGGTCCGCAAGGTTTCTTCACGCGGCCGCTCGTGCCGGAGGGGCAGGCGACCCTCTTCGTCGGGACGGGGACGGGCGTGACGCCGCTCCGGAGCATGATCCGCGACGCGCTCGCGAACGGAGACACGTCGCCGATGACGCTCCTCTTCGGCGTGCGCTACCCGGAGGACCGCATCTACCGCGAGGAGCTCGAGGAGCTCGCGGCGAAGCACGCGAACTTCCGCTGCGCATACACGCTCTCGAAGCCCGAGGCGGCGTGGACGGGGCTACGCGGCTACGTGCAGACGCACGTCGAGGAGGCCTGGCGCGAGCTCGAGGGGGCCGGCCGCGGCGCCCCTCACGTCTACATCTGCGGGCTCGAGCGGATGGTGTCGGCCGTCCGCGATCTGCTCCGGAAGCAGATGGGTGTCGAGCGCAAGCGCGTGCACTCCGAGCGGTACGACTGAGAGGACGGAATCAGTAGCCCTTTCGAGCCCAGGCCTTGTCGCCGGCTTCGATCTCGCGGCGCGAAGCGGTGACGAGCACCATCGCGGCGTGCTTGGTGGTGCTGACCACGCGGAGCTCGGCCTGGTACTCCTCGGGGAGCTTGTTCTCCTCGCGCGGCTTCGGGATCCGCTCCATCGCGGCGGGGGAGTTGCTCTCGAGCGCGATGCGCGTCGCGGCGGGCTCGGTGGGGAGCGTCTGGTGGAAGCCGTCCCCCTTCTTGAGGACGAAGAGGCGGTTGCCCGGCTTCAGGCCCTCTTCCTCGCCCTTGTCGATGAAGAGGACCTGCCCTTCGCCGTAGAGGTTGTTCGGCCGGACGCTGGTGATGACCTGCGCCGCGACGTCCGTGTCGTTGCGAACCGGCGGGATCACCGAGAAGCGCCGCGTGAGGGGGCCGATGCGGGCGCCGCGCTCGATCGTGTCGATCGTCTCGACGATGCGCGCCCGCGCCATCCGATCCTGCGGGTTCCACTGGTCGACCCGGACGGTGCCCTGGATCTCGACGAGCCGTCCCGAGCCGACGCGCCGGAGCGGGCGGTACACCGTCAGCTCCTGCCCGACCTTCAGGTCGCGGTTCGACGCGACGCGGATGTAGACCTCGTCGTAGTCGGTGAGGAAGAGCTTGTCCTCGCGCGAGCCGTTGATCTCGCCCCAGTTGTTCTCCGCCTCGTCCTCGATGAAGCCCTGGCTCTGCAGGAAGATCGTGTCGGGCGAGACCTGCCGGCGCGAGTCGATGAAGCGGCCGCCGTCGTTCAGCGGCCGCGCGATCTCGGCCATGTCGCCGCCGGCGCGGAGGCGGACCTGATCGCCGGGGTAGATCCAGTGGGGGTTCTGGATCTGCGGGTTGTACGACCACACGCGCGGCCACTGGTACGGGTTGTGGAAGTAGGAGTCGCAGATCCCCCAGAGCGTGTCGCCCTTGCGGACGTTGTGCGTCCCGTTGACGGACATGCGCGCGACGCCGCCTCCCTCGCCGAGGATGAACGAGCCGTCCGGGTTGCCGCGCATCGTCTGGCCGCCGCCGCCGCTACCGCCGCGGTTGAAGTCGAACGTGTCGCGATCGTTCGGGCCCGTGATCGGCTTCGAGGAGGAGTACTGGGCGTTGCCGCCGCCGAGGTTCTGTCCCGCGGGGGTCGGCGCGACGCCGCCCGGGTAGTACTGGACGGTGCTCGACGTCTGCGTGGTGGTGGTGCCGCCGGCGCCTGGCGCGGGAGCGCCGCCGCTCTGGCCGCCGCCCCCGGGCGCGCC
>JALHPN010000285.1 GCA_022842465.1 Polyangiaceae bacterium | reverse complement strand
TGCCCTCGGCCGCCGCCGCCCACGCCGTCGCGGAGCGGAAGTCCGATCCTCGGCTCGAGGCCGCGATGCCCGCGCCGAAGCCCGCGCGCGCGCGTCAGGACGGCGCCGAGGTCGCCGCGCCCCGAACCAGCAGCACGACGAGCCTGCCGGCAGCCGCGCATCCCGGGACGAGCCCGCCGGGAAGCGAGGCCCATCGCGAGAAGGTCCTCACCAACGACACGACCGTCGAGCTCCTCACCGTCATGGTGAGCCTCCTCGAGAACACGCGGCAGGAGCTCCGCGGGCACTCGTCGCAGGTCTCGCGCCTGCTCCGGCGCGTCGCGGAGCGGATGAACCTCGATCGCGCCGAGACGTACGCCGTCATCGTCGCGGGTCACATCCACGATCTCGGCAAGATGGGCCAGTTCCACCTGACGGCCTTGAACTGCAGCGAGTACGAGGGCCACAAGAGCGCGGCGCAGAAGGCCTACGACACGCCCCTCCGCCTCCTCGAGGCCGTGCGCCTCCCGGCGTCGATCCGCAACACGGTCTTCCACATGTACGAGCGCTTCGACGGGAAGGGCTTCCCCGACAAGCTCGTCGGCAAGGAGATCCCCCTCGGCGCGCGGCTCCTCTCGGTGGCGGACACATACGCGGACCTCACCCAGAACCCGCGGAATCCGTTCCGGAAGGTGCTCTCGCCCGCGGAGGCCATGAACGTGCTCCTCGAGCACAAGGGGACCATCTTCGACCCCGGGATCCTCGATCTCTTCAAGGCCCTCGTCCTCGGCGAGGACATGAAGGCGAAGCTCCTCGCGAACCGCTATCGGATGCTCGTGATCGATCCCGACCCGGAGGAGTCGACCGTCCTCGAGCTCCGGCTCGTCGAGCAGGGCTTCGACGTGAAGACAGCCCGCTCGGCGGAGGCCGCGCGCAAGCTCCTCTCCGGCGGGGAGCACGAGTTCGACCTCGTCGTCTGTGAAGTGGAGCTCCCCGACTCCGACGGCCTCGCGTTCCTCTCCGAGAGCCGGAAGGAGCCGTGGGGACGCGATCTCCCCTGGGTCGTGCACACGCACAAGCAGGGGCGGACGGAGGCGCAGCGCGCCTTCGAGCTCGGGGCGATGGACTTCGTGGCGAAGCCCGTCCAGGCCGACGTCCTCGTCGCGAAGCTGAAGGCGATGCTCGACCAGTGGTCGAACCAGAGCAAGAGCGCGAAGGGCGTCTCCGGCAGCCTCCGCGAGATGGGCCTGCCCGACATCGTCCAGGTCCTCTTCCACGGCCGGAAGACCGGGCGGCTCAACGTCCGCTCGAACGGCAAGAGCGGCGAGATCCACTTCCTCGAGGGAGCGATCGCGAACGCGCTCTTCGGCGAGCACACGGGAGCGGCGGCCTTCTATCAGCTGCTCAAGTTCACCGAGGGCGACTTCGCGCTCGATCCGGGGTTCACGCCGCCGGCGCGGATCGTGGCGGAATCGAGCGAGGCGCTGCTGCTCGAGGGGATGCGGCGGATGGACGAGGGGATGTAGGAGATCGCGGTTTGCAGGGGGGCGGCGGAGGAGCGGAGGTCCTCGAGCCGAGGATGGGGGCGCGGTGGGGCGGGCTTCGGGGGGTATTTCGGCGGGTCCTCCAAACCCGAGCCGGAACATTCGATGCTCGGGTCGACGCGAGGACTGGGAAGGTAGGTCGACTTGGTGACGCGGCTCGGGTGGTCGGACCCTTGTCAGGTCGTTTCGAGCATCGGGAGGTAGGGCTCGCGCCCTTTCCTCGGCTCGAGGACCTCCGCTCCTCCGCCGCCCCCGTGCAGACCGCCGACGTCGGGTTGGGGGGGGTCAGGTCATCGTGCCGAGTTGGCGTTCGACGGCTTTGGGGTCGGTCTTCCAGAGATCGAGGAGGGGGCGGGCCATGGGGTCTGGGGCGATGTCGTCGTGGCCGTGTCGGAGGCCGTCGAGGATGCCCTGGGCGACGTCGTGCGGGCTGGTCTTTGCCATGTCCATCGCGCGGACCATGTCCGTGTCGATGGCGCCGGCGAGGACGCCGTGGACGCGGATGCCCTTCTGCCCCAGGCCGACGCGGAGGGCTTGCGTGAGCGAGAAGGCGGCGGCCTTCGAGGCCGAGTAGGTGCCGATCGCGGGGACGCTGGCGAGGGAGGCGACGGAGAGGACGTTCACGAGGGCCGCCTCGCGGCCTTCGGCGGCCGCGCGCTCGAGCGCGGGGAGGAACGCCTTCGTCGCGGCGAGCGTTCCGTAGAAGTTGGTGTCGAAGTCCTTCTGCACGTGCTCGAGCGGGCTCGTGAGGACGTCGAACGACGCGAGGACCCCCGCGTTGTTGACGAGGACGCCGACGTCGCCTGCCTTCGCCGCGGCCGCCGCGAGGGAGGCCGCGCTCGTGATGTCGATCGCGAGGGGGACCACCCGCCCCTCGGCCGTTTGCGCGACGCCTTCGAGCTGCGCGGGATCACGCGCGCCTGCGTAGACCTTTCGGGCGCCGGCGCGGAGGAACGCCTCCACGAGCGCACGTCCCAGGCCGCGGTTCGCGCCCGTCACCAGCACCACCACTTCGTTCAGCTTCATGTCGTTCACCTCGGGCTCCACCATGAGCGCGGAAGGCGACATGCTGTAGACCGCACTGCGACAAGAGATTCTTGCGATCAGGTAAAGAATCGGGGACGGTCGGCGCCGTGGACCTCCTCGCGCAGATGGCTCTCTTCGTCAGCATCGTCGACGGCAAGAGCCTCTCGGCCGCCGCGCGGGCACAGCGCCTCTCGCTTCCCGCCGTCAGCCGTCGCCTCGGCGCGCTCGAAGAGGAGCTGGGCGCGAGCCTCGTCGTCCGCTCGACACGACGCCTGCACGTGACCGACGCGGGCCGCCGCTGGTACGAGCACTGCGTGCGGGTCCTGCGGGACGTCGACGACGCGCGCGCCTCGGTCCGCAGCACGAACGTCGTCCAGGGGCGACTCGTCGTGAGCGCCTCCCTCACGTTCGGCATGGTCGAGGTCCTGCCGCGGCTCCCCGAGCTCGCGAAGCGTCATCCGCGTCTCGAGATCGACCTGCGGCTCGAGGATCAGATCGTCGACCTCGTCGGCGACGGCGTCGACGTCGCCATCCGCGCGGGAGCCCCGCCGCCCGACAGCACCTCCTACGTCGCGCATCCGCTCGCCAGCATCGACCGCGTTCTCGTCGCCGCCCCGGCCTGGCTCCGGAAGAACCGCGCCCCGCGCGATCCGGAGGCCCTCGCGCGCCTCACGTGCCTCGTGCAAGCGACGCTCGCCGGCGCGACCATCCCCTGGCGACTCCACCGCAACGGCGAGGAGCGCACCATCGACGTTCGAGGCCAGCTCCGAGCCAACGCGCCCCTCGCCCTGCGCGACCTCGCCCTCGCCGGAGCGGGCGTCGCCTACCTCCCCGACTTCCTCGTCGCGCCCGACCTCCAGGCCCGCCGCCTCCGCCGCGTCCTTCCCGAGTGGTCCTCCCCCTCTCTCCGCGCCTTCGCCCTCCACCGCACCGAGCTCCGCAACGCCCCCCGCATCCGCGCCTTCCTCGCCGCCTTCACCCCCTGACCTCCCGCCTCCAGCCCTCACCCCGGGGGGGAGGGGGCGCAGGGCACGGACCACGACCAGCCCGCGATCAGCACAGGGGCAGCGTAGGGGCGGAGGCTCTCCACCCGAGGAAAAAGGCGCGAGCCCTACCCCCCGATGCTTGGAAGACCTGACAAGGGTCCGACCGCCCGAACGATGCCGACAGGTCGACCTCCCCTCACTGCCCTCGCCACACCTCGCGGACGAAAGGTGAAGTTCGGGTTTGGAGGACCCGCCGAAATAACCTGAGAAGCTTGCCAGCCCGCGCCCCTCCTCGGGTGGAGAGCCTCCGCCCCTACGCTGCCCCCCTGCAGGCCGCGACGCGCCTACTTCGCTGGCTGAACGAGCTCCACGTCCATCGGCACCGTCGCGTCGGCGCCCGCCCACGGCGGGAACGTCAGGTTCGCGAACGCCTTCTCGATGCACCGGCCGACGGGCTTGCCGGCGTACGGCTCGGGGACGGTGACGCCCTTCGAGTGACCGTTGTGGCCGAGCGCGATCTGCACCTGGAGCTTGCCCCAGGGTCCGTTCGCCTTGCCGTCTTCGTCCTTGGCCGCGCCGCAGTTCTCCTTCACCTGCCGGGCGGAGCGCTTGAGGACGACCTCGGTGGCCTCCTTGTCGTACTCGTCCGAGCGGCGGGTCGGCTGCTCGTTGACGGGACGCGCGGAGCTGGTGCCGGTGCCCGTCGTCGGCTCCGTCGTCGACGTCCCCGAGCCCTCCACCTTCGGGAGCTTGCGGGAGGGCGGCGCAGCCTCCTCCCACTTGGTCGGCTCGTCGGTCGTGCTCGGCTTCGGATCGGTCGACTCGGACGGATCCTTCGCGTCCTTCTTCGTGCCTCCGCAGGCCGCCGCGAGGACCACCAAGAGCATGTAACGTGCACGCATGTGGGTCATCCTAGCATCCGGACGTCAGAGGTCGACGATCTTGTAGTCCTTCATCTTGTAGAGGAGCGCCCGGTGGCTGATCTCCAGGAGCTCCGCCGCCCGGGTCCGGTTGCCGCGGGTCTTCTGCAGCGCGCGGCGGATGAGGATCTCCTCGATCGCCGCCGTCGTCTTCTTGATCGAGAGCTCGCCGCTCGCGAGCTGCATCTGGACGGGGTCGAGGGCCTCGCGCAGGCGCTCGGGGAGGTCGTGCGAGTCGAGGATGTCCCCGTCGCAGAGGACCATCGCCCGCTCGATCGTGTTCTCGAGCTCGCGTACGTTGCCGGGCCACGTGTACTCGAGGAGGAGCTTCCTCGCGTCCGCGGTGAGGCCTCGGATCTGCGTCCCGAGGCGGACGTTGTTCCGCGCGAGGAAGTGGTCGACGAGGAGGTTGATGTCCTCTTTCCGGGCGCGGAGCGGCGGGATCAGGATCGGCAGGACGTTGATGCGGTAGTAGAGGTCCTCGCGGAAGCGACCGGCCTTCGCCTCGGCGGCGAGGTCGCGGTGGGTCGCGGTGATGATGCGGACGTCGATCTTCACGTCGCGCGAGTCCCCGAGCCGACGGATCGACTCTTCCTGGAGCGCGCGGAGGAGCTTCACCTGGAGGTTCAGGGGCAGCTCGCCGATCTCGTCGAGGAAGAGCGTGCCGCCGTCCGCCTCCTCGAAGAGGCCGCGTCGATCGGCGTTCGCGTCGGTGAACGCGCCCTTCTTGTGGCCGAAGAGCTCGCTCTCGAGGAGGTTTTCCGGGATCGCGCCGCAGTTGATCGGCACGAACGGATGGTTCTTCCGCGTGCTCCGCGCGTGGATGGCTCGGGCGACGAGCTCCTTGCCGACGCCTGATTCGCCCTGGATGAGGACCGTCGTCTTGAAGTCGGCGATCTTCGTGATGGTTCGGAAGATGTCCGCCATCGGCGCGCTCTTCGCGAGGATCGACTCGAACTGGCTCTCCTTCTGGATCTGCTCCTTGAGCGCGCGGTTCTCCCGCCGGAGCGACTCGCGCTCCTCGGCCTTGCGGAGCGCGAGGACGATCTCGTCCGGCTTGAACGGCTTGCCCACGTAGTCGTACGCGCCGCCCTTGATCGCCTCGAGCGCCAGGTCGACCGAGCCGTACGCGCTCATGACGATGACGGTGGCGGGGTTCTGCTTCGCCTTCAGCGTCGCGAGGAGATCGAGACCGTTCATCTTCGGCATCCGGACGTCGGTGAGGATCACGTCGGGGCCGAAGCTGTCGACGAGGCCGAGCGCGGTCTCTCCCGAGTCCGCGACCTCGACGTCGTACCCGTGCCGCTTCAGGAGCGTCTTCAGCACGAGGCGGATGTTCTCTTCGTCGTCGACCACGAGGACGCGTCGCATGGGCACCGGGGAGCGCCGCCCGTGAGCTGCGCAAAAAGGTTCGACCCACGAGCCTACCACCCACGCGACGCCTTGTTCCACGCGCGAATCACCACGCAGACTTTGCGGAGGTCACGGAGAGGGCGCGTCTCCGCCGATCCCGTTCAGCGCATCTCCGCAGCTGTCGACCACGTCCGTGGCGGCCGCCACCGCCGCGCTCGAGGCGATGCCGACGGCGGCGACGACGCCGCCCTGGACGCCGACGTAGGCGCCGATGACGAGGAGGATGTCGGCCGTCGCGCCGGAGACCGCGATCCCCGAAACCGCGCCGGTCGCGATGGCGGCGGGCACGCCCGTGAAGATCGCCACGCCGGCGGCGAGCACGCCGGAGAGCGCCGCGACCCCCACGCCCGTCGCACAATCCCGGGTCGCCTGGCGGCGCGCGCGGTCGCGGAGGTCCGCGATGTCGAGGAAGAGCGCGTCCAGCGTCGTGCGGTCGAGCGGCGTCGTCACCGGTCGACCCTCGGGGTCGAGCTGTCCGACGGCGTACGCCTTCGTCTTGTTGTCGAACGCGAAGAAGACCTTCACGTCACCGCGCTCGTCGGACGCGTAGAAGACGGCACCCTCGAAGCCCTCGCTCTTGCTCGTGCCCGAGAAGACGTCCCAGCGCGCGATCCCGAGGCGCTCGGCGGCTCGGCCGGCGCGCACGTCCTCCAGCAGCGGGCGCATCTCGTGCTTCGCGTTCGCCTCGGAGGCCGAGACGTTCTGCTGGCTCGAGTCCGACGCGTCGTCGGAGGGCGTTCCGCACGCGACGGCGAGTGGAGCGAGGGCGAGGGCGAGGGCGAGGAGCGAGAGGCGCGGAGGATGCGTCGACACGGGGGAGACTCCTTGGTGGGCTCGACGCGCCAGGCGCCGGTGAGAGGCTGTCCAGCAAGGACCGCTCCACCTTTCGGGCGGCCCGAGCAACGTGCTCGTCGGGCCGAGAGGGCCGCGTGAGGCGTCCAGGCGATGGGAGGAAAGCCCGGGGCCCGCGACGTGCGGAGCGGAGGCTGCGGCGCTACGGTTCGAGCATGACGACGTCCGCCCGCGCACGACCGAGGCTCGCGCTCGCCGCGGGGGGAGGGGACGGCGGCGACGGTGCTGGTCCCCCGCGCGCCGTGATCGAGCTGCTGCAGCTCTCGCGCCTCGAGCTCCTCGCGGAGATTCGGAAGGAGCTGGAGGTCGACCCCGTCCTCGCGGAGGAGGACCCCTGATAGCGTACGGGCCCATGCAGACCGGGCTCGATCGCCTCGCCTCGCTCCCCGATCTCGTCGCCGAGCTGCGCTCGAAGCGGGTAGGGCTCGTCGCGCATCCCGCGAGCGTGTCGCGCGGGCTCGTCCACGCGCTCGACGTGCTCGCCGGGCTCGGGATCACGCCGACCGTGCTCTTCGGACCCGAGCACGGGTGGGCGGGGCACGCCCAGGACATGATCGAGGTCGAGGGCGGCGCGGAGCGCGGCACGAAGATCGTGAGCCTCTACGGCGAGCGGTTCGAGGAGCTCTCCCCCACGAAGGAGGACCTCGCCGCCGTCGACGTCGTGCTCGTCGACATGCAGGACGTCGGTGCGCGGTACTACACGTTCATCTGGACGGCGGTGCTCGTCGGGCGCGCGTGCCGCGACGCGGGCGTCGACGTCGTCGTCCTCGATCGACCGAACCCGCTCGGCGGCGTCGCCGTCGAGGGCCGACTGCCGGAGCCAGGCTTCCTCTCGTTCGTGGGTCTCGAGCCGCTCCCCGTTCGTCACGCGCTCACGCTCGGCGAGGTGGTCGCGTGGCGCGCCGCTCGGGAGGGCTGGGCGGGGCGGGTGCGGATCGTCGCGGTCCACGACCTCCCTCACGACGCGCATGCGAGCGCGTGGGATCGCCCCTTCGTCATGCCGTCGCCGAACATGCCGACGTACGAGACCGCGCTCGTCTATCCCGGCGGCTGCCTCCTCGAAGGGACGAATCTCTCCGACGGTCGCGGGACGACGCGGCCCTTCGAGATCACGGGCGCCCCGTGGGTCGACGGGCGCGCACTCGCGGCCGGCCTCGCGCGGACGGGGCTTCCCGGCTTCGTCGCTAGGCCGATCACGTTCGAGCCCACCTTTCACAAGCACGCGAAGCAGGCGTGCGGCGGCGTCCAGATCCACGTGCTCGACGCGGCCGTGTTCCGCCCGGTCGCCACCTACGTCGCGCTCGTCGCGCTCGCTCACCACGGGAGCCCGGCGGCCTTCCGGTTCCGCACGGAGAAGTACGAGTTCATCGATCACATCCCCGCGTTCGATCTGCTCACCGGGTCGCCCGACGCACGCGAGCGCATCCTCCGCGGTGACGACCCGCTCGCGATCGCGGAGGCGGTCTCGTCGATCGGACCAGCCGAGAGAGGCGTCGTCGAAGAGGCCCGCGCGGCCCGCGCGAAGGTCGGCGTCCTCTGAATCCGACCGCGGCTCGTCAGGCGAGGGCGACCCTCGCGGCGAGCAGGGCAGCGACGTCGGCCTCCGCGAACGGCCACGCGTAGGTCACCTCGACCCCCGCGGGGAGCTCGGCGCGAACGGCGTCGAGCGCCTCCGGGATCTCCACCTCGGAGTGGACGCCGCCGCGCGTGAGCATCGACGGGACGACCACGATGCGCCGCGTCCCGCGCGCCGCGACCGAGCGCACCGCGTCCTCGAGCGAGGGCGCGCAGAACTCGTTGTAGGCGACGACGACGTCCGTGCCGCCGAGCGCCGCGCGGAGCGCGATCGCCAGGCGCTCGATGCCGCCCTGGTACGGATCGTTCGCGGCCGTCCGGGGCCAGGCCCTGAGCTTCGCGTCGAGCTCCCGCTCCTCGACCGACGGAGGAGGGGGAGGAGAGCCGCGTCGTCGACGCTCGCCCTCGAGCCGCTTCAGGCGGGAGACGAGCTCTGGCGGCGCGTCCGAGGGCGGGGCGCCGTGCCCGACCAGGATCACGGCGCGGGGAGTCGTCTCGTCGGTCATGACCTCTTCCGATGCTCGAGGGGGGCCGAGGGAGGCGAGCGTCGCGCCCGCGCGCGAGGTTCGTTATGCTCCCCGCGATGACGGAGGCCGGCGACCCCGAGCTGATCGGCCGGACGATAGCCGGCAAGTACGTCGTCGAGTCGTACCTCGGCGGCGGCGCGATGGGCGCCGTCTATCGCGCGAAGCAGCGGGCGCTCGATCGCTTCGTCGCAGTGAAGGTCCTCCACGAGGACGTGGCGCAGGATCCGCGCTTCGTCACCCGCTTCACGCGGGAGGCGAAGGCGGCGAGCCGGCTCGACCACCCGTGCTCGGTGCGCATCGTCGACTTCGGCGAGGAGCCGGACGGGCTCCTCTACATCGCGATGGAGTACCTGGAGGGGCAGGACCTCTTCCACGTGATGCACCAGGAGGGGCCGCTCGCGCCCGAGCGCATCGTGCGGATCCTGATGCAGGTGCTCGCCGCGCTCGCCGTCGCGCACGACATGGGCGTCGTGCACCGCGACCTCAAGCCCGAGAACATCATGATCCTCCGCGGCACCGACGACGAGGGGAACCCCACCGACCTCGTGAAGGTGTGCGACTTCGGGATCGCCAAGCTGAGCGACCCGGACGACGAGAGCGGAGCCGTCGGCGGCGGCGCGGTCGAGAAGCTCACGACGCGCGGCTTCCTCGTCGGGACGCCCGAGTACATGTCCCCCGAGCAGTGCCGCGGCGAGAAGCTCGACGCGCGGAGCGATCTCTACGCGATCGGCGTCATCCTCTACCAGCTGCTCACCGGTCGGATGCCCTTCACGGGGGACTCGCCCATCGCCGTCATCCTGAAACAGATCTCCGCGGACCCGGACCCGCCGCACGTCGTCGTCCCCACCGCGCACCGTGAGCTCGGCGCCGTCTGCATGCGCGCCCTCGCGAAGGAGCGAGAGGATCGCTTCGCCTCGGCGCGCGAGATGCGGTCGGCGCTGCGGGCCGCGCTCGGCTTCGCGCTGACCGTGCCCGCCGACGTGCCGTCGCAGCCGCCGCCCGCCGGCGA
>JALHPN010000284.1 GCA_022842465.1 Polyangiaceae bacterium | reverse complement strand
GCGACGCTGGCCGCGTCGCCCGGGAGGGCGGCGACGCCGAGCTGGGTCGCGATCTCGCGGAAGATCGGCGCACCCGGGCGCGCGACGGCGACGGCCGGGGCCCAGCCGCTCGTGCGGAGGCGACGGCCGACGTGGGCGAGGAGGCCGGCGTGGAGATCCGCGGCGGCGCGGACGACGACGACCCCCGGCTGGCCCGCGACGATGCGGTCGTCGAGATCGACGAACGCCCGCGGGACCGGGGCGAGAACGAGCGAGGTGGGGGCTGCGATGGCCAAGGCGACGAACCCTACTCCAAAGACGACCTCGTTCAAGGAGCCGGCCCGCCTCCGACGCGTCTCGGGTCAACCTCGCGAAAGGCCACCGAAATCATGTCGTTGACGAGTCCGCTCCGCCCTCGCCGGGGATGGCACGAGAGGTCTCCCTCGTCATGACATGTCCCGGCGCCCCCCGCGAGTCGACGTCTCCCGCGTGGGTGAGGAAACGGTGAGCAAGACCCCTGCCAAGCGCAAGTAGCCGGAATGTGGTCGACCGGGTGCGCCACGGCGCGTCCGCGTCAGCCCATGCACGCCGCAGCCGTCAGTGTGCCGATCGCGAACGGCGGCGGGAGGCGCGAAGGAGCGCCTTCTCGATGCCGTCGAACCCTTCCGGGGGCGCATCCCCGATCGCGCGCGCGAGCGGCAGCTGGGCGAGGCCCGCCGCCACGAAGAGCGGCAGGGCATGCGGAAGCCGCTCCTGGAGGATCGCGAGCTGCTTCTCGATGGCGGCCGGGTCACCGCGGCGGATCGGCCCGGTGAGCGCCTCGGGGAAGCCGAGCGTCTCGACGTTCTCGGCGACGCTCCGGAGGAGCGGGCCGAGCATCTTCGCGGCGGTCTCGCGAGGGACGCCTGCCACCACGAGGAGATCCGCTCCGACGGCCGCGAGCGCGGCCGCACCGTTCGCGACGAGGCCCGCCGCGGCGTGGTAGCCCACCGTGTCGAGCTTCGGGAACGTCCGCGGCGTCATCCCGATCCTCTTGGCGAGCGCCCGGGCCCGCCTCTCGGCCTTGTCGCTCCCCTTCACGTGGACGTGGCCGCGCGCGAGGGTCGGGAACATCGTCCGCGACGCGAACGAGATCATCGGGTGCATCTGCGCCACCCCGGCGCAGACGGGGACGAGCGGCGCGAGCACCTCCGCGGGGAGCGCCCCCGCGTTGTGGACGACGACGGCGCGACGGGGGACGACCCCCGAGCCCGCGAGGTCGGCGGCGATCGGACCGAGCTGGCGATCACGGACGGCGAGGATGATGACGTCCGCGTCGATCCGCGTCGTCGGCACGCCCTTCCGCGCGGGGCGGAGCTCGACGCTGTCTCCTGCCTTCGCGAGCGCCTTCGCGAGCGCACGTCCGACCTTCCCGCCTCCGAGCACGAACACCTTCATGACGCGGCATGAGGCGGCGACCGCGCGGGCACGTCAAGCCTTCGCGTAGAGCCGGCGCTCGCGGACGTACGCGAGGACGTCCTTCGGGAGGACCTCCGCGAGCTCCTCGAAGCGGCCGTCCGCGATCTTCGCGCGCACCTCGGTGCTCGAGATCGCAGGAAGGATCGGCGTCGGGGCCCCGTCGTAGACGACGCCCACACGGCCGAGCACGATCGGGGGGGCGAGCGCGCTGATGCGGTCGAAGCCGAACCACTTGGGCGACTCCGCCATCAGATCGGCGCCCATCACGAAGCGCATCTGCCAGCCGGGGTGCGCCGCGGCGAGGTGCTCGAGCGTGCGGAGCGTGCGGCTCTCACCCCCGAGCTCCTGCTCGACGCGGGAGACCTCGGTCCGCGGGAGCCAGCCCATCGCCCGCTCGCACATCGCGACGCGGTCCTCGTAGGACGCGAGGGCCTTCGCGAACGGATGCTGGAACGTCGGCACGACGAGGACCTTCGCGACCTCGAAGCGCGCGAGCACCGTGGCGACGACGAGCACGTGCGCCATGTGCGGCGGGTTGAAGCTCCCGCCGAAGATCGCGACGACCTCGCGCTCCACGCTACGAGCCTCCGAGCACGCGCATCTTCGACGTCCTCTGCATCGTCAGCGCTTCGGTGTGCGACGCGTTGCCGGCCTCGTCGTAGATCGTGACGGTGATGTCGTCCTTGTCGTCGTCCAGGACGGCGAGCCCCCCGTCCTTGCAGCCGATCGGACCGGGGGTCACGAACCAGCGGGAGCCGATCTTCTTCACGAGCGGGCCGTCGCTCTTGCCGTAGCAGAGGAGGTTCGCGGCGACGATGTCCTCCTCTTCGAGGAGCGCCTTGTCGTAGATGAGGACCGCGACCCGGTCGCCGACCATCTCGACCGTCCGCGCTCCCGCCTCGGGTAGCGTCTCGAGGCACTTCAGGCGATGACGCGCGCGCTCGGTCGCGACGAAGCGGTCGATGTCGTCGGGTGTTCCGTCGAGCGCGACGTCGACGCCGCGACGCCACGAGGCCTCGTCGCTGGGGTCGTCCCCCACGAGCTTCCGGGCCCAGGCCGCGACCGCGCGATCGAGCGCGGCGTCGCCGCCGAGGTAGACCGCCCGGTGGACGCGCGCTCGATTCAGCAGGAACTCCGCCGCGCGACCGAGGCCGCCGACGTCGCCCCCCGCATGACCGAGCAACCCGAGTCGCATCTGCGCGAGTCAAGACTCCCCTCGCCCGCCCGGAAAGTAAAGCCTCGGTCGTGGCCCGCGCGGTACCCATGCGTTAGGCTCGCGTGCGCTTGTCCTCGAATCCGAACCCGCCGCGCGGTCGACTCCGCGCCCTCCGCGACCCGGTCACGATCACCCTCGACGGCGCCGAGGTCCAGGCCGAGCGCGGCGAGCCGCTCGCGGCCGCCTTCGTCGCGGCGGGCCACATGACGATCGCGCGGAGCCCGAAGTTCCATCGCCCGCGCGGCCCGTCCTGCCTCCGCGGCGCATGTGACGGGTGCCTCGCGCGCGTCGACGGCGCGCCGAACGTGATGACGTGCCTCGTCCCTGCCGGGGAGGGCACGGAGGTCGTGACGCAGAACCGGCTCGGCCCGCGCGAGGCGGACGTCCTCCGGATGACGGACTGGTTCTTCCCGGACGGGATCAACCACCACGAGCTCTTCGCCGGCGTGCCGGGCATCCAGAACGTGATGCAGGCGTTCGCGCGCAAGGTCGCCGGGCTCGGCAAGCTGCCGAGCGAGGCCGAGGCCGCGCGACCTGCCCGGCGGCGCCGCGTGGACGTCGTCGTCATCGGCGCGGGCGCGTCGGGGATGGCCGTCGCGGGTCGCCTCGCACGCCACGTCCACGTCGAGGTCCTCGAGGATCACCTCGAGCCCGGCGGCAGCGTCGCCGCGCTGGGCCCCGCCGAGGCGCGCGCGTTCGCGTCGATCCGGAGCGCGTTCGACGAGGCCGTCTCGGCGAAGAAGGTCGTGCTCCGCACGAGGACGACCGCCGGCGGCATGTACGGACGCGACCTCCTCGTCGTCGGACCGGAAGGCGCCGAGGTCCTCGAGGCCGACGCGATCGTCTTCGCCTGCGGCGCGCACGACGGCGCGCTCGCGTTCGAAGGCAACGACGTCCCCGGCGTGATGAGCGCGCGCGCGGGCGGCTGGCTCCTCGCGCGAGGCGTGCTCGTCGGCGACAGCATCGCGGTCGTCGTCCCGGAAGGCGGCGGTCCGTTCGGAGCCTCCTTCGCCCGCGCGATCGGCGAGGCGTGCGAAGCGGCAGGGCTCGCGGAGAGCGAGCGCCCGGGCGTCACGATCGCGCACGGCGAGCCGGTGCGGGTCCGCGGGTCGACGCGGACGAAGAGCGTCGTCGTCAGGACGGCGGAGGGCGAGCAGACGATCGAGGCCGACGCCGTCCTCGTCGACGCGCCCCGATCCCCCGCCTACGAGCTGCCCGCGCAGGCCGCAGCCGACCTCGTCCACGAGCCGCGCGGCTACGTGGTGAGGACGGGAGACGGCGGACGCATCGCGCCCGGCGTGTTCGCCGCCGGCGAGGTCCGCGGCGTCCTGCTCGACGCGAAAGCGATCACGGCCGACGCGGACGCCGTCGCCGCCGCCGTCCTCGCGTCGCGCGTCGCGCGCTCGCTCCCATGAGCGCGCCATCTCGCAGCCACCCTGGATAGGCGCTAGCGTAGTGCGCGGACGGAGGATGACGATGGCGACGAAAGCAGAAGCGTTTCGCAGCGAAGCCGAACGATCGGGGCCGAAGAAGGCGAAGAAGCCGAAGAAGCCGCGCCGGGACACGCCCGTCGACACGGCGAAGCCCGGCGTCAGCGCGACGGCGCGAAAGGCCGGCGGCGGATCGACCGCAGACCGCAACCGCTCCGAGAAGGCGGCCGGCAAGGCCTCGGTCGCGCTCGAAGACTCCGCGCGCGAGCGCCCGTCGCGGAAATCGACCCGGAAGAGCGCGAACCGCTCGAAGCCCGACAGCAACCTCGCGCGACGCGCGACGCGCAAGACCACGTCGCCGAAGGCGCGAGCCCGTCGCGCGAACGCGAAGGGTAAGTCCAAGTGACCCCGCGTGTGTGGTCTCGTGCCACGCGTGTCGAGGACCACGACGCGGCAGCTCGCCGCGAGCTCCTCTCGAGCGCGAGGATTCGACCGCGTCACGCCTGAGCGGACCGCGGCACGCGACCTGCACGCGGAGGCCTCGCCGCGCGTGACGCGCGAGCCGTCACGAGGACGCATGAACGCTTTCCGCGAGCTCGCAGCGCGCACGGTCTCCATCGAGTGGCTCTACTCCCTGGGTGCGCGCGGGCTGCGCATCGTCCTCGTGCTCGTCGCGGCGCTCGTCGTGAGCGCCGTCCTCTCTCGCGCGCTCCCGAGGTTCGTGAGGAGCCTCGGGCGGCGGATGCAGACGCGCACGACCGAGAGCGAGGCGGAGCTCGCGAAGCGCTCCGCCACGCTCTCTGCGATCGCCGTCTCGGTCGCGAAGGTCGCCATCTGGATCGTGGCGCTCCTGATGGCGCTCCGCGAGATCGGGTTCGACATCGCCCCCGTGCTCGCGGGCGCAGGCGTCGTCGGCCTCGCCGTGGGCTTCGGCGCACAGAACCTCGTGCGCGACGTGATCACCGGCGCGTTCATGCTGCTCGAGAACCAGGTCCGCGTCGGTGACGTCGCGATCGTGAACGGCACGGGCGGGCTCGTCGAGCGGATGACGCTCCGCACGATCACGCTGCGGGGTCAGGACGGGACGGTGCACGTGTTCCCCAACGGTTCGATCACCACCCTCTCGAACATGACCCACGAGTTCTCGTTCTACGTCTTCGACATCGGGGTCGCCTACAAGGAGGACACCGATCACGTCGTGTCGGTGCTCGAGGAGATCGGTCGTGAGATCCGAGCGGACGAGAAGCTCGGAGGCGACACCCTCGAGCCGCTCGAGGTCCTCGGCGTCGACGCGTTCCAGGATTCGGCCGTCATCGTGAAGGCACGGATCAAGACGAAACCGATCAGGCAGTGGGCGGTCGGTCGCGAGATGAACCGGCGCATCAAGAAGCGCTTCGACGAGCTCGGCATCGAGATCCCGTTCCCGCACCGAACGGTCTACCTCGCCGAAGGCAGCGCGCCGCTGGCGCTCGCCAGCTCCCCCGATCCGAAGGCTCCAGGCGCGAGCGCGCGCGGTCGAAACGGCCACGCCGAGGCGTGAGGCCTTCGATCGCGCGCCACACTTCAGTCGTCGACGAGGGCGCCGAAGAGGCCGATGCCGGCTGCGAGCGCGACGAAATCGAAGATCGCGACGAGGGCGAGGAAGCCGCTCCACTCGCTCTCGGGGAGACCCTCGAAGATCTTGCGCGTGCCGACCACCCCCGAGACGAGCACGGGCGACAGGAGGGGAAAGAGCACGATCGCCAGGACGAGGTCGCGCGCCCGCGTGCGCACCGTCATCGCGCCGAAGAGCGTGCCGAGGAGCGCGAGGCCGAGGGTGCCGCTCAGCATGAACACGACGAGCGGTCCGATCACGCGGAGCGCGTCCACGTGGAAGAGGAAGGTCGTGAGCGCGACGAGGGGCACCTCGACGAGCAGGATCATCACGTACGTCGCGGCGGCCTTCCCGAGGAAGATCGACGCGCGCGGGATCGGCGAGACGAGGAGCCCCGTGAGCGCCGACTCGTCGCGCTCGCGCTGCCACACCCGGCCGAACGAGAGCACCGACGCGAAGAAGAGCGTGATCCAGATGGTCCCGGCCGCGGTGCTCGCGTTCGTGCGGTCGTCCTGGATGCGGAACGCCATGCTCGCGAGGAAGCCCACGAGCACGGCGAAGACGCCCGCCGTCGCGACGATCTCCCCTGTCCGGCGCTCGATGCGCGCGTCCTTCCGCGCGATCTCCCACGCCGCCGCGAGGGCGCCGGGCGGACGAGACGAGGGGGTGGCCGCGGTCACGGCCGGGAGTCTACACGCGTCAGCGCTCGCCGGGCACGTCGCCGCGCGCCGCGAAGCCGCGGAGCTCTTCGGCGGCGATCTTGCGCTGCTCCGGCGTGAGGACGGGGAGGACCGCCTCGGCGACGTCGATCATGCGCGTGAGGTGAGCGCTCCCCTTGTCGGCGCCGCCGCCGAGCGCGTCGCCGAGGCTCTGGGCCTTGAAGTCGTCGTTCTTGAACGACTCGAGCGCCTGCTTCGCCTGGCGGAGCCCGCCGTGCCGCCCGCGCTTGCCGTGCTCTCCCTTGCCGCCGCCCTTCTCGTGCGCGGCGTGCTGCGCCTTCATCTTCTCCTTGATCTGATCCTTCTGCGCGTCGGTGAGCTGGAGACGCTCGGCCATCTGCTTCATGCGCCACATGCCAGCCGGGGCGTCCTTGCCGCCGTGGCCCTCCTTGCCGCCGTGCGCGCGCTTGCCGCGCCACGCGTCCTTGATGTGGTCTTCGAGCGCGTCGACGAAGGCCGCGCGCTGCTCCTTGTCGAGGATGGCGTGGACCTGGTCGAGCGCCGCGAGGTCCTCGGGGCGGACCTTCTGCCCGCCGGCCTTCGCCGCGTCGATCTTCGGCGCGAGGGCCGCGCGATCGATGCTCCCGCGCTCGACCTGATCGGCGAACGCGAGGACGAGCTCCTTCCGCGGGCCCGACGACGAGGCGTGACGCGCGTCGGCGTCCTTCAGGATGGTCTCGAGCTTCGCGCGCTGGTCCGCGCGGAGGGCCACGTCCCCGAGCGCGGCGCCGACGACGTGGACGGCGCCGTGGGTGGTCTCGCCGAGCGGCGCCTTCGTGACGGCGCTGGCGCTCGTGTGCGGCTGCTCCGTCGCGCCGCTACACGCGACGAGCGACGCCGAGACCGGCGCGAGAGCGAGGACGAAGGCGAAGGGGGCGAAGGAGCGAAGGGGGAGCTTCATGCGTCCATGAATCTGACGCACGCCGCCCCGCCCCGCATCGGGCGCGCCCGTAAAGAAGCGTAAACGTGCCCCGGGTCAGCCGCCCTTGGCGAGCCACGCGTTGGTGAAGGTCGCGCCGTGGTCGTAGGCGGTCTTGAGGTCCGAGAGGATCCGCTCCTCCACCATGCCGCCGACCATGAAGACCTTCACGTCGACGGTGATGCGGCAGACGCGGGCGATCTTCTTGTCGCCGAGCTTCTCGCACCACATCTCGCCCTGCACCTTCGTCTTGTCCGCCATCGTGCTCGGCGTGACCTTGAAGGAGTACTTCTTCGCCTTCTTGTCGAACGTCCCCTCCTCCACGTAGCTGAGGCGGTCGCCGACGACCTTCTTCAGCGCCGTCGGGAGCCCGGCGACGGGCGGGTCGACCTGGACGCGGCGCGTGTACGTCGCCTCGCCGTCCTTCTGATCGAGGATCGCCCACTTCGGGAACTTCAGCTCCTTGTCGTAGAGCTCCTTGTTGAACCCTTCGTCGAACACGATCTTCGACCAGTAGGTGTCCTCGTCGCAGTCGATCTCGTGGCGGAGGTCCAGCGTCGGCATCGGTGTTCTCCTCGTCGCAAATGGGACGCGGGCCGGCGGTGACGACGCCCTCGGAGCGAGGAGCGCGGCCACGCCGGCCCGACGGGACGTCTCAGCTCACTTCCGCTTCTTCTTGGCGGCGGCCTTCACGGAGGCGGCCTTGTTCGCGGAGACGGGCTTCGGCGGGGCCTTCACGGGAGGGGCGGCCTTCTTCTCGGCCGCCTTCTTCGCGGCCGCCTTCTTCGGCGCGGCCGTCTTGTCGGCCTTCGCGCCGTCGACGCGCTTCTGCGCCGACTTGTACATGTCGAAGAGGCGCGGGACGGGGAAGGCGTCGAGGCGCTTCTTGAAGCCCTCGTCCTTCGTGCGCTTCTCGACCTCGCAGATCGCGTCGATCAGCTTGGCGCGGGAGCCGAACTTCTCCTTCACGGCCGAGAAGGTCGCGTGGAGGCGGAGGAGCTTCGCGTTCGAGACGTGGGCGAGGCCCTTCGACTCGTTCACGCGGCCCATCCAGAGGGCCTCGTCCTTGGTGAACTTCTCCACCTCGGCCACGAGCTTGGCCTTGTCACCGAACTTCGACTTCACGACGCTGACGGGGTTCTCGGCCATGGCGGCCTCCTTCTGGGGTGCGCGAGATCACTCGCGCGGCTGGGAAGGACAGCCGATTACCAGAGCCCCCGGGCGGTCGCAAGGAAAGCCCCTCAGAACCGCACGAGCGGGCCGAGGTTGGCGAACACGCGCTCCACCTCTTCCGGGGCTGCCTTCCTCACGACCGCCCGCCCCGCCTCGCCCGGGCGCCCCTGGGCTCCGCTCGTGCCGGGAGGGCCCGGGGAGCCGTAGTCGTACGCCGGTCCACCCGCGACGTCGGCGCGCCGGCCCTCGCCGCCGCCGGTGCCGCCGAAGCCGCCGCGGCCGCCGACGCCGCCTTCGACGTCGACCGACACCCACCGCTCGAGCTCGTCGAACCGGGGATCGAGGACGAGCTCGACCTGGCCGCCGTCGCCCCCCTCGCCGCCTTCGCCGCCCATCCCCCCCGGCCCGCCGGACTGCCGGCCGTCCACCGAGAACGCGCCTCGCCCGCCGCGGCCGCCGATGCCGCCCGGTCCGCCGCGGGCGAGGATCGGCAGCGTGGTGCCTGGCGCGGCGAGCGTGAGGCCCGGCACGTCCCCGACGGCGCGCGCCGCGAGGAGCCTCGTGTAGTCGGGCGAGCGCACCCACGTCACGAAGACGGTGAGCTTCGGGCCGGCGCTCCCCTTGCCGCCGGCCTGCCCCGGTCTGCCGCCTCCCGCGAGCACCCCGCCGGCGCCGCCCGCGCTCTCGCCGAGGATCGCGTCGGCGCCGGGCGCGCCGTCGATTCCGGCCGCTCCTTCGCCTCCGACGGGAGGGGCGCACTCGTACGCGGGCGGATACCGGACGCTGAAGGACGGGCCGCGGGGAGCCCGCACGTTCAGGACGAAGCCGGACTGCGCGGTCGCGAGGACGTCGCGGCTCGCGTGGAAGACGCCGTTGTCGTCGAACGAGCCGTGGGGGCTCGAGAGGTGGAGCTGATGAAGGTCGAAGATGCGGTCGTCGATGTCGCGCCGATGCTGGAAGACGTGGACGCGATCCCCGTCGCCGTCGAGCTCCGCCTCGAGCTGCACGTCGACGGGGACGGCGCTGCCCGGGCACACGCTGCCCTGCCCGGACGCGAGCCCGAACCGGATCACCTTCGCCTCGGCCGTCCGCAGATCGACCGGCGCGCGCGGCGTCGGCACGCACGCCGAGAGCGCGACGAACGCGACGAACGGCGCAGACGGGATCACACGCGGCACGAAGGGGCTCCAGCAAGATCTACGCGAGGGACCGCGCGCGCGTTCCCCGCCGGCGCACCGAATCGGTGACCGCCAGTTCACGTCGCAGCGTGACCGCGCGCTCACGCGGGGGTGGTGCGCTTGCCTGGGTCCGGCACGGCCTGCATACTGCGAAGCCTCGATGGTGCGACGATCGCTCCTGCTCGCGGCGATGCTCGCGCCGCTCGCGTGCGGCGCCTTCGAGGGCGACCCCGCGGCCCCC
>JALHPN010000283.1 GCA_022842465.1 Polyangiaceae bacterium | reverse complement strand
ACCCGCGTCGGCCTCCGGCGCCGAGGCGGCCGGCGTCGTCGGCGTCTGGGCGTCGGGCTGGCCGCCGCCGCAGGCGGCCAGCGCCGCCGCGCCGAGCGTGAGGAAAGAGAGGACGAGGAGAGGAGCGCTCGTGGATCGCATCACCCTCCTCGGTACGCCAAACGTCGACCACGGGATAGATCTTCGTGAAGGAACGGATCGTTGCGCTCATCGCAACAAACCGAGGCCGCGGTCGGCGACGTCATGACGGTCGAGCGTCACGGCGTCGACGCTCGGGCGTTCCGACGCGGAAATCCAGGCGCGGCACGTGGGCTGCAACCTCCCCGGGCGGAGGACACCATGGCGAACCCCGCCCTCGACGAGAAGCGCGCGCACGTCACCGAGATCCACGAACCGGCTCCGGCGCGCCCGAGCCTCCGCGTGGTGCCGGCCGATCGAACGGAGGACGACGCGACGCTCGGTCAGTTCATCCCGATCCACTACCACTACCAGATGCTCGATCAGGAGCCGCGGATCGCTGGCTTCGAGCAGGCGATCGAGGCGACGGTGAGGCCCGGGAGCAAGGTCGTCGAGCTCGGCGGCGGGACGGGCGTCCTCTCGTTCTTCGCTGCTCGCGCGGGGGCCGCGAAGGTCTGGTGCGTGGAGCGGATCCCGCACGTGGCGGACGCCGCGCGGCGCTTCCTCGAGACGAACGGCGTCTCGGATCGCGTCGAGGTCGTGAACGCCGATGCCTCGTCGTTCCTCCCACCCGAGCCGGTCGACGTCGTCGTCTGCGAGATGCTCCACACGGCGATGGTCCGGGAGAAGCAGCTGGAGGTCATCGCCGCCTTCAAGGCGCGGTACCGCGCGCGCTTCGGTGGTCCGCTCCCGCGATTCGTCCCCGAGGCCGCCGTCATGGCGGTCCAGCCGGTGACGACGGCCTACGATTTTCACGGCTACCGCGCCGCGGTGCCGATGTTCGTCGACGCGAACAACGCGCATCGCATCGCGCGCATGGCGGCTCCCGCGCTCTACGCGATGTTCGAGTACGCCGCGGACTACGACGGGACGTTCGACGTCGACGCCGTGACGGTCATGGAGAAGGAGGGCGTCGTGAACAGCCTCCGCTTCGTCACGAAGAACCTCCTCGCGATCCTCCCCGACGAGGGCCGCTCGATCGACTGGGACATGCAGGACCTGGTCATCCCCCTCGCGTCGCCGCTCGCCGTCCGAGAAGGTGACGTCGTGCGCCTCCGCTTCCGCTACGCCGCGGGCGACAGCCTGCTCGCGCTCGCTTCGGCGATCGAGCGAGAATGACTGCCGAAAACTGGCACCTCGCGCTGCCCACCCATCCCTACTCGGCGGTAGGAGCGGCTACCAAACGTTTCGAACCGTAACGCGGCGGCTCGACGGTGCGCGGCGCGCGGTGCTCCCATGAGCGGGATGTCTCGCTGCACCCCGCCGTCTGCCGCGCTCGTCACGCTCGCCGCCCTCGTCGTCGGGTGCGGCGACCCGTACACGCTCTCGACCCCGGTGAAGGCGCCGCCCCCGCCCGCCGCCACGAGCGAGAGGCCCGTCGTCGCCACGGCCCTGCCGACGACGGCCACGCTCGACCAAGCCCGCTGCAGCGCGACGCGCAAGCCGAGCGCTCCGGACACAGTCACGCTCGATCCGAGCGCGCGCGCCGAGCTCGATCGCCTGCGCGCGCTCGGCGCCGTCGCCGTCCGTTACGAGGGCGAGGGCTGCGACGCCGAGATCCAGGTGCTCTCGAGCTGCATCGCCCCCGCCCAGAAGTACGCCTTCTCGGCCTACCCGGCGACGGCACGGAAGGTCGCGCGTGATCCGAGCGAGCTCCTCGCCACGATGCCGCTCGGCGCGCCGAGCCTCGTCGGATGGGTCGGAGAGAACCGTGCAGTCCGCACGGACTTCGTGCTCGCCGGCCAGTACGCGCTCGCGCCGGACGCGGTGCCGCGCGTGCAGGACCTCCGCGGTCCTGACTGCGCCCGAGCGACTCACGTCGTCTCGGCCGTCTACGTCGGCGCGTTCTCGATGGTCGCGGGCGAGACCGCGATCCTCGAGCGGCGTGCGACGGTGATGGACCTCGGCAGCACCGCGCCCGAGCTCCAGGTCCTCGCGGCCGAGGGAAACGCCGAGGCGTGCCGCGCGGCCGAGCCCGGAAAGCCTCACGCCCGTTGCGCCGTCCCGCTCCGCCTGTCGCTCGTCCCGCTCGTCGAGGCGGCTCCCGTCGCCTCCGCCGCAGCGACCTGCCCTGCCGGAAGCGTGCGGAAGGGCGAACGCTGCGTGATGAAGGAGATCGTCACCGAGGTCGACTGTCCCGCGGGGACGAAGTGGCAGGTCGATCGATGCGCGCCGCGCGTCGACACGACGTGCGCCGCCGGGATGCGCTTCGAGGCGGGCCGCGGGTGCATCCCGGAGAGCCCGAAGAAGGCCGCGCCGCCGCCGATGCTCGCGGTCGCGTCGGTGCCTCCTCCCGCCGCGCGCGTCGAGGAGGTCGGGTACGTCTCGTTCGACACGTATCCGTACACGCGCGTGTCGATCGACGGTCGCGACGTCGGCGTCACGCCGATCGTCCAGGCCGCGGTCCCCGCCGGCACGCACACGATCACGTTCGAGAACCCGCAGGAGAGCATCCTCCGGACGACGACCGTGACCGTGAAGGCGGGCGAGAACGTGTCGCGCCGCCTCGCGTTCTGAGCAGCGGTCAGCGCGCGCCGATCACTTCGGCTTCTCTTGCTCGCCGACGCAGACGCCGACCTCGAGGAGGACGTAGAAGAGCGCCTTCTCCTGCGCGTGGAGCGTCGACCCGAAGTCCGACTCCGTGTGGTACGTGCTGAAGAGCACGCGGCCGCACTGGTGCTCGAAGCTCACGGTCGTCGGGCGCGAGACGCTGCCCGGCTTCGTCGCCGTCACCCAGACGCGGGGCGTGATCTCGACGGGGGACCCGTCGGGGCCGGGCCCCTGGAGCGTGCGCACCTGGCTCACCTCGGTCCAGTTGCCCTCGACGTCGAACTTCGCGTCGCCCGTCGCGCTGAGCCAGTCGCCGAGGCCCTGATCGACGGCCTTCGCCGGCCCCGTCCACAGGCTCCCCGTCCCGCTGCCGAGCGCCGAGGTCTGGCCCTCCCAGGCGAGGAAGTTCGGGAACGGCTGGCGGACGTACTCGTACGACCAGTCCGTGACGTAGAAGCGGCCGCCGCCGGCGACGTAGTCCTTGATGTTCTGCTTCACCGCCGGCTTGGCGATCTGCGGCGCGTCCTTCTCGCCGCAGGGGATGAAGACGACGTTGTACTTCGCGAGCTCGGCGGGGTTCTCGAGGAGCTTGCGGCCGTCCTCGAACGAGTCCACGTCTTCGATGCCGAGCTTCGACAGCGTCTCGTCGATGTGGTCGTGGTAGCTCGAGCCCTTCAGGATCGCCATCTTCGGGACGTCGTCGCCCTTCGCCGCGTCCCGGCGGCCGGGGAGCGTCGTCATCTCCTTCTCGAGCTCGATCTCGCCGGCCTTGTCGACCGTGATCTTGCGGACGCGGCGGAACTGACCCTTCTGGACGACGACCCAGTAGTCCGCCGTCGGGAGCTGCGTGGCCCACTCGAACGTGCCGTCCGCGTTCGACATCGCGTACATGTCCGCCTGGAGGCCGACGCACTCGTCACAGCGGATCCCCTCGGGGATGGGCGCCGGCTCCTCACGCGTGACGTACACGAGCGTGTTCGCCATCGGCAGGTCGCCGTTCGGCGCGAAGACCGTCCCCTTGATCGTGACGTCGTTGAGGGGCGCGCTCTTGCCGTTGCCGAGCGCCGGGGGCTGCTCCGCGGGCTTCTCGTCGGTCGCCGGGGGAGGCTCGAACGTCGCGCGGGAGCCCGACGACGAGCACGCCGCGATGACGAGACCGGTGAGCGCGACGGAGAGCGTGAGCTTGTGGCGAACGGGCATGGGTGCGGATTCGTAGCCCCATCCATGAGGGATGCAACCCTCCGATGGTCGGAGCGCAAGAAATCTCAAGGATTGCCGGCGTCTCCGTTCCGGATCAAGACCTCCAGGAAGGCTCGGATCCGCGCATTCACGGCCTCGTGTCGGAGGAGGAAGACGAAGTGTCCGGCGTCGTCGACGACGAGCGCCTCGGCGCCTGTCCGCCGAACGTACGTGGTCGCGTCCTCGACCTCGACGCGCTCGTCCTCTCGCCCGTGCACGACGAGCGTGGGCACCCCCGACGGAGGCGCGGACGGCGAAACCCCCGACACGAGGACGAGCCCGTGGAGCTCCCCTCGGGCGAGCGTCGGGCCGACGAGGGAGGCGCCGATGCCGCCGTTGGAGAGGCCGGCGAGCACGAAGCGCTCGATCCCGTCTCTCCGGAGCTTCGCGATCGTCGCGGCGAGGATCTCGCGTCCGGGGGACTCGGCCCACTCCGCGGCCACGTTGGTCGACGGGCACACCGTCGTCATGCCGAGCGGCCGGGCGATCGACGCCATCTGGCGGCACGGCTGGACGAAACCGCCGCCAGAGCCGTGGAGGAAGACGAGCGCCGCGCGTGCCGGCGTGCCCGCCGGCCGGGCGACGATCACGTCGAACGCCGACGGACGCTGGAGCCCGAGCGCGGTCGCGACGACCGGCGAGGGGAGCGCGCGGCCTTCCTCACGCTCGATCGCCCGGTAGGCGTCGGCGAGCGCGCGCGGCAGGTCCTTGCCCTCGGCGTCGGACACGAAGCGGGCGCCGATCGTCGCGACGTCGGCCTCGTCGACGATGCGATCGACGAGGCGCGCCGACGAGACGTCGCCTTGCGCGCCCCACGTCTCGAGGCGTGTCTCGAGGCCGCCCGAGCCTACCCATGCCGCGCGGGCCGCCCCGACGGCGACGAGACCGGCCAGGGTCCCGCGCGTCACGCGTCGTGCGCGCACGATGCCTGCCGCGAGGAGCGCGCCGAGGAGCACGACGTAAGCGACGCCCGACCACGTCGCCGCCCCACGCAGCGCGAGCCACCCGAGGAGGAGGTAGATGGGCACCCCGACGCCGCCGAGCAGCGCGCGGGCGAGCACGGAGCCGATCGGGCCTGCTCGTCCGGGCGCCTCGTCCGTCACCCGGTACATCCAACGGGGCCTTGCGAGGAGGGTCAAGGACGGTCGAGCGGCGGCTCAGCGGAGCTCGGGCGGGGGGATGTACGCGGGCTCGCCCGCCGGCGTCGCCTCGGCGTGCTCGCAGCGCGCGCCCTGCAAGGTCACCGGCGTGTAGCCGATCGCGAGCGAGCCCGAGGTCGTCAGGGATCCGGCGAAGAGGGCGCCTTCGACGGTCGTGGTGCCGGCGAGGGAGACGTCGGCCGTCGGCGCATAGACGAGCCCGCGGAAGGCGCCCTCGCCGGCGAGAGAGAGGGAGGCGCTCTCGCCGCCGACGTAGAGGCGGAAGGCCTCGGGGCGAGCGGCGTCGCCGAGCGCGATCCGGCCTGAGACGTCGACGGATCCCGCGACGAAGAGATCGAGGGTCGCGCCGGGATCGAGCGCGATGGTGCCCTCGCCCGCGAGGGACACGTCGCCAGCGACGTAGAGCTGGACGTCGCCACGGACGCGGACCCGGAGGTCGCCGGCATGACCCATTCGCGCGAGCCAGAAGCGCCCCGTCGGCAACTCGAGCTCGCGTACGCCCGCGTGAGCGAGGCCCGTCGGGTCGAGGCCGATGGTGGCGTCGTCGTTCGCCGTTCTCGCCGCCTCCACCGCCGCGACCACGTCGTAGAGATCCTTCGGCGCGCAGCCGCACGGCGCGGTCTCCGGCGCGACGTACGCCGCCCGCGCGCCCTCGGCGAGCGAGCCGGCGACGGACCGTTCGCCCGCGACGCGCACGGCTCCCCGCACGTCGACGACGCCAGCGGCGACGAGGTCTCCGCCCGAGGCGAGGTCGCCCGTCACGAGGAGCTCGCCCGACATGCTCACGTCCTTCCGGCTCTCGAGGAGTCCGCCCACGTCGAGCGACCCCGCCGCTCCGATCTCGCCCGTCACGCGGATCGCGCCCTGGATCGACGAGCCCGACGCCAGCGAGACGTCGCCCTCGACCCCGACGTCCGCAGACCGTCCCTTGCGCGCCTGCGTGACGAGCGCGCCCGAGACGACGAAATCCTTGCACACGCAGAGCGCCTGCGTGTGGAGCTGCGGAGCCGGCGTGCAGTGCGACGTCACCGGCGGCGTCGGGGGACGCTTCGGCGGCGCGAGCCGTCCCACCTCCTCGGCGGAGGAGCCCTCGACCTTCGCCTTGCCGGAGCCCTCGACGGAGGCGAGCGAGGCGCAGGCAGAGAGGAGCGACGCGCCGGCGGCGACGGCGAGGGCAGGGACGAGGCGGGAACGGAGAGCGAGCTCGGGCATCGGAGACCTCCTGGGGAAGCCGCGTCAGGAGCACCGGCCGTGCCGCGCGGAACGGCGCGGAACCACGGCGAGCGCGCGACGGATCCGTCGCGCGCGACGTCCCTTCCGGAGGGCGATGCGACGCCGGCGTCGCGGCGCTCGTGGTGTTCCCGCGGGCTTCCGAGAGGACTCGCCGCGGAACGGATCGTGGAGGGGGGTGGGCACGGCGCACGGTTCGCGTCGGCGCTTCGAAGGGACGAGGAGAATCGATCATGTGGAAGAAGCTCGGCATCGTGGCGATGGTGGCGGCGGGGCTCTCGGTCCAGACCTTGGCGTGTGCGGTCGACGACGAGTGCATCGCGGGGAAGACCTGCACCTGCACGAACTGCGACAAGACGTGCGAGGGGGACGGCCAGAGGGGATGCAACTTCTCCTGCACCGGCGGAAGCTGCTCCTTCACGTGCCCGGGCGGCGGGTGCCAGATCGACGCGAAGAACGCCGAGTCCGTCACCGTCGACTGCGCGGGCGGCGGCTGCAACGTGACCTCGTCGGACACCAAGGCGAGCGCGCTCTCGTGCGCGGGCGATCGATGCAGCCACGTCTGCACGGGAGCAGAGAGCTGCAAGACGACCGCGTGCAAGGCCGGCTGCTCGCTCGCGTGTGGCGCTGCGACGACGTGCGAGCAGAGCTGCAACGAGGCGGCAGGATGCTCGGGAGGCAGCGGGGGGACGGGACTCCCGACCGGGGGTGGCGGCGTCCCTGGCCTCCCTCCGCTTCCGGGCGGAGGCGACCTCGACGGCTTCGGCGAGGAGCCCTGACACGCGCGGAGGTCGAGATGGAGTATCGTGGGCCGGTGCGTCGCTCCCTCGCCGCATCGGTCCTCGCCCTCGGCGGCGCCGTCGCGCCCGTGACGGCGTGCACGTACGACTTCACGATCGGGACCGAGCCGCTCCCGGTCGAGCCGCGGGAGGACGGCGGGAGCGCCGCGGCCGACGCTGGCGAGGTCCCGGAGACGATCTGTCAGGACGGGCGATCGTGCAGCTGTCCGGGCGCGGGGCCGTGCGCGATCACGTGCCTCGGATCGGCCTGCACGCTGGGGTGCGGCTCCGCCTCGTCCTGCTCCGCGACCTGCACGGGCGGCGGCTGCACCGTCCGCTGCGAGGCCGCAGCGACGTGCGAGACCTCGTGCACGGGCGGAAGCTGCACGGTCGATTGCGGGCGGACGCGGTCGTGTGACACGGCGTGTGTCGGCGGAGGATGCAGGGTGGCGTGCGCCGAAGGCCAGGGCTGCACGATCTCGTCGTGTCTCGGCGAGTGCACCTGCACCGGGGACGCGTGTCGATGAACGGAGCCCGGCTCGCCGTCACGCTCGCCGTCGCGCTCGCGCTCTCGGCGCATGGAGGCCGAGCCGACGCGGCGCCCGACGACGACGCCCGGGCGCGCGCCGCGCAGGCGTACAAGCGCGGCGTCGCGGCGACGGATCGAGGGGATCATCGTGAAGCGGCGAAGGAGTTCGCGCTCGCCGATGCGACGGCGCCGAACCCCGTCGCGCTCCGAGCGGCGCTCGATGCCGCGGTCGACGCGGACGAGCCCGTCCTCGGCTCGGAGCTCGTCGCCCGCGCGTCCCGAGCGCCTGTCGAGGGATTGCTCGCGAAGAGCGTCGAGGCGGCGAAGAAGAAGTTCGCCGGACGCGCAGGGCGGCTCGAGGTCGTCTGCCCCGAGCGCGCGACGTGCCTCGCGACGCTCGACGGCTCCGCGATCAAGGTCGGGGCGCCGACGTGGACGCGCTCCGGTCAGCACACAGTGGTCGTGCAGCTGGACGGCGTCGCGCAGACGAAGCTCGTCGAGGTCGGCCCCGACGAGGTCGCCACGGTGACACCGGCTCCCGTCGCTGCGTCGGTCGCGCCGCCGGGGCCCGCGACTCCGGGGTCTCCGAGCGTCCCGCCTCCGAGCTTCCCGCCTCTGCCCCCCGCCTCCGAGCCGGAGCCGAGCTCACCGAGCCGAACGGGGCTCTGGATCACGGGCGGTCTCACGGTCGCGGTCGGCGCCTTCGCCGGCGTCTTCGCCTTCCGCGCGAAGACGGCCCACGACGACTTCGTGTCGGCCGACTGCCCTCGCGTTCCCCATTCGTCCTGCGAGGAGCTCAAGGTGGACGGCGAGGACACCCAACGCACGGCGAACATCCTCTTCGGGATCACGGGGGCGCTCGCCGTCGGGACGGGGGTGGTCGCGCTCTTCTTCACCGACTGGGGAGGGCCGAAGAAGAAGGCGGGAAGCGCCGCCTTCGTGGCTCCCACGACAGGCGGTGCGACGCTGGGTTGGTCGGGACGATTCTGAGCGATACCATCGGAGGCGCCCCTCCATGGCCACCGCCGCCGCGGCCTCCCGTTACGACGTCCTCCTGAAGCTCGCCGCCGGCGGGATGGCGACCGTGTACGTCGGGCAGGTGCGGGGCGCGCTCGGCTTCCGCCAGCTCGTCGCGATCAAGCGGCCACATCCGCACCTCCTCGACGACGCGACCTTCCGCGCGGAGCTCGTCGCGGAGGCGCGGCTCGCGTCGATGATCTCGCACGCGAACGTCGTCGACGTGCGCGACGTCGAGATCAGCGGCGACTCGATCAGCCTCGTCATGGACTACATCGAGGGCGCGTCGCTCGGGGAGCTCCTCGTCGCCTCCGCCCGCGAGGGGAAGCCGTTCCCGCCGCGCGTCGCCGTTCGCATCGCCCTCGACGCGTGCGCCGGCCTGCACGCGGCGCACGAGCTGGTCGACGAACGAGGGCGCCCGGTCTCGCTCGTCCATCGCGACGTGTCCCCCCAGAACATCCTCGTCGGCTCGGACGGCATCGGCCGCGTGGTGGACTTCGGCGTCGCCAAGTTCGCGCGGAAGAACCTCCCGTCGACGAGCGGCAGCACGCTGAAGGGCAAGCTCGCGTACATGGCGCCCGAGTACGTGCGCGGCGAGACGATCGACCGTCGCTTCGACGTCTTCGCGCTCGGGATCGTGCTCTGGGAGGCCCTCACGGGGCGCCGCCTGTTCCGCGGGCCGAACGAGGTCGAGACTCTCAGGCGCGTCGTCGAGCACGTCGCCGAGCCGCCGTCGCGGCTCGTGCCTTCCCTCGGTACGGCGCTGGACGACGTGCTCGCGACGGCCCTCGCGAAGCGGCCCGAGGAGCGCTTCCAGAACGCCGCGGCGATGGCGGCAGCGCTGGAGCGTTCGGCGCTCGAGGCGGGGCTCCTCGGCGGGACGTCCGACGTCGTGGCCGCGCTGAAGTCGCTCGTCGGTCCTGCGATCGAGGAGCGACGCGCGCTCGTCCGAGCCAAGCTCGCCCACGAGCCCTCCGTCGCCAGCTTGATGGGCGTGCCTCCGCTCGTCGCAGAGCAGGTCGCGGCGGCGTCCGGGGCGACGCTCCCGCTCGCGACGTCGCCGCCTCCCTTCGTTCCGCCGGCGGAGACCTCCGAGGAGACGGGGGCCGCGTACACGCTCCTCTCGCCCGGGGTGGAGTCGAGCGCGGCCTCCGCCACGGGCTGGTCTCCGCCTGCGCGGCGCTCCTGGGGACTTCCGCTCCTCGCGTTCGCCGGCGTCCTCGCGCTCACCCTCGGCGGCGGCGCGTATGCGTTTCGCGAGCGCGCCGCGTCGACGGAGCCGGGCCGTCCGAGCGCC
>JALHPN010000282.1 GCA_022842465.1 Polyangiaceae bacterium | reverse complement strand
GCCCTCGTCGATCGCGCGTGGCCGCCGCCGTCCGCGCCGCCGCCTCCTGGCGCCGTCATCACCTCACGACAGGCGCGCGTCCCGACCGACACCGTGACGGGCTCCGTCCAGGGCGAGGTCCGCCGCGCGACGGTCGACCGGAAGCGCGATGAGATCCGCGCCATCCTCGACGGCGGGCCCGGCGCGCTCCCCGAGGTCCGGATGATCCCCGACCCGAGTCGCCCCGGAGGGCTCGTCATCCTCGACGGCAACCACACTTATCAGGCGTACCGCGAGCTCGGCTTCCGCGAGATCCCGGGCCGGGTCTACACGCCGGATGGCGTGCAGTTCCTCCGTGACCAGGTCTCGTATCCGCGCCAGACGTTCCCGATCGGCGACATGCGCGTCGTCGACCAGTTCTCGGGCTCACCGGCCCAGCAAGCGGCAGCACGCGCAGCCGCGGCGCAGGGCGCGGCCCCCGTCAGGAGCGTGCCGCCTCCGTGATGCGAGCCCGCCGCTCACACGAGCCGGGCCCCGAGAAGCGGGATGCGCCTCGTGCGCAAGGAGCTTCGCGGAGGATGCGCAGCGGGCTTCGTCGACGCGGATTCTCGCTCGATTCTGCGCCGTCGCGCGCGTGGCACCTCGGCTGCAGTGGGGAGACTCATGACAACCCCCCTGCGTTCGTTCACGCTCTCCGTCGCCGCCGTCGCCAGCCTCCTCCTCGCCTGCGCGACCAAGAAGGTCGGCGACCCCTGCGAGACCTACCGCGCCAGCGAATGCGGCGGCAAGGACGGCACCTGCCTCGGCTCCACGAAAGGGAACTACTGCACCGTCTCGTGCGACGCAGACAAGGACTGCCCGAGCGGCTGGAAGTGCGAGGGCATCACGCAGACGACGATCAACGGCAGCGGCGAGAAGAAGGGCGAGACCACGGTGAAGATGTGCGTCAAGCCCTCCTGATCGTCGCTGGCGGCGCGTCAGTACGCTCCCGCCGTCACGTCGCGGCGAGCGGCGCGGTCGCGTCGGTACGGGTCAGCCGCCTTGTAGTTCGCGACCATGTACACGATCCCGAGGCCGATGCCGGAGGCGAGGAAGGAGTTCCTCGCCGTCAGGTGCCCCTCGAAGCGGAAGAGCAGCGCGACGGTGGCGTAGTCGCCGTAGCCGTCGACGCGCGGAGATGGGAACGTCATGACGATACCGACCCTCCGCATCGAGCGGAGTGCATCCCGCGTACCCTCAGCGGCGACGCGGCGGCCCTGTGAACGAGGCGACGAGGAGAAAGAAGAGGCAGACCCCTGCCGTCGCCGCGAGCGCCCTCGTGAGCGTCCCGTCCTCTCCGCGCGTGTGGAGGAGCAGCGCGGCGTAGCCCGTCGCGATAGCGAGGGCGGTGTAGATGAGCTGTCGCCCGATCGAGTAGACCGCGCGCGCCCCCTCGTGCACGCCCTGGACGCGCACCTCCATCTGGCCCCGCGTGGCGCGGACGAGGTACTTGCGGAGGTCCTCCGGCAGCGTGACGGCGCCCATCGCCATGTCGCGAACGGTCTCCATCGCGACCTTCTGCCAGTCGCGGTTGCCCAGCACGAAGTCGTGCAGGTAGGGCTGGATGATCGCCATGGGGTTCAGATCGGGGTCGAGGACCGAGCACGAGCCGTAGGTGAGGAGGAGCGTGCGCTCGAGCAGCACCCAGTCCCTCGGGATGTGGAAGACGTCCGAGAGCTCCTTGAGCCCGACGTTCATCTTCCGCAGATCGAGGAGATCCTCGAGCCCTTTCATCGGGTCGATCTTGATGTCCTTGAGGTTGAAGCTCTCGATCTTCACCTCCTCCTGGAAGCGCCGGTGGAAAAACTCGATGATCTTCTCGGTCATCACCTCGTCGCTGGTCCGCGAGAGGAAGCCCATCTTGCGGAGGGCGCGGACGATGCGGTCGGTGTCGCGCCGGATGACGCCCTCGAGGAACTCGGGGATGCCCTCCCGCATCTGCGGCGAGAGCTCGGCGACGGCGCCGAAGTCGAGGAGGACGAGGTCTCCTTGCGCGTTGACGAGGATGTTCCCGGGGTGCGGATCGGCGTGGTAGACGCCGTCGACGAAGATCATCTGGCAGTACGCACGCACGAGCCGCCGCGCGAGGTCCTTCCGGTCGACGCCGAGCTCGACGAGGCCTTGCGCGTCGGAGAGCTTCTTGCCCTCCACGAACGTCGTCGTGAGGACGCGCTTCGTCGACAGCGAACGGACCGGCGTGGGAAAGAGGACGCGCGGATCTCGCTCGAAGTTCGTCGCGATGCGCTCGATGCTCTCGGCCTCCCGCTCGAAGTCGAGCTCCTGCGTGAGGAGCGTCTTGATCTGCAGGTAGTAGGTGTCGAGCCCCTGGAGCGGCACGAACCACTGCACGATCGACATGATGCGACGGATGGTCTTGAGGTCGAGACGGACGATCTCGTCGATGTCTCGGTGCTGCACCTTCACGACGACGTGGTGGCCGTCCTTCGTGCGCGCCTCGTGCACCTGGCCGAGCGACGCGCTCGCGATCGGGTCCTTCTCGAACACGGTGAAAAACTGCTCGATCGGTCCGCCGAGCTCCGAGACCACGCGCGGCGAGATCTCGGAGAAGGGACGCGGGGGCACCTGGTCCTGGAGGCCCTCGAGCTCCGCGCGGAACGCCTCGGGGAGGAAGTTCGCGAGGATGGAGAGCATCTGCCCGACCTTGATGAAGAGGCCCTGCAGCTCGAGGATCGTCTCGTAGACGCGGGTGGCGTTCCGCTTGTGGACGGCGGCGAGATGCGCCTCGCGGTACGCGCGCCCGAAGAAGCGGGTCTTCCACGAGAGCCAGGTGTAGCTCGCGATGACGGCGAAGGTCGTCTCGTACGCGCGGAGGAAACGCCACCGGCTCACACTGGTGGCGCGGTATTCGCGCGCGCCAGGGCGCTCGGACCTGCGCACGGTGCTCCGTGCCGGAGAGAGCCCCTCGGTGGTCATCCGGTCAGCCTAGTCACGTCGCGCCCCGGCCACAAAGCCGGCGGCACGTGATTCGGCCATGCGGAAGAGCGCATCGTGTGCGGCAGGACGCGCCGATCGGATGAGGGCGTTGTCTCGTGTAGGATGCACGCGATTGGTGAGTACGACGAGCACCACCTCGGCGTCGGGATCGATCCAGAGGCTCGTCCCCGTGAAGCCGAGATGCCCGAAGGTCCGCGGGCCGGCGAGCTCACCGGCGCTCGATCCAGCGGGGCTCTTGCCGTCGAAGCCGGCGCGGAGGGTCCCGCCCGGACGCTCGCGGACCAGCCAGTCGGCGTCGCCGCCGGTGCGGAGCGGACCGTCCTTGCGAAGCACCGCGTCGAGGGTCGCGCACCCGAACGAGAGGACGGCCCCGACGGAGCCGAAGAGCCCCGCATGGCCGGACCCGCCGCGGCCCGTGAGCGCCCAGGCGTTCTCGTCGTGGACCACGCCGCGGACCAGGCCTCCGCGCCAGGGGACCTCCTCGGTCACCGCCGCGCGCGAGGCGACGTGGACGCCGCGCGCTTCGAGGTCCCGCGCCGTGCCGAGCTCGTGCTCGCGACCGAGCGGCTCGGCGACGAGCTTCGCCAGCGCGGCGCCCGCATCGAGGGCGCCCGTCGCGCGCGCGAGGGCCTCGCCGGCGAGCACGTAGCCGAGATCGCTGTAGACCGGCGCGAAGCCCTCGTCGTCCGGTGGGGAGCCGGACGCGTCCGCTCGTCGCGCCGACGAGGCGAGCCTGAGCGCGGCGTCGCGCGCGAACACCTCCCCGCGCGCGAGGGGCGCGTAGAGCGCCACGTGCGCCTCGAGGCCGGCGCGATGCGCGAGGAGGAGCTCGATCGGCATCTCCTCCGAGGGAGTCCCGCGCGCCTCGTCGAGGAGCGCGCCGATCCGCGTCCTGGGGTCGAGGCCGCTCCGCGCCACGGCGAGGGCGGTCGCCGGCTTCGTCAGGCTCGCGAGGTCGAACAGGAGATGGGTCGCTCCTCCTGCGGAAAGCTCCCACCGCCCACCCGCCCTCGTCGCGAAGCCGACGGCGGCCGCCGGAGCGACCCCGACGTCGACGAGCCCGCGCGCGAGCGCCTCGGGTGTCCGCGCCGCCTCGAGGACTTCGCGGACGGACGCGTCCGCGCCCGGCCGTGAAGCTGAGCTGGGTGCGGGGATCGGCGGCTCGGCGCGCGGCATCGACGTCGCGATACTTTACCGGTCGCGCAAGGGATCGGTAACCTTTGGGGCGACATGGCCGAATTCGTCTGGGAGGCGCGCGCGAGGACGGGCGAGCTCCGTAAGGGCGTCATGGACGCCGACGACGAGAACAACGTGCAGGCGCGCCTCCGCGCCCAGCAGTTGATGCCCACGAAGATCAAGAAGAAGGGCGCCGCCTTCAACCTCTCGATCGGCAGCGGCGTCGACCTGAAGGACATCGTCACCTTCACGCGCCTCTTCGCGACGATGATCGACGCCGGTCTCCCGATCGTGCAGTGCCTCGACATCCTCTGCAACCAGACCGACAACAAGCACTTCGCCGTCGTCCTGAAGGACGTCAAGTCGAACGTCGAGCAGGGCGCGACGTTCAGCGACTCGCTCCGGCGGCACCCGAAGGTCTTCGATCAGCTCTATGTCAACCTCGTCCAGGCGGGCGAGGTCGGCGGCATCCTCGACACCATCCTGAGCCGACTCGCGGTCTACAACGAGAAGAACATCAAGCTCCGGCGCCAGCTGAAGGGCGCGATGGTCTACCCGTCCGCCGTCCTCATCATCTTCAGCGGCGTCCTCGGCGTCCTCCTCGGCTGGGTCATCCCGTCCTTCAAGACGATCTTCAAGGACCTCGGCGCCAGCGACGAGCTCCCCTGGCTCACGCAGATGGTCATCACCGCGAGCGAGACGTTCATCGGGTACTTCCCGCTGATCTTCCTCCTCGGCGTCGCCGCCTCCGTCGGCATCGTCTACGCGTACCGGACGCCGCGCGGGAAGAAGATCTTCCACCGCATGATGCTCCGCGCCCCCGTCATGGGGCCCGTCCTCCGCAAGATCGCCGTCGCGCGCTTCACGCGCACGCTCGGGACGCTGCTCTCCTCCGGCGTGCCGATCCTCGACGCGCTCGAGATCGTCGCCCGCACGGCCGGCAACGTCGTCGTCGAGGAGGCGATCATGTACTCCCGCGCCAAGATCAGCGAGGGCAAGAACATGGCCGGCCCGCTGATGGAGACGAACGTCTTCCCGCCGATGGTCGTGCAGATGGTCGGCGTCGGCGAGCAGACCGGCGCCCTCGACGCGATGCTCGGGAAGATCGCCGACTTCTACGAAGAAGAGGTCGACGTCGCGGTGGCCGCCATGACGAGCCTCATCGAGCCGATCATGATGGTCGGCATCGGCGGCACCGTCGGCGTGGTGCTCATCGCGATGTACCTCCCGATCTTCAGCATCGCCGGCAAGATCAAGGCGGACTGAGGGAGGCGGCCGTGGCCGAGGCGGCCGCTCCCGACGACGAACGACTCCCGAATCGGCTCGCGTGGATCATCGGGCTCCGGCTCGCGTTCCTCGGCGTGCTCCTGACGGCGACGTCGTTCTTCTACTTGCGCGGTGCCCTCGGCCAGTACGAGGAGAGCCGCGCCATCGTGTTCGTCACGATCGGCGCGGGCTTCGGCCTCGCGGCCGTCTACGCCACCGTGCTCCGGACGGGACGTCGCCTCCGGCGGCTCTCGGAGGCGCAGATCGTCCTCGACCAGCTGACGTGGACCGCCGTCGTGTACGTCTCCGGCGGCGCGACCAGCGGAGCGACGTCGTTCTACGGGCTCACCTGCCTCGTCGGCGCGACGCTCGTCGGGCTCCGCGGCGCGATGCTGGCCGCCGTCTCGGGGATCGCCGCCTTCGCGCTCCTCTGCTCCGGCTTCGCGTTCGGTTGGATACGGCCGCCGACGGATCAGACGCACGCGGCCTACGCCGTCACGTGGCCGGACATGGTCTACCCGCTGGCGCTGAACAGCCTCGGCATCACCGTCGTCGCGCTCCTCTCCGGCTACCTCGCGGAGCGCCTCCGCGCGACCGGCGGTCAGCTCGTGGCTGCGAACGAGCGCGCCCTCGTCGCCGAGCGTTTCGCGATCCTCGGGCGGATCGCGACCGGCCTCGCCCACGAGATCCGGAACCCGCTCGGGAGCATCTCGGGCTCCGTCGAGATGCTCCGCGAGGCGCCGGGGCTCTCCGCCGAGGACAAGCAGCTCTGCGACATCATCCAGCGGGAAGCCGCGCGCCTGAACCACCTCGTGTCGGACATGATGGACCTCGCGAAGCCGCGGGTGCCCGCGCCCGAGGCGGTCGACCTCGCGAGCCTCGCGCGCGACGTGGTCGCGCTCGCGAACCGCTCGGAGCGGAGCGGCGCGGGGGACGTCACGGTCCGGTACGTCGGGCCGGAGGGCAAGGTCTACGCCCTGTGCGACCCGGCGCAGATGCGGCAGGTGGTCTGGAACCTCGTCAGGAACGCCGTCCAGGCGAGCGGCGCGGGCACGACCGTGACGGTCTCGGTGGACACGGCCGAGAAGCGCGCGCTCCTCGCCGTGGCGGACGAGGGGCCCGGAATCCCGTCGGAGGTCCTCGCCCGCCTCTTCGATGCGTTCTTCACCACGCGCAGCCACGGGGCGGGGATCGGGCTCGCGGTGGTGCGCCGTATCATCGACGACCACGCCCCCTACGGCGCAACCATCGACGTCTCCAGCGCATCTTCTTCCTCGGGCGGCGCGAGCGGGGCCGTCTTCGAGGTCGGGCTTGCACGCACGGAAGCTCCAGCTAGAGAAGGGTCAGAGAGGGCGCCGCCCTGAGGCCCCTGCCGTCCGGCATTCACCCCCGAGGGTGAGAACAGCCGGTCACAGGCCGCTTGAAACTCTAGCGTTTCGAGGTGTTTGCGGTCTGGCACCGACGGTGAATGAGGACCCCTGGCGAACGTCCAACGCCTAGAACACGTCAGGACCCTCCTCCTGAGCGCCCCCTTCGAGAGGCATCCCTATCCCATGCGCATCCGTCAGCTCGTCGCCGGTCTCACCCTCGCTCTCGCCTGCGTCTCGGTCCCGGCGCTCGCCGCCGCCGACACGTCCGGCGCGCAGACGTTCGTCGAGCGCGAGCACGGGAACCTGAAGAAGATGGTCGAGACGAACGCGGGGAACGACAAGATCCGCGGCGCCATCGACGCGATGGTCGACTACGACGAGTTCACGCGTCGTTCGCTCGGCAACCCGTGCCCGCCCGGCGACAGCAAGGTGTGCCAGAACCACTGGGACACCCTCTCCCAGCCGCAGCGCGACGAGATCAAAGGCCTCCTCACGAAGCTCATCGAGAAGAACTACCGTCGCAACCTGAAGAAGACGAAGGACTACGACGTCACCTACCGCGGCGCGAAGGAGCAGGGCGAGAACCTCGCGAAGGTGCGCACCGAGGCGAAGAAGAAGGGCGACGCGCGCGACGCGTGGCGTGTCGACTACGTCATCCGCTCGCAGGGCGACAATCACAAGGTCATCGACATCGTGACCGAGGGCTCGAGCATGACGACGAGCTACTACCGCCAGTTCACGAAGGAGCTCGGCAAGGACAACGCCGGGTTCCCGAAGCTCGTCCAGAAGCTCAAGGACAAGGTCGTCGAGAAGGAAAAGGACGAGAAGGCGAAGTAGCCTTCGGTCTCGCGTTCACGTCGGCCTCACGGGGTCCGCTGACACACGAAAGGGCGAGGGCCAGGCGGGCGTTCGTCTTCCGACGCTGCGAGCTGCGTGTCGACACGGCGATCCCGCATCTTCAGGAAGGCGCGGCCTGCGCCCGATCCCTGCGGTTGGCCCTTGGCCCACGGGTCCGGCCGCGAGATGCCGTCGGCCAGCATGCCGTCGTCCCATCGCCACGTGCTCGTCTCGGCGTCGAGAGAGAGTCCCACCCAGAGCGTCGTCGTGAGGGAGGTCGGCAGGTACTTGACGACCTCGCGCGCGAGCTGCTCGCGCTCCTCGGCGGTGTCGAGGATGGCGAGCTTCCCGTCGGGATAGGCGCCGCACGTCCTCGCGGCGACGTCGGGCCCCTCGGGGTTCGCGAACAGGACGTACGTCTTGTCGCCGGCCGTCGCCGGGAGCGTGAAGCAGATCGCGCCGCCGCAGCCCTGGCCGCGGCGGCCGACGGGCTCGCGCTCGCAGAGGGCGACGTGCGAAGAGCCGGCGTCCTCGCACGGGACGCCGTACCAAGCCCCTCCGACCGAGGCGACGCACTCACCGGGCGCGGCGTCGGGGAGCTCGGGGAAGACGGGTCCGGGCGCGGCGTCGGCCCGTAACGCGAAGCAGCCTGGGCACGGCCATCCTGGCTCGTCCGACTTCACCGAGAGGTAGTCGCCGCCGGCGAGCGGCGAACGCTCGAAGCCGATCCAGACCGACGCGTCGCCGAGCACGCGCGCCTCGCGCGCGCTCGCGAAGGTCGCGAGGTGCGCGCCCTCGCCGTCGCAGAGCCGCGCGGCCGTGGAGAAGGAGGCGGTGAGCCCCGCGTCGTAGAAGCAGTGGCCTGTCCGCTCGTCGACGACTCCGGGGCAGACGATGCGGCACCCGGCGCAGCCGAAGGGGGCGCCGCCTTCGCCAGGGTCGCAGCTCTCGCCGGCATCCCCTCCGTCGTCGAGGGTCGCGATGAGGCCGTCCCCGCAGAGGGACAGCGGGGTCCTGGCGGCCGGGGGCGGGCCGGCTTCGGCCCCCTCGTCGGCCACGGGCAGCTCGAGGTCGGGCAGACACGCGAGGGCGAGGGCGAGGGGCGCCGTGAGGGCCGCGAGCCACGCGACGATCCCGGCGTGGCGGCGGCGGGGCAGAGGTCCCGGAGTTCCAGGGCGGCGGGGCACGACTTGCCGGTTCCTCCTCGTCCATGAGGTACCATGTTCAGGATGCTTGCGCGCGAGGTCGTTCCGCCTTTGCCCGCGTCGCGGCCGCTGTCGGCACGCTATCGGTCGCTCTTCGTGCTCGGCCGCGGCGGGATGGGCTCGGTCGAGGCCGCTCTCGAGACGCGCGAGGGCGACGCGGGCTACGAGCGGGTGGTCGCGCTGAAGCGTCTCCTCCCCGAGCGTCGGGATGCGCGGCGGGTGGAGATGTTCCTCCGCGAGGCGAAGCTCGCGCAGATGCTCGACCACCCGAACGTCGTGCGCGCCTACGCGTACGGGGAGATCGCCGGCGAGCTCTTCCTCGCGCTCGAATACGTCGAGGGACAGCCTCTCTCGCGGCTCCTCTCGGCGCTCGAGGCCCGGGGAGAGCGCCTCCCCGTCGACGTCGTCGTCCACCTCCTCGCCGAAGCGTGTGAGGGTCTCCATGCTGCCCATGAGCTGCGGGGCGAGAACGGCCAGCTGCTCTCGGTCGTCCACCGCGACGTGTCCCCGCAGAACGTGATGATCGGCTACGACGGGACGGTCCGGCTCCTCGACTTCGGCATCGCGAAGATCGAGGCCGAGAGCGTCACGAAGACGGGCGAGGTGAAAGGCAAGACGGCGTACATGTCGCCCGAGCAGGCGATGGGCGACCCGCTCGATCGCCGGAGCGACCTGTACGGGGTCGGCGCGCTGCTCTTCGAGTGCCTCGCGAACCGCAGGATGTGGGGCGACGGCACGGACATGGAGGTCATCCGCAAGCTCGCGCTCGAGAGCCCTCCCTCGCTCACGACCGCCCGAGGCGACCTCCCCGAGGCCCTCGTCGCGCTCCACGCGCGCCTCGTCGCGCGCGACCGCGACGACCGCCCTGCCACGGCACGAGACGTCGCCCAAGCCCTCCGCGCGATCGCCACGTCCTCCCCCGCCGCGCTCGCGTCGCGGATGACCGCCTCCTTCGCCACCGAGGCTCGCACCGAACGCGCCCGCCTCGACGAAGCCCTCGACGAAGCCGCCCCCGCCCAGGCCCAGACCCTCCGCGAGAGCGTGCTCCCCGCCTCCTTCGCCCCGCCCACCTCCCCGACCCCTCGCCTCCCCAACCGCACCCCCCTCCTCCTCCTCCTCGCCGCCGCCGCCACCCTCCTCGCCCTCGCCCTTCCCCGCGCCTCTT
>JALHPN010000281.1 GCA_022842465.1 Polyangiaceae bacterium | reverse complement strand
TCGCGCGCTCGCGCTCGCCGCGGACCTCGTGCGCGGCGGCCCTTCGGCGGTCGCGTCGCAGGCGCGCACGCTCGTCACCCGTCTCCACGCGGACGCGGGCCGGTGGGGCGAGGTCGCCGCGTCGCTCGCGGAGCGCGCGGAGCTCGCCACGTCGACCCCGGAGAAGGTGTCCCTCGCGCTCGCCGAGGCGGACGTCGCGCTCCGCAGGCTCGGCTCGCCCGATCGCGCGGTCGCAGCCCTCGGTCGGGCGCGGAGCTCCGCCCCCGACGACGCCGCGCTCGTCCATGCGACGCTCGAGGCTCTCGAGGCGCTCGGCGATCCCGAGCGCGTGAGGGCCGAGCTCGAGGCGCTCGCCGGGACGGCACGCGAGCCGGCGCGTCGCACCGCCCTCTTCGTCCGTCTCGCCGAGCTCGACGAGCACGCCGCGAGAGACGAGGCCGCGCTCGACGCCTATGGCCGCGCGCTCGAGGCCTCGCCCACGGAGGCCTTCGTCGTCGATCGCATCGTCCGGCTCGGCGCGCGCATGCAGAGCGAGGTGGCCGTGCGGCATCCGGAGCTCGTTCCGCTCGTTCGTCGCGCGCGTCGCGAGCTCGAGGCCCAGCCGGCGACGCCGCTCCGGGCCGAGACGCTGCTCGCCTCACCGACCCTCGATTTTCCGACTCTCCGCCTCGCCGAGCGCCTCGCTCGGCGAGCGCGGGCCGCGCCGCAGCTCGCCAACGCGCTCGCTCTCCAGGCCGATGCCGCAGAAGGAGCGCTCGGCGTGCGGGCCCTGTCGGGTCTCGCGGAGCTCGTGGCGTGGACGCTGCCCCCGAGCGACGACGTGGAGCCGTGGGATCGCCTCGTCGAGCGAGGGTCGGAGGACGTCACCGTCGTCGACGAGCTCGCGCGCCGCGCCGACCGCGGTCCGCTGGACGACCGCGTCCTCGGCCTCCTCGGTCACGCCCTCGTCGCGCGGATCGCGAGGGAGACGGGCGACAGCGAGAAGCTGCTCCTCCTCCTCGACCTCGCGACCGTCCACCGTCGCAAGCGCGAGCTCCGCGCCGCCGAGCTCGCGTGCATCACGGCGCTCGGGCACGAGCCGTCGTCCGTCACGGCGTCGACATGGCTCGCGGAGCTCGCCGCCGAGACGGGGAACACGTCCTCTGCGATCCTCGCGGCGACCACGTTCGCGTCCCTCTCGTTCGATCCGCAGGTCTCGGCTGCGTTCCTGTCGGACGCGTCCGATCTCGAGCTCGCGCGTGGCAAGACGGCAGAGGCAGCGACTCTCCTGGAGCGCGCGATCGCCGCGGATCCAGACTCCGTCCTCGTCGCCGCGCGCCTCGCCGACGTCCAGGCCCGTCGCGGGGCGTGGGAGGAGCTCGGCCGCACGCTGCGCTCGGCGCTCGCCGCCGCGCGCACCGCCGCCGCGATCGTCCCGATGGCCTCCGAGCTCGCGCAGGTCGCCCGCGAGAGGCTGAAGGACCCCATCCTCGCCATCGAGGCGCTCGAGCGCGCGCGCGAGGTCTCGCCCAACCACACGCCGTCACGCTTCGTCCTCGCCGAGCTCTACATCGGCCAGCGTGTCTGGGACCGCGCGCTCACCGCGCTCGGCGAGATCGTGGAGCGCGGGTCCGAGAAGAACGAGCGGCTCGTCGCGCTCACCGGTCGCGCGGCCGTGCTCGCACGCGGACTCGCGCGCCTGGAGGACGCGGAGGCCGAGCTCCGTCGGGCGCTCGAGATCGAGCCGCACGATCCTCGCGCCGTCAGGCTCCTCGTCGACATCGCGAAGGGCCGGATGAGCGGCGAGGAGCGAGCGAACCTGCTCTCTCGACTCGCGCTCACCGAGTCCGTACCCGAGAGGCGGATCCTCACGATGATCGAGCTCGCCGAGGCGCGCCGGGCGGTCGGTGATCTGGACGGGATGGAGGGTGCGCTGATCGAGGCCGCGGCCATCTCGCCCGACCCCGCGATGCTCGACCGCGTGCGCGACCTCACGAAGGACGATCCGACCGCGTTCGTGCGGGTCGTCTCGCGCGCCATCGCGCGGGCGCGGGACCAGGGCCTCGGCATGAGCCCCGCGTGGCTCGCGCGGCTGGGTCAGATCGAGGCGGACGTCCTCGGCAAGCACGACGAGGCGATCGAGCACCTCCGTGACGCGCTCGAGGCGGACCCCAAGCGCCTCGAGCTACGCCCGCTGCTCGTCCGCGTGCTCGTCTCGACCGGCCGTAACCCGGAGGCGGCCGCGGAGGCGATGCCGCTCTTCGCGACGCCGCAGGGCGCGCAGCACGTCGACGGCCTCACCCTCCGGCTCCTCGAGGCCTCGCTCGCGGGCTCGGGCAGGCCCGCCGAGGCGCGCATCGCGCGGGAGCTCCGCGCCCTCGCGGGGACGATGGACGCCCGCGAGCGCGCGCAGCTCGACGTGGCATGCGGGAGCCTCCCGACCGAGCCGGACGCCCTGGGCGCGAGCACGCTCCGGGCTCTCCTGCCGACGATGGGACGACACCCGATCTGGGACGTGGCGCAGGTGTCGATGGGCATCCAAGGCAAGCTCACGCGCGTCCCCCTGGGCGAGCTCGGGGCCTCCACGCGGGAGCGCGTGAAGCCGCGGGCCCCCCATCCGCTGCGCGTGCCGTTCGAGCGCGCGCTCCGCACCTTCGGGCTGAAGGACATCGAGCTCGCGGTCTCCGCGGGCGCGACCCGCCCCGGCGTCGCGGTGGAGGACGAGACGTGGATCGTGCTCCCGGAGAGCCTCGTGGACGCCCCCGATGCCGTGCTCGATGCGGCGCTCGTCGCGCCGCTCGCGCTGGTCGCGCTCGGTGTCCCTGCCCTCGACACCTCGCCGGCGGCCGACGTCCTCGGCGCGCTCTACGCGCTCGGTCGGCAGGTCACGCCGGGCTTCGGCGCGGGCACGACGGGGCAGCTGGGCGCCGCGATCGAGGCCGCCGAGCTCCGAGCGCGGCGCGCGCTCGACCGGCGCCGTAAGCGCACGCTGGAGGAGCTGCGCGACGCGCTGGACGCTGCAGAGGCGCTCGCGGAAGCGGCGTTCGCACAGGAGGTCGGCCGCCTCGTCGCGCGTCTCGTCCTCCTCGTCACGGGCGACCTTCGCGCCTCTCTGGGCGCGCTCTCCCGCGTCTTCGCGCCGGCAGGCGAGCTCCTCCGGTCGCCTCACGCGACGGCGGTGACGGAGCTCGTGAAGAGCCCGCTGCCGCGCGACCTCCTCGCGTTCGCGCTCGGCGGCGAGGCGAGCGCGCATCGCCAGCGGCTCGGCATCTCGCTCGCTCGCGAGCCCCGGACCGTCAGCGCCGTTTGACGACGATCGCGTGGCGCACGGGGCCGCGCGGGAGCTCACGCGTCGCCCCGCCGTCCGGCATCCGCGCCGCCACGCCGGTCGACGGTCCGCCGTCGAGGTTGAGGGCGTCCTCGCAGCCGCGCGCCGCGAGCCCTCGGGCGAGCGCGTAGAGTGACGGCCCCGGCACCTCGGCGGCGTTCTCCGCGGCGGCCTTCACGAGGACCACGTCGAGCGTCGCGCCCCCGTCCCGCAGGCAGAGCGCCGTGCGCTCGGAGCGCTTCCCGTCGTCTCGCTTCACGTTCGGCACGCCGGCGACGACGAGCCGTGGCCGACACTGGATCGCGAAGCGCGTTCCCTCCGGCATCGCGAAGGTCTCGGTCTCGTGGAGCCGGGCGCGCGTGCCGTCGAACGTGACGACGCCGCCCGACGCGGCGCGCGCGAGCTTCGAGAGGAGCGTCCCGTTCGAGAGCGCCAGGCCGAGCGCGCGCCCCTCGGGATCGAAGAAGCCGCCGTTGACGACGAGCACGGCATCCCGCCTGGACTCGAGGAGCGCGTCCAGGGCGCGCCCCATGCCCACGTCCTCGATCGCGAGCTCGTGATCGGCGAGCGCGAAGGACCACGCCGCCACCTCGTGACGGAACCCGTCTTCGACGATCTCGTTCGCCGAGCTCGCCGCCGCGCCTCCGGCGCGCGAGGCGTGGGCGACCTCGGCCCCCTCGGCGACGGGACGGCGCGCGCGCGCAGCGCCGAGCAACGCGATCCCGGCGAGCAAGGCACCACCGCCCAGCGCGACGAGCATTCGGCGTCTCGAGCGTCGCTCGGTCACGTCCGGAAGGGCTCGGTGAAGGCGGTGATCTCCCGGCGGTACCGCTTCGGATCGGAGGGGTAGAGCGCCACGTGCCTCGCGCGCCCGAAGCACCGCGCGGTGACGGGCACGCCGCGGCGTCGCTGGAGGGTGATGAAGGCCTCGACGTCCCGGGTCGGGACGAGCTCGTCGTTCCGCGCGTAGAGGAAGAGGTGTGGGACGATCGGCTGCGCCGCCGCGAGGCGCGGCGCGGCGCTCGTCATCCGCCGGACGGCGCCGGGGTGGAGGAGCTGATAGGCGATGAAGGCGGCCTCGAGCGCGCGCGTGACGACCGGAAGCTCGGCGGTCGCGTCTCGTCCGAGCGCGCGCGCAGCGAGCGGCGTCATCGCGCGCGCGAAGCGTCGCGCGAAGTCGACCTTCCCGGTGGTCGCCCAGAGGCCCGGGGACGAGTCGAAGATCACCCCGCGGATGCGCGCGCGGGCGCGAGCGCCGGGATCGCCCCCGGCCGCGAGACGATCGAGCAGCGCTGCCCAAGCGATGAAGCCGTTGTCGCTGAAGAGGTGGACGACGTCGATCTCCGCCTCTCCGGTGAGGAGCGACTCGGCGACGGCCTCGACGGCGCGCCCGTAGGCGCTCGGCCGGAGCAACCCCTCCGCGGTGCTCGGCAGGACGCAGGTGGCGATGAGGCCGAGGTCGCGATGCAGGCGCTCGTAGGCCGCGAGCTGCGACGGGGTCGCGTTGCCCCAGCCGAGCAGGAGCGAGCGGAGCGGCCGGCCGGGCGGCATGGCGCGCGATGGTACACGCGCTCGCGAACGCGTCCTACGTGGTCGTCTTCGTTTCGTCGAAGACGCCGCGCTTCGCCTGCTCGCGCTCGATGGATCGGAAGAGCGCCCCGAAGTTCCCCTCGCCGAAGGAGAGGTGGTTCTCGCGCTGGATGAGCTCGATGAAGATCGGGCCGCAGAGGGGCTGGGTGAAGATCTGGAGGAGGTAGCCGTGCTCGTCGCCGTCGACGAGCACGTTCCGCGCGCGGATGGCGTCTCGGTCCTCCCGCACGCCAGGCACGCGGTCCCAGATCGAGCGGTAGTACTCGTCGTCGATGTCGAGGAAGCGGATCGGCGTCCCCTCGAGCGACCGGAGGGACGCGAGGATGTCGGTCGTGAGGAACGCGAGATGCTGGATGCCCGGCCCGCGGTACTCGTCGATGAACTCGTTGATCTGCGATTTTGCCTCGTCGGCCTCGTTGATCGGGATGCAGAACGTCCCGCACGGCGAGCGAAGGGCGTAGGAGGTGAGCCCGGTCTTCGCGCCACGGATGTCGAAGTAGCGGACCTCGGTGAAGCCGAAGACGTCCTTGTAGAAGGCGGACCAGCGACTCATCGTCCCCTTCGCGACGTTGTTCGTGAGGTGGTCGATCGCCAGAAACCCCTTGGCGGGGACGACGTCCGGCCGCTCGAGCGCCACGAAGCCGAGCCGATCCCAGCGCCGCGCGTCGGCGCCTTCGTCGACGAGGTAGATCAGGCTGTCGCCGATGCCGCGTACGGCCGGCACGGCGGCGCCGTCGCGCCGCTCCAGATCCCCGCGCGCGAGGAGCGTCGCTCCGCGGGACAGGGCGGCACGCTTGGCGTCCTCGGCCGCGGCGACCCGGAGCCCGAGTGACGCGATCGACGGTCCGTGGCGCTCGGCGTGACGCGCCCCCTGCGAGCCGCGCTCGCGGTTCAGGAGGAAGGTGATGTCGTTCTGGACGTAGAGGTCGATCGCGCGGGTGACGTGCCGCGCCACCCGTGAGAAGCCGAACCCGAGGAAGAGCCGGTGGAGGGCGTCCGGGTCGGGGCTCGCGAACTCGACGAAGTCGATGCCTCGGAGACCGATGGGGTTCGCGGTGTCGTTCATGTGACCTCCTCCGATGATCCCGTAGCGCGCGTCCCTTCCTCACGGATAGGACAAGGATCCGACAAGATGGTCGGATCGGTGCACAATGTCGGGAATGGCCGTGACCCTGGATCAGGCCCGCGCCCTGGACGCGCTCGCGCGGCACAAGACCTTCGCCAAGGCCGCCGCCGCGCTCGGCAAGCGTCACACCGCCGTCCTCTACGCCCTCGCCACCCTCGAGGCGCAGACGGGGCTGACGCTCCTCGACCGCCGCGGCTACCGGACGAGCCTCACCCCCGCCGGCGAGCGCATCCTCGTCCACGCGCGGTCGTTGCTCGAGGCCGAGCGTCGTCTCGAGGCGGCGTGCTCCGAGATCAAGACGGGATGGGAGCCCGAGCTCCGCCTCGTGTTCGACGGGATCTTCCCGGTCGAGCCCGTGCTGGACGTCGTCGCGGAGATCGCACGTGCGGGCGCGAGCACGCGCGTCGACGTGTCGAGCGCCTTCCTCGCCGGGGTCGAGCAGGCCTTCGTCGAGACGGATGCGGACATGATGATCGCCGTCCTGCCGCCGGCGACGCCGCCGCCCGGTCTCCTCGTCGTCCGCCTCGCGCCGATCCGGGCGCGGCTCGTCGCCCACAAGGATCACCCGCTCGCCGCGGCGGCCCTTCGCGCCGAGGAGCTCGACGAGTCCGCCCTCGCCGCCCACGTGCTCCTCACCGTGCGAGGGTCCGACCCGCGGCTGCAGCTCAGCACGCGCGGCCTCGAGCCTCCCATCGCGGTCCGGCTCGCGGACTTCCACGCGAAGAAGGCGGGGATCCTCGCGCGCCTCGGCTACGGATGGCTGCCCGAGCACCTCGTCGCCGCCGAGCTCGAGCGCGGCACGCTCGTCCCGCTGCGGTGGAAGAAGGAGAACGTGCACGTCTTCGACCCGCGGCTCTACGTCCGGGCCGGGCGACAGCAGGGCCGAGCCGCGCGGATCGTCCTCTCCGCCCTGAAGCGGAGGTGGGCTGAAGTGAACCGCCCGCGCGGCCGTTCCAGGGAGCGATGACCGGGAGGAGAGGACCACGTAGGCCCGGCGACGTGACCGCCGCGCCGGAGCGGGGCCGGGACCCGGCGAGGACGACGGCCGCGTCCGGCGAGTACCGCATCGATCCCCTCGTTCGGAGCGCGCGTGCCGAGCTCGAGCTCGATCGGGAGTCGCCGATCAGCGCCTCGGGGGCCGCCCTCGGCGAGACGCGCCTGCTCGACGACGACCTGTGCTTCGAAGACGACGCGACCCGCGCGTCGGCGCTCGATCTCGCGACGATGCACCCGCCGCCGCTCGCCGGAGCGGAGCGCGGCGACGACGCGACGGTCCCCGCGCTGCGCGCGCTGCCGGGTGAGGCCGTCGCGGCGTTCGCCGGCTATCCCCGCGCGCCGACCTCGCTCGTCGAGGCGCCGTTCCACGCGCTCGTCATCGTCCTCCGCCGCCGTGAGCTCGCGTCCGCGCGGGCGCTCGCGCGCGTGCGCGCAGCGGCGGAGGTGCCGCTCTACGATGCCGCGATCGCGGCGGCGGACCTCGCCGCGGTCCGGAGAGGGCTCGCCGTCACGATCGGGGTAGGTGCCTCCTTCGTCGCGGCCGCGGTCGTCCTCGCCGAGCTGCTCTCGACGTTCGGTCCCTGAACGCGGCCGCGACCTCGAGCCACGATGCTAGAGTGATGGCGATGGGTCGTCTTCGCTTCGTCGTCAGGGGAGCCTTGCTCGGTCTTCTCTTCCTCGTCGCTGCGGGGCGCGAGGCGCGCGCGTTCTGCCGCACGACGACGACGCCGATCCCGGCGAGCTACAGCCCGACCCGTGGCTGCTTCACCGACGGTCTCTTCCTCTTCTGGAGGAACGCCTGCGTGAGCTACTCCCTGAACCAGGACGGGACGTCGCGAGTCAGCTACGAGGAGGCGGCGTCGGTCATCGACGCGTCGTTCGCGACGTGGTCGACGGCCACGTGCCCGTCGGGCGAGGGCTTCGGTCTCGCGTTCTCCAGCCGGAGCCCCGTCGCCGCCGATCAGGTCCGGTACAACAGCGACTCGCCGAACCAGAACCTCATCGTCTTCCGCGAGACGGAGTGGCCCTACAGCGATCCGAACAACACGCTCGGCCTGACGACCGTGACGTTCGACAGCACGACGGGTGAGATCTTCGACGCGGACATGGAGATCAACGCGACCGGGAAGAACCTCTCCGTGGGGGATCCGGTCCCCGCGACCGGCTACGATCTCCAGAGCGTCGTCACCCACGAGGTGGGCCACTTCCTCGGGCTCGCGCACGCGACCGATCGCACCGCGACGATGTTCGCGAGCTACAAGCCCGGCACGAGCGATCTCCGCACGCTCAGGCCGGACGACGTCGCGGGGGCCTGCGCGATCTACCCGAACGCGGCCGCGCGCGAGGTCTCGGCGTCCGTGGCGCCCAACGGCGAGCTCGCGGCGGAGGCCTGCAACGACGAGCCGCGCCACGGCTTCGGGACGACGAACTTCGCGCCGCCTCCCGAGCTGGAAAGGCCGAGCAACGGCTGCGTCGTGGCGACCGGTGGCGCGTCGTCCCTCGACCCGTTCGCCCTCGGCGCCGTGGCCCTCGGGCTCGTCGTCGCCCGCCGGGTGCGTACACGGCGCAGGGGGTGATGTCGTACACTGTGGGTCACGAGAGATCCACCAGGCGACCGCCTGGGCGGGGGTGACCCCTTCGTTCACGGAGTGAGGTAACGAAGCGGAATGACGTGATGTCGGGCCGAAGCGTCGGATGGTCCGGAGCCTGCATCGCACATCTCCGCACCATGCAGCACGCTTTTCCGTCGTCGGCGATCGCGCTCTCTCGGCAGGACGACGTCGTCATCGCGCTCACGCACGACGAGGCGCTCCGGGTTCGCCGGCTCCGCTCGCTGCTCGCCCTGTTCGTCCTCTACGCCTTCTCACTCCTCTCCGTCATCGTGATGTCCGACGGGGCCGACGTCGGCTGCATCCTCGCGGGGATCGCGGGACACGTGCTCTACGCGACCCACCGACTCGTCGCCACGTGGCGGGACGACTGCTGGCTCGAGGACGCGCGCGCGCGTATGCGGTTTCTGCGACTGCGCGCCCGGGCCTGACTGCGGAGCCGCGCGGACCGTAAACGGCGCTTCACGCCTCCTCCGAAGCTCCCACGTCACGACCGGCGACGTTTCCGGCCTCTCCCGTCTCGAACAGCCTGACACTCCACGAGGTTTCGCGCGCGGCTCGGAGGGCACGACCGCTGCTCCTCGCGGTGTCGCCCATGCGCTCGTTCGTCGCCGTCGTCTTCGTCGCCCTCGCCGTCCTCGCTCCCTCGCTCGCCTCCGCCGACGTGCCGGCCAGGGACGCGGAGGTCGCGCGTCTCCTCGAGGCGAAAGACACGCTGCGCTGGACCCAGGTCTGGGCCGGCCAGCGCTACGGCCACGCAGAGACCCTCGTTCGCGCGCCCTTCGAGACCGTGAAGAAGGACCTCGCCGATCACGGCAGTCTCCACCGCCTCCACGGACGGTTCGCGAGCGCCCGCGTGGTCGCGAAGGCGCCCGATCACACCGACGTCTACCTGAGCCTCGCGTCGACCGATCCCCGGAAGCCGACCTGGGAGGTGCTGCGCTTCGGCTCACCGAGGGCGCCTTCGCCCGGCTACGCGGTCGTCGAGGCGCGGGCCACGGCAGGGCAGGTCCGGCACGGGCACCTCGTCCTCTCTGCGCGTCGCGTCGACGATCGGCACACGCTCGTCAAGGTCGACGTCCTCCTCGTCCCGAACGTGGCCCCCGCGCCGGCTGTCCTCGACGAGGACCTCCGAGCCTTCGCGTCGGACCTCGCGGGAGGGCTCCGGTGGAAGGCGCAGGGAACGAGCGAGCCGGTCACGTCCTTGGCCCCCGCCGCGCGCGTCTCCATGCGGTGACTGTCAGCGCGTTCGCGGCGCTCTCTGGCGGGGACGAGCGAGCTTCGGCGGCCGCGCGTCGCCGAGCGGATCCACGTGGCGGTGCTCGAAGTCGCTGCGCGCGCGGAGGAAGCTCGGCGACGGGCGCTCGAGCCCCGCTGCCGTCGCGCTCGGTGCCG
>JALHPN010000280.1 GCA_022842465.1 Polyangiaceae bacterium | reverse complement strand
GTGGCGCTCGGGGTCGGGATCGCGCTCGCGGTCGCGCTCGGGGAGGGAGGCGCCGGAACGCGGCGGCTCCAGACGCCCGCGACGGCGGTGGCGAGCGCGAGGGCGGCCACGGCGATCGCGACGGAGAACGGCCGCCGGCCGCGCGCGGTCGTGTTGAGCACGGCGGTGCTGTCCGTCGTCTCGGATCGCATGTCCGGCGCGAAGGAGGCCGACGACGTCGAGACAGTCGACGAGAGGTCGATCGCAGCGAGCTCTTCGCGGACGGCCCCTGCGCTCGCCGGTCGGCCCGCAGGGCTGGTCGAGAGGAGGCGGTCCACGAGGACGGTCAGGACACGCGGCACGTCGGGCGCGCGCGTCGCGAGCGGGACGATCGCCCCGGTCGCGAGGACCTTGAACACCTGTCCGACCGTCGCGCCGTCGGCCGGCCTCACGCCGGACAGGCACTCGTAGAGGAGCACGCCGAGCGCCCAGAGGTCCGTCCGCGCGTCCACCTCGCCGTCGCCGAATGCCTGCTCGGGCGCCATGTAACACGGCGTGCCCACCATCGCGCCCGACTCCGTGAGCAGGTTCGTCGCGCGCGCGGGGCCGCTCTCGGCCGTGAGCTTCGCCACGCCGAAGTCGAGGATCTTCGGCTCCGGCGTCAGGAAGACGTTGGCCGGCTTCAGATCGCGATGCACGATCCCGAGCGCGTGCGCGGCCTCGAGGCCTGCGGTGACGCCGATGGCGATCCGGACGGCATCGGCGACGCCGATCCGTCCCTCGCGCTCGATCTTCGCCTCGAGCGTCTCGCCCTCGAGGAGATCCATCACGAGCACGGGCGCGCCGTCTTCCGACTCGACGACGTCGTGCATGGCGACGACGTTCGGGTGCCTCACGGCCGCCGCAGCGCGAGCTTCGCGCAGCATCCGCCTGCGCGTGCTCTCGTCGTGCTCGTCGACGAGCTTGAGCGCGCGCCGCTGCTCGGTCACGGTGTGGACCGCGGCCCAGACCTCGCCCATCCCCCCGCGTCCGAGCCGGCGTTCGAGTCGGTAACGGCTGGCGACGAGATCTCCCGCCTTCATGGAGGTCACGGCTTCACGGCGGGGTAGACGACGAGCCCGAGCTTGCTCGCGACGAACATCGTGTCGCCGGCGAGGGTGACGCTCGCGGTGAGGGGGTCGACGCTCGGCTCGACGATGATCGGTGAGGCGGGCGCCCTCACGCGCGCGGCACGGAGGCTCATCGTGCGCGTAGGCTTGTCCCACTCCTGGTAGTAGACGACGCCGCCGCCCGCGACGACGCGCTGGGCGACGGCGGACACCTGCACAGGGGCGCCGCCAGCGAGCGGCGCGACGAAGAGCGGGCCCATCGCCGCGGCGTCGGTGGTCGTCTGGTAGACGACCGCCGTGCCGTCGGTCGTGATGCCATGGAAGATCGCCTTCTCCGGCGCGAGAACCCGAGGCGCCGCGGCCGGCGTCTGGGCGTCGGCGACGACGACGTCGGTCCGCGTCGTCGAGGTGTCGCGCTTCGTCGCGAACACGGCGAATCGTGCGTCTCCGGAGATCGCGAAGAGGGCGAGCGCTCCAGCGCCGAGCTCGATCGGGGAGACGGGCGCCGTCGTCGCCGCTCTCCGCAGCTTTCCGTCCGAGCGGACGTAGACGACCTTGCTGTCGTCGGCGGAGTAGAGGGCCGCGCGGAGGGTCGTGTCGAGATCGACGTCGGCGCCCACACCGCCGAGCGATCGAATCGAGGAGCCCGCCTGCGACTGCACGATGATCCTCGTGCGCGCGTTGTTCGGCCACATGCCCGGGACGGCGGCGTCGAGGATCGTCGCCTTCGTACCGCTGCCGTCGGTGGCGTAGCGTGCGACGCGCCACGCGGTCCCGCCGTCGACGCATCCGCCGACGACGATGTCGTTGCCGGCCCAACCGAAGGAAGGTCGGCACGCCGGCTGGGTCGCGCCGTCGTCGAGGTTCGTGATGACGGTGACGGGCTCGGCCTGGCCGAGTGCGACGACGGCGACCGTCGAGCGGAAGGAGGTCGTCCCCTTGCCGCGATACGCGAAGGTCTCGCTCGCCGGCTTCGCATAGAGCGCACCGCGCATCGCCACCGGGCCGCCCGGGACGAGGCCTCCGGCCTTGGTCCAGGTCGTGACGGGGGAGGGAAAGACGTCGTCGCCGAGCCAGATCGAGACGACGCGTCCGCGGACGCCGACTTCGTCGTAGGACGAGTCGTAGTCCTTCACGAGGATCTCGGGCTGCGTCGCGCCGCCGGGCAGCACGACGAGGTCGCGATCGCGCGACGCGACGAGGTGCCCGTCCGAGGTCACGCCTTCGACCCAGGTCGGCTCCGGCCAGAGCTTCTGACCGACGACGGGCTCCTCGACCGGCGGACGAGCGGGGGGGAGCGGCGTGGCCGTGGAAGAGGGCGGCGTGGGCGCCACCCCGTCGCGGTCGGTCTCGGCGCCGGGCGATGTCGGGTACGCGACGAGCGGCTCCTCGTCGGCGCGAGAGCACGCGGCGAGCGCGACGAGCGCGACGAGCCCTCCCAGGTTGCGCATGTCTCCGCACACTGTAGCAGGCCGAGGAGGACCGGCCAGGACCGAACAAACTCAAGCGGTTGCAACTACTTGGCTGGATACGCGCAGCGGAATCCGACCTGCTTCGGACCGGGAGACGCCTCGTCTCCACCCCAGCGACGCACCGCCGCGTACGCGAGCGGGACGCCGAGGAGGTCGCCTCCCTTGAGCGTGCGCGCGGCCGTGCCGTTCTCGCAGACGGGGTCATCGAGGCGCGCTGGGGCCCAGCAAGGGTCCTCGTCGAGCGCGAACGTGTCGCGCGCCCACTCGCCGAGATTCGCGCCGACGTCGACGATGGCGCCGCTCCGATCGATCGCGCCCGAGCCGGCTGCCTCTCCGACGATGCGAGCGTCGAAGTCGAGGTCGCTCGCCGTCGAGCACCCTCCGCTCGCACGCGAGAGCTGCCGAGCATGCACGGCGTCGGTGCACGACGGCGGCGCGTCGCCCCAGGGGAACAGGCTCACCCCGCGTGCGGTGCCGATGATCTCGAGCTGCGCCTCCGTGGGGAGGTCGCCGCCGCGCTTCCGGCACACCTCGCGCGCGAGCCTCCAGCTGATGCAGTTGACCGGACGGGCGTCGTTGGGCCCCTCGGTCACCGAGTACGCGCACGCGCCGAACGCGTCGCCGACGTCGTCTACGGGATCGAGCCCCTTCCCACGCGAGTCGACCTTCGCGAGCCCCGAGGCGCGCACGTCGGCGACCGTCACCTCGCGGTGATCGAGGAAGAACGGGGAGAGCACGACGAGGTGCTCGCGTTCGCCGCCCTCGAGCCCGGAGGTCGGCGCTGCCCGGGGGTCGCCCATGAAGAACGCACCGCCGGGGACGCACGATGCGCCCGCAGGCGCCGGTCGCTCGCATGGGACCTCGCGTGCCGGGGCCCACGTCCCCTCCGCGCTCGGCTCCGGGAGGCGCTCTTCGAAGACGATCGGCGCTTCGAACGTGCCGCGCGGCACGCCGACGTCGTCCGTGCGGAACGTCGCAGTGAGCCGCACGACGCCGTCCTCCAGGACGGCGGGGAGGTAGCCGACGAGCTCGATCGTCGAGCTCGATCTCGGTGTCGCGCGCCCTCGGCTCCGGAAGAGACGCAGGCGCGCGATCCAGCCGACCACGCGAGGCTCGGGGACGAACCCGAAGGAGAAGGTGCCCGCGCGGATCTTGGCGACGTCGACGGCGAGCTCGCGCGTGCACCCTGCGCACGTCACGCGCTCGCCCGGCGGGAAGAGCTCGACGAGCACGCGATCGAAGAGCGGTGCCGGCCCTGCGAGCGGAGCGTCCGTGTCGAGGTGGAGGACGACCTGACCCTGCGGAGGCAGATCGGACGAGCAGCCGAGGCCGACGGCGACGACGCCGGCGAGCGCCGAGAGCCCACGGAGCGTTCGCGCGATCTTCATGGCGCCGGGTACACGCAGCGGAGGCCCGTCGGCGCGTTCTCCGCCCTCGAGAGGCGATTGCCGCCGCGTCGGTCGACGGCGCGGAGCTCGACGGCGCTGTCGATCCATGCCGCCCCGCGCGTGCTCTTCACGATCCCCTTCGTCTGGACCCGGCACTCGAGGGTGTCGACGTCCGTTGCGCACTCCGGCGGCACCGGCAGCTCGCAGATCGGGTCGCGACGCGTCGCGTTCGCCCAGCAAGGGTCCGTGAACGCCGCGAAGGAGTCGCGCACGTGCTCCTCGACGCTGCCGGCGAGGTTCTTGACGCCGAGCGGGGTGACGTCGCCGTTCGGGGTGGACCCGGGCGGGAGCCCCAGGCCTCCCCCTTCGGGAGCGCACGTCGCGTCCAGGACTCCACGGCCGTAGATCGCGCGGTCGCAGGTCGGAGGCTCGTCCCCCCAGGGATAGGTCGTCTTCTGCGTGCGGCCCGCCGCGACCGCGATCCACTCCCATTGCGCCTCGGTCGGGAGGTCCCCTCCCTCGTGGAGGCAGAAGGCCCGTGCGGTGTCCCACGTCACGCAGGTCAGCGGAAGATCCTCGCGCCCCCTCGGCGTCCCGCTCCACGTGCAGACGCCCGCGAGGGTCGCGTCGGGCGATCCGTCGGTCTCGTTCGCCGTCACGGCGCGCGGGACGACGAACCCGCGCGCGATCGCGGCGCGGAACCGACCGACCGTCACCTCGTCCCGGTCGACCAGCACGCGCGAGACGACCACGAGCCGCTCGGGGCGCGCGTCGATCTCCGCGATGACGCCCGCCGACGTCGGACGGAAGAAGGCGTCCCCGAAGAGGAACGCGCCGCCGGGGATGCAGACCTTGCCGTCGCCGGTCGTCACGCCGTCACATGGTGCGCGCTCGTACGTGCCGAGCTCCGACGACGTCGGGCGATCGAGCGTCGGCTCGACGGCGGGGTCGGGCCCCGCCTCCGCGCACGACGGCGTGCCGAGACACGCGCCGCGGAGCGTCACCCGCAGCCGTCCGCGCGTCCCGAACCGCAGCGGTACCGTGACCGTCCGATCGACGGTCACGGCGGGATCCGGCTCGCCGCCCGCGACGACGCGCGCGTCCGGATACGCGCGGAGTCGCACGAGGAGCGAGCGCGGCGTGACCTCGTCGTCGGTGTAGACGCTGAAGCTCGTCGGCCAGTCGCGCGGATCGGGCCGGACGTCGTCACGCGACGCGACCGTCGCGCCGTCCTCGGTCGTCACGTCGATGCGCAGGCGCGAGACCACGAGCGGCACCGGGAGGTCCGTGTCCACGACGACGAGGACCTCCCCGCGCGGAGGGAGCGGCCCCGGGGCCAGCGCATCGCAGCTCGTCGCGAGGCACGACGAGAGGAGGAGCCCTGCGCGCGCCATCCTCGTCGTCGACACCGTGGGTCACTCCGTCTTGAACTCGGTCCGGATCCGGTGGAGCGCCCGCCAGAGACCGAAGGCGATGAGGGGGATGCTCGCGGCCGCGACCCAGTCGGCGTGGACGTGGAGCACGCCCTCGAGGGGCTCGAGCGCTCGGTGGACGAGTGACACCATGTAATACGTGATCGCCGCGATCGACAACCCCTCGACTGTCTCCTGGAGGCGGAGCTGGAGCTTGCCTCTTCGGTCCATCCCTTCGAGCACGCGGAGGTTCTGCTCCTCGCGCGCGATGTCGACGCGTGTGCGGAGGAGCGCGCTCGCCCGCTCGATGCGGTTCGAGAGCTCTTCCTGACGCCGCGAGGCGGCCTTCACCGTGTGCATCGCGGGGGCGAGGCGACGCGAGAGGAAGCCGTTCAAGGTCCGCATGTCGCCGATGCGCTCCTCGCGGAACTCGGTGATGCGTGCGCGGACGATCTCCCAGTACGCGAGCGCCGCCGAGAAGCGGAACATCGTCGCCGACACTTCGCTCTCGACCTTCGCGGCGATCGTCGTGAGCTCGTCGAGCAGGCTCCGCTCCTCGCGCTCCGAGCCCTTCGCTGCGAGCCTTGCGGTGACCTGCGCGAGCTCGTGCTCCATCCGCCGGAGCTCGTCGAACATCTCGCGTGCCACCGGGAAGGCGAGCATCGACATCATCCGGTAGATCTCGATCTCGATGATGCGCTGGACGACACGGCCCGTCTGCGCGCGCCCGAGCTTCGTGTCGAGAACGATCCACCGCGTGCGCCCGTTCGTCCGGAGCATGAAGTCCGTGAACACCCACGCGGCGTCGTCGAGCACGCGGCTGCCCGCCATCGCGTCGGCGACGAACCAGCGCTTGACGTCTTCGGTCGCCGGCCTCTGCTCGCCGATCGGGAGGACCGCGATGTCGGCGGCGGCCATCACGCGACCGGGCAGGGAGGCGAGCCACCCGGCCGGCAGCATCTCGAAGGCGGACGGGAAGTCGTCGAGGCCCGCGAGCGTCGCGTCCGGCAGCACGCGGACGACGATGAGGCTCGTGAACTCGCCGTGCCGCTCCCACTTGATGCGGCCGCCCCCGAGCTCGACGATCGCGTGCGCGGCGCCCGAACGCGGCGTCTCGGCCGCGTGGAGGACGGCGAGCTCGCAGAGCTTCTGGAAGACGACGTCGGCGTCGCCGCCTTCGAGCGCGACGCACGACACCGCTGCCGGGGCAGTGACGCTCGCCGCTGGCCGGGCGTGGGCCTCGTCCGCGAGCGCGCGCCTCTGCGGGTGATCGGCCGGGAGCGCGACGTGGGACATCCGGGGCCAGCATACGCGAAGGTGTCAACTTGAGTAGACTGATGAAGTGTAAAGGTGGCTGTACACTTCCCCCGTCTGGTGCTACCCGATGGAGTCAGGATGGCGTCCGTCTCTCCCAGCGAAACGCTCGCGCAGGCCCCCCGGCGGCTTCCGTCGCCCGGCGCGGTCCTCGAGCTCCTGAAGCCCGTCACGTGGTTCGCTCCCATGTGGGCCCTCGGGTGTGGCGTCGTGTCCGCCTCCGTCCCCGCCCTCGCGAACTGGCCGCGCATCCTCGGGGCGGTGCTCCTCGCGGGACCGCTCGTCTGCGGGACGAGCCAGGCCGCGAACGACTGGTTCGATCGCCACGTCGACGCGATCAACGAGCCGAACCGGCCGATCCCCTCCGGGCGCATCCCCGGCCGCTGGGGCCTCGCCATCGCGATCGCCTGGACGGCGCTCTCGCTCGTCGTCGGCGCGCTCCTCGGCCCGCCCGTCTTCGTCGCCTCGGTCGTCGGGCTCGTGCTCGCCTGGGTGTACAGCGCGCCGCCGCTCCGCCTCAAGGCGAACGGCTGGTGGGGCAACACCGCCGTCGGCCTCTGCTACGAGGGGCTCCCCTGGTTCACGGGGGCCGCGGCGCTCACCGTGCGGATGCCCGATGCGCGCATCGTCGTCCTCGCGCTCCTCTACAGCCTCGGCGCGTTCGGCATCATGGTGCTGAACGACTTCAAGGCCGTGGAGGGCGACACGCAGCTCGGCGTACGGAGCCTCCCGGTGCAGCTAGGGGTGAGACGCGCAGCGATCCTCGCGTGCGTCGTGATGGCCGTGCCCCAGGCCGGCGCCATCGCGCTGCTCTTCGCGAGCGGTCGCCCGTTCGAGGCGAAGGTCGTCTCCGGCCTCCTCCTCGCGCAGCTCCTCTTCATGCCTGTTCTCGTGCGCGAGCCGAAGAAGCGCGCGCCGCTCTACAACGCGACCGGGACGACCTGCTTCGTGGCCGGGATGATGGTGAGCGCGTTCGCGATGCGAGCGCTGCTCGCCGGTGAGGGATCATGACCGAAGAGCTCTTCGATGTGGTGGTTGTGGGTGGAGGCCCGTCCGGGGCGACGGCGGCGAACGACCTCGCCCGCAGCGGCAAGAGCGTCGCGCTCCTCGACAAGGCCGGGCGCATCAAGCCGTGCGGCGGCGCGATCCCGCCGCGGCTCGTTCGTGACTTCGCGATCCCGGAGCGGCTGATCTGCGCGCGGATCGCGTCGGCGCGCATGGTCTCTCCGTCGGGCCGCAACGTGGACATGCCGATCGACGGTGGCTACGTCGGCATGGTCGACCGCGACGTCTTCGACGAGTTCCTCCGCGAGCGCGCTGCCGAGGGCGGCGCGACGCGTCTCACCGGGAGCTACGACCGCATCTCGCGCGCCGAGGGCGTCCCTGGCGTCACCCTGCACTACACGACGAAGGACGGCGCCGCTTCGTCGGTGCGGGCGCGTCTCGTCATCGGCGCCGACGGCGCGCTCTCGCAGGTCGCCCGCCAGGAGGTCGCGCCCGAGGGACCGAAGTGCGTCTTCGCGTACCACGAGATCGTGCGCGCGCCGGAGCCCGGCTCGAACGCGTCCTTCGACGGGACGCGCTGCGACGTCGTCTACGACGGCGTGACGTCGCCCGACTTCTACGCGTGGGTCTTCCCGCACGGCAAGACGATGAGCATCGGGACCGGCAGCGCGACGAAGGGCTTCAACCTCCGTCGCTCGGTCGCGACCCTCCGCGAGGCCGCGGGGCTCACGGGCCTCCAGACCCTCCGGCGCGAAGGGGCGCCGATCCCGATGAAGCCGCTCTCGCGGTGGGACAACGGCGAGGACGTCGTGCTCGCGGGAGACGCCGCCGGCGTCGTCGCGCCTGCGTCGGGCGAGGGCATCTACTACGCGATGCTCGGCGGCCGGCTCGCGGCCGAGGCGTGCCACGAAGCGCTCGAGACGGGCGATGCGCGCGCGCTCCGGCTCGCTCGTAAGCACTTCATGAAGTCCCACGGCCGCGTCTTCTGGATCCTCGGGATCATGCAGTACTTCTGGTACTCGAGCGACAAGCGCCGCGAGCGCTTCGTGAAGATGTGCGCCGACCCCGACGTCCAGGCGCTGACGTGGCAGGCGTACATGAACAAGGAGCTCGTGCGGGCGAAGCCGGCTGCGCACGTCCGCATCTTCTTCAAGGACATGGCGCACCTCCTCGGGTTCGCCTCTCCGACGTGACGCCGTGAGCACCGTGGAGGCGCTCCTCGCGCGTGGGGCGCTGACGGACCTCGCTGTCGCCGTCATCGCGCTCGAGCTCCTCGTGCTCCTCGTCTTGCGAGCGCGGGGCGTGCTCCGCGCGGGCCTTCGGCCGCTCGACATCGTCGGCCAGCTCCTGGCCGGAGCGTGCCTCCTCTTCGCCCTGCGCTGCGCGCTCACGGGCGCGGATCCGCGCTGGACGCTCGCGCTGATGACGCTCTCGTTCCCGGCGCACGTGCTCGACCTCGTACGGCGAGCGCGCCCGTCGCGACCCTGAGGAGGGGCTCCGAGCCCCGCGCGTCCCCACGTGCATCTCCATCGTCGACTCCTCGGGTTCGGCGTCCGAGTCGACGTCTCGCAAGGCGCGCGCCACAAACGACGACACGCGCGCGACCTCGATCGAGGTCACGCGCGTGGTCCCTGGCGCTCTTCGCGTCAGCCCGACGTCGCGGGGGCAGCACCCGGAGCGAGAGGCGCGAAGCTGAGGCACCCGCCTTCGGGCTTCACGGGGCCCGTGAAGAGCTTGCACCCGCCGCAGTCGCCGAACGCCTTGGCGTTGTACTGCGCGCAGGCCTTGCACTGCTTCGCCGCGTCGTCGGCCTTGTCCTTGTACTGCAGCGTCTTGCGCATCGTCTTCGACGTGTCGTCGAGCGGCGTATTGCAGCCGCCGCCCGTCGTCGCCGCCGTGCCGGTGCCCGTCGTACCGCCCGCGGCGCCTTCGTCCTTCTTGCAGGCGCCGAGCGCGAGGAGACCCGTCGCGGCGAGGCCGGAGGCGCCGAGAAGCTGCAGCGTCCGACGGCGTCCGAGCAACTTCGAACCGTTGTTGTTGTCCACGTCTGTTCTCCTTGTGTCGTCGTTCAGAGGCGAGCCGCGCCAGAGTCTCACTCTGCCGACTCGCCCTGCAACTCTTTAGGGGTGAGCAAGAGCGACGCACAGCGCCGTCGCTCACGCTCGAGCTCGGCGACTGCCGAGCCGTCAGCGCGGCGTCGCGCCTCCGGCATCGGCGTTCTTGACCGCCCGCACCCCGGCATCCGCGCCGCCGACGGCGTTCGTGGTCGCGCCGGCATCCCCGAGGAGGGCGGGCGGCGGGACCGCGCCGCCGTCGCCCCCGGCAGCGGCGGCGAGCGTCGTTGCGCCCGCGGCAGCTGCCGCGGCAGCGAGGGCAGTCGCCCCAGCTTGCTGGCCGAGGTCGACCGGCCGGTCCGCCGTCTACGGCGGC
>JALHPN010000279.1 GCA_022842465.1 Polyangiaceae bacterium | reverse complement strand
CGACGCCGCGACGACGGAGGCCCCCGGCGACGGCGGCGCCGCGGCCTCGTCGGCGATGACGATGCCCGAGCGCCCCATCCCCCGGCCGCAGTCGACGGTCGGGTCCGGCATGCCGATCGAGGTGCAGCAGAAGGCGATCGGCTACATGGTCGCGATGCGCGCGCCGCGGAAGGACGAGGCGCCGGCCGACACGGCCTTCGCGAACGACCTGAAGGAGAAGCTCAAGCCGATCATCCTCTCGATGGATACCGGCGGCGACAAGGCGAAGCTGAACCGCGTCGAGGTCGAGGCGGGCGGCCGGCAGATCAACCTCCTCATGGCGGGCGGGTGCGACGCGAAGACCCCGATGCGGGCCGTCGTCCAGCGTGCGGGCGTCGCCTTCGCCACCCTCGTCGCGCACGGCGTCCTCGTCGTCCGCTGCAACGACGCGCGCTACCAGTGCCTGCAGAGCACGCGCGATCCCGAGGACGTCCTCTGCACGACCGCGCCGCGCCACTCCTGACGTCGCGTCAGCGATCGACGAGCGCGGCGACCACCTTGCCCTGCCGGACGCACGCGACGCGTGCCCCGTCCTCGCTCGCGACGCACTGCCGGAGCTCCGCGTAGGGCTCGAGCTCCGTCGCGGTCACGCGGACGGCCTTGCCGCTCGGGCCCTTCACGAGGACACCCGACGGGAGCGCGAAGGCGACCACCGCCCCTCCCGTGCTCCGCGCCGCGCCGGGCGGGCCGCCCTGATCGAGCGCGGCCGTGAGCACGGACGCCGTGGGCTCTCTGTCCTTGAAGAGGACGATCTGCCCCGCGACGATCGCCTCGAGCCCGCGCGGCCCCCACGCGAGCGGCGTCGCCGCGACCGGATCGCTCCGCGCACCGACGCAGCGCGATCCCAGCGGCGGCGCGACGGGCACGAGCACCTCGCGCACGTCGCCCTCGCCGCCGGTCGGCGAGAACGTCGCGCGGACCGCGACGCCGTCGCACGCGTGGTAAGCCTCGAGGAAGCGGCTGTGGCCGTCGGGCGATACCACTTGCGAAGGCCACGCGGCGACGTCGGAGGCCTGCTCCTCGCCGGTCGCGGGGTCGATCGCGACCACGCGGCCGCCGCCCCGCACGAGGACGCGCCCCGCGCCGTCGAACGTGAGCGGGCCCCACTCGGGGTGGCGTCCGCGCGTGACGTCGACGCCGCTCGCCGGCGTGAGGACGCGCGCCGAGCGCGCCGAGAGGAGCGGCGCGACCTGTCCGAGGAGCTGCGCCAGCTCGGAGGTGCGCGCCGGCGTGCGCTTCGCGGGGCTCGCCTGCGCGACGAGCGACGCGAGCCCGGCCCGGAGCGCGTCGCCCGTGACGACCAGAGAGCGCACGTCGGCGACCCCCGCATCCTCGAGCGCGCTCGACGTCCCGCAGGAGACGGCGCCGCCCGACCCGCCGCGCTTCAGGAGCCGTGGGGCCCCGCCCTCCTCGCACAGCGCACGGTAGAGCGAGCGGGCCTGCGCGACGAGCGCGGGGACGGTGGGTGCATCCTTCACGCGTCCGGCACGCGCTGCGGCCTGCTGCGCTATCGCCCGGAGCGACGCCTCGGGCTCGTCCGGATCGCGGCTCGCGCCGGCGGGGCGATCGAAGAACGCGAGCTTCGCGGTCGCCTTCGAGCTCCCGTCGTCGAGCGTCATGCGCACGGCGACGTCGTCGATGCCGTCGCGATCGCGATCGGCGCCGTCCACCTCGAGCGAGAGCTTCGGCGCGGAGGGCGGATCGACGACGTTCACGCTCCACGCCGTGCTCGGGGACGCGGCGAGGCGGACGACGGCCGCCGCGCGCGTCCCTGCCGCGCGCGCGCACGCCGTCCCGAGCTCGACGTACGCCGAGCGCGTGCCGACGCGCTCGAGGCGAGCGGTCGGGACGCAGCCGCTCTTCGTGTCGACGAGCGGGCCGGAGAGGACGATCGACGGCGCCGGGAACGCGCTCCCCCTCCTCGCGCCGGGCTGGACGTAGAGATCGACGGAGCCGTTCGGGCCTCCGGGCTCCGGCGTCGGCTTCGCGACGACGAGCGCGTCGGGAGCGCCGTCGCCGTCGAGATCCTCGACGAGCGCGAGCGCGAGCTCCCGACCCGGCGGGGCTTGGATGTCGAGCCCGTCGGCTACATGCCACGAGGTCGCGCGAAGAGGCGCGACGAGCGCAGGCGTGACGACGGCCTTCGACGGCTCGGACGAGCCCGCGGCCGGCGCGTTCGTGCTCGCGCCGCCGTCGCCGAAAGGCCCCGTCTCGCCGACCGTGTACGGGACGTACGGGCGGTCGTTCTTGCACGACTTCGCGCAGGCCGGCAGGAGGGCCGCGCTCACGAGGAGCGCGAGCCCGGATGCGGCGGAGAACGCGCGGGGTGCCGTCATCGAGCGAGCCACCGACGTAGCGACTTACCATGGACAACGCCCGACCTGCGTGGGAGCTTTCCGCGCGTGCGCCTCTTCGCTGCGATTCCCGGCGCGCACGTCGTCCTCCTCCTCGCCCTCGCGAGCGGCCCCGCCCGCGCGGCGGACGTGGAGGACGTCTTCGCGGCGGCCGAGCGGGAAGACCGCGCGTTCGCCTTCGCGCGCGCGCTCGAGCTCTACGAGCGGGTCGCGAACGACGCGCCGTCGAGCCCGCGCGCGCCGCTCGCCGCCGCGCGCGCCGCGGTGCTCCGGACGCATGGCGAGGGCGACTTCGCGCCGCTCGAGCGGCTCGAGCGCGTGCGGAGGGATCCGGAGGCGAGCCGCGACAGGATGGCGATCGACGCCCTCGTGCGCGCCGCGGAGGCGTTTCCCCCCGGTCCTGTCCGGGTCGAGAGCTGGGCGCTCGCCGCCGACGCCTACGCATCACGGCTCGGCCGTGAGGCAGAGGCCGACGTTCTCCGCCGGAAGATCCTCGCCGACGCGCACGCCGACGCGGTCCTCGCCGCGAAGGTGACGCGAGACGCCGTCGACGCCTCGCTCGCGCGCGGGGACCTCGCGGAGGCGGAGGCCGCGCTGGCGAGGAGCCGCGGGCGCGCGACGGCCGACGTCGTCCAGCTCGTCCGGCGCGCCGCACGGAGACGTTGGGTGCATCTTACAAGCGTCGTCGCGCTCGCCCTCGTCGCGCTCGGGAGCGGACTCGCGATCGGGGTGGCGCGCCGCGACGGCCGAGGAGCCCGCGTCGCAAGCGCCGTCCGGAGGAGCCTCCGCGGGATCGCGGCCTTCGCGGCATGGGTCGGGGCAGTTGGGGCGCTCCTCGCGCTCGGATACGAGGGGGCGGACGCGAAGCCGTTCCTGCTGCTCGGGGCGGCCCTCGTCCCGACCTTCGCCGTCGCGCGCGCGTGGGGCGCCGCTGCCGAAGGGAGCTCCGCCGCAGCCCGCGTCCTCCGCGCGATGGCGTGCGCCTGCGCGACCCTCGCCGTGGCGTTCCTCGTCCTCGAGGGAACCGACGTGAAGTACCTCGAGGGAGTCGGCCTGTGAGCGACGAGCGCGACGTACTTCCGGAGAACGTCCGCGTCGTCCGCCTCGGGAGCGGCGCGAACTGCTCGAGCGTCGGGAGCGTGATCGACACGCTGTTCGTCTCGGCGGCGGTCGGCTCGGCGGTGTTCGCGGCCGTCTGCGCGGCGATGAAGGAGGAGCCCGTCCGCGTCGTCCGCGACGCCGGAGACGAGCCCGAGGACGACGAGGAGGCGCGGTGATCGTCCGCTACGAGCCCTGGGGCGCGTGGGTCCGGCTCGAGCGCGAGGCGGCCCTCGTCGCGCTCGACCGCGACGGCGTCCGCGCGCTCGGCCTCGACGGGGGGAGCGCATGGACGCGCGACCCTCGTCCGAGCGCGCCGCTCGAGGTCCACCTCGCGGTGACGTCGCGCTGCGCGGCAGGATGCGAGGGGTGCTACCTCGACGCGCGACCCGACGGGGTCGATCCGCCGCGGGCCGATCTCGAGGCCGCGTTCGATGCGCTCGCAGACGCAGGCGTCTTCACCGTCGCGTTCGGCGGGGGCGAGCCCACGCTCCGCGGAGACCTCGGCGCGCTCGCGGAGGCCGCCCGCGCGCGCGGGATCGTGCCCGTCGTCACGACGAGCGGCCTCGGCCTGAACGAAGAGAAGCGCGCGGCGCTCCGCGCCTTCGCGCAGGTGAACGTGAGCTACGACGGCTCCGCCGAGACGTACGCGTCCGTCCGCGGCTTCGACGGGGCGCGCCAGGCCGAGGCCGCGATCCGATCGCTCGCGGAAGCGGGCCTCCACGTCGGCGTGAACGTGGTCCTGGTTCGCGACACGTTCGATCGCACGCTCGAGACGGTGAGGCGCGCCCACGCGCTCGGCGCCCGCGAGGTCCAGCTCCTCCGCTGGAAGCCGGCCGGCCGCGCGACGAGCCTCGACTACCTCGCCCGGCGGCTCACCCCGGAGCAGGTCGGCCGCTTCCCCGCCCTCCTCCGCGCGATCGCCGAGGAGCACGCGGAGCTCCGCGTGCGCATCGACTGCGCCCTCGTCCCCTTCCTCTCCGGCGACCCGGAGCTCGCCGGAGCGCCCGAAGCGCTCGCGCGCTGGGGTGTCCTCGGCTGCGAGGCCGGCGCTGCGCTCGGCGCCGCGCGGGTCGACGGGCGGCTCGCGCCGTGCAGCTTCGCCGCTCCGACCGAGGCGCACGTCACGGATCTCGCGCGCAGCTGGCGTGACGGCGATCGGGTCCTCGACGCGTTTCGTCGCTTCGCGGCCGCACCTCCCGAGCCATGTGCATCCTGCACGCTTCGCGCGGTGTGCCGCGGCGGCTGCAAGATCGTGTCGGCCCACGTCGCGCCGGCGGCGGAGGGCTTCGCGCCGGATCCCGAGTGCCCCCGGGTAGAGTCGCATCGGGGGCGCGCGCCTTGAGCTCGCGGGCGGCGGCGGCACTCGCAGCAGGCACCTCGAGCGCGGTCCTGATCTACGCGCTCCTGCGGCTCGCCCAGCGTGTGCTCCTCACGGAGCCGAACCCGGCCGAGGTCCTCTACAGCGAGCACGCGGGCTTCTTCTGGCGCTCGTGGACGGCGATCTACGCCGGGGGAATGATCGCCCTCGCCGCGCGACTCGCGAGCGACCGCCGCCCCGCCCTCGCCGCGCGGCTCGTGAGCGCCCTCGTCGTGGCGGCGGCAATGGCGCTCGCGGTCGCGACGATCGTGGCGCCGTGAGCCTAGAGGCTCACCCCGACGGTGACGGGCTCGTTCTCGAGGACCACGCCGAAGCGCTCGCGGACGCCGTCCCGGATCGCTCGGGCGAGGGCGACGATGTCGGCCGCGCGGGCGCCGCCGCGGTTCACGAGCGCGAGGGCGTGCTTCGACGAGATCCCCGCCGCCCCCTGCGCATGGCCCTTCGCGAAGCCGGCTTGTTCGATGAGCCACGCCGCGCTCACCTTCGTCCTGCCGGACGCATCCGGGAACGTGGGCAAGGGTCCTGGGGCGCGCGCCTCGAGCGCGGCGAGCGCGCTCGGATCGAGGATCGGGTTCGTGAAGAACGATCCCGCGCTGCGGCTGTCGGGATCGCCCGCGTCGAGCACCATCCCCTTCTTCCGCCGGAGCGCGACCACCGTCTCCCGCACCGTCCCGAGCGGCGCGCTCGCGCCCGGCTCCACGCCGAGCGCGCGGGTGAGCTCGGCGTAGGCGAGCGGACGGCTGTCCCGCGAGCGCGTGAGCGCGAACGTCACGCCGAGGAACACGTGCCGATCCTTCCCGCGGAAGACGCTGCTCCTGTACGCGAAGCCGCACGCGCTCCGCGGGATCTCGACGACCTCCCCCGACGTCCGGTCGAAGGCGCGCACCGACACGATCGTATCGGCGACCTCCTGGCCGTACGCGCCGACGTTCTGCATCGGGACGGCGCCGACGAGGCCGGGGATCCCCGCGAGGCACTCGACGCCCGCGAGGCCGCGCTCGACGACCTGGGCGACGAAATCGTCCCAGCTCTCGCCCGCGGCGGCGGTGACGAAGACGGCGTGGGGGCCGTTCTCGAAGGTGAGGCCCTTCGTCCGGATCCCGAGCACGGTGCCCGGAAACCCCTCGTCGCCGACGAGGAGGTTCGAGCCACCGCCGAGCACGAGGAGGGGCTCTCCGCGACCGTCGACCTCCCCGACGAGCGCGCAGGCCTCCTCGTCGGTCTCTGCCAGCGCGAGGCGCCGGGCAGGCCCTCCGACGCCGAGCGTGGTGAGCGGCGCGAGGTCTACGTTCTCGTTCTGACGCACCAGGGCTATTAACCGCGAACCGGCTCGCCGGGCAACCTCCCACGATGGCGCTCACACCTCTCCCGATCGATCCCGTGCTCCCCGACGTCGTCCGGGCGCTCACCGCAGGGTCGTCGCTCGTCCTCGAGGCGCCCCCGGGAGCGGGGAAGACGACGCGGGTGCCGCGCGCGCTCCTCGACGCGGGGACGACGGGCGAGATCGTCGTCCTCGAGCCGCGCCGCCTGGCCGCGCGCCTCGCCGCCAAGCGCGTCGCCGAAGAGCTCGGCGAGCGGCTCGGCGACACCGTCGGGTACACCGTCCGCTTCGAGGACGTGTCGAGCCCGAGGACGCGGATCCGCTTCGTCACCGAGGGCGTGCTCACGCGCCGCCTCCTCGCCGATCGCGAGCTCCGGAACGTCTCCACCGTGCTGCTCGACGAGCTCCACGAGCGCCACGTGCACGGGGACGTCGCGCTCGCGCTCCTCCGCCGCCTCCAGCGCACCTCACGGCCGGATCTGAAGCTCTGCGCGATGTCGGCGACGCTCGACGCCGCGCCGGTGGCGGCGTACCTCGGCTGCGAGGTCGTGCGCTCGGAGGGGAAGCGCTTCGACGTCGCGATCGAGCACGAGCCGGCGCCGGACGATCGGAAGCTCGATCTGAAGGTCGCCTCCGCCGTCCGCTCGCTCCTCGCGTCCGGGCTCGACGGGCACGTGCTCGTCTTCCTCCCCGGCGCCGGCGAGATCCGCCGTGCGATGGAAGCGTGCCAGAAGCTCGCGGCCGAGAACGGGCTCGACGTCGTGCCGCTCCACGGCGACCTCTCGGCCGCCGAGCAGGATCGCGCGGTCGGACCGTCGACCCGACGAAAGGTGATCCTCTCGACGAACGTCGCCGAGTCGAGCGTCACGATCGACGGCGTCGTGGCGGTGGTCGACGGCGGGCTCGTCCGCGTGGTGCGCCACGCGCCCTGGTCGGGGCTCCCCACCTCCGGCCTCGAGCGGACGAGCCGCGCCTCGGCGACGCAGCGGGCGGGCCGCGCGGGTCGGACGCGCCCGGGCCGCGCGCTCCGCCTCTACACGAAGGCGGACTTCGAGACGCGACCGGATCACGACGTCCCCGAGATCCTCCGCGTCGATCTCGCGCAGACGTGGCTCGAGCTCGCGGCCTCCGGCGCACGCGACCTCGAGTGGCTCGACGCGCCGAAGCCCGAAGCCGTCACCTCCGCCGAGGAGCTCCTCCGGCGGCTCGGCGCCCTCGACGCGCGCGGCGACGTCACCGACGTCGGCAAGCGCATGCTCGCGTTTCCGCTCCACCCGCGGCAGGCGCGCCTGCTCGTCGAGGCCGAGCGGCGCGGCGTGGCCGAGGACGGCGCCGTCGTCGCGGCGCTCGTCGGCGAGCGCGATCTCCGCGCCCTCGCCAAGACGCGCTTCGACCGCGGCCGGCCCGGGTCGCACGACGTGGCGACGGAGCGGAGCGATCTCGTCGGGCTCCTCGATCTCTTCCGCGAGGCCGAGGCGAGCGGCCTCTCGGCGAGCGCGCTCCGATCGATCGGCCTCGATCCGGGGGCCACGTTCGCCGTCGATCGCGCGCGGAAACAGCTCTCCCGCATCGCGCGAGATCGCGGACCGGCTCCCGCCGGGTCGAAGGCCGTCGACGACGCCCTCCTCCTCTCCGTCCTCGCGGGCTTCCCCGACCGCGTCGCGCGTCGCAAGCGGCAGGGCTCGCGCGATCTCGCCCTCGCGCAGGGCGGCACCGCGGAGCTCGCGGAGACGAGCGCGGTCCGGGACGCGCCGTGGATGGTCGCCGTCGACGCCGAGCAGCAGCCCGGGCGCACCCTCGTTCGCCTCGCGAGCGGGATCGAGCCCGAGTGGCTCATCGATCTCTTCGAGGATCGGATCCGCGAGCTCGCCGACGTCACCTTCGACGAGGCGAAGGGGGTCGTCACCGGGGCGTCGAAGATGCTCTACGACGGGCTCCCGATCGCGGAGTCTCCGGGCTTCGATCGCGCCGATCCGCGCGTGACCGACCTCCTCTTCGAGCGCGCGAAGGCGCGCGGGCCTCGGTCCTTCGCGCCCGACGGCGCCCTCGATCGCTGGCTCGCGCGCGCGCGCTTCGCCGCCTCGCAGGACGAGCGCGTGCCGTCGCCCGACCCCGAGCTCGTCCTTCGCGTGCTCCGCGAGCTCTGCGTGGGCAAGGTCTCGTTCCGCGAGCTCGAGGAGGCCGATCTGCTCGCCACGCTCCGCGCGGAGGTCGGGCACCACGGACGGATCGAGGAGCTCGCCCCCGAGCGCGTGACGCTCGCCAGCAGCCGTACGACGAGGGTCGAGTACGACGAGGGCAAGGCTCCTTACGTCGAGTCCTACCTCCAGGACTTCTTCGGCACGAAGCAGACGCCGCGCGCGGGGCGTGTGCCGATCGTCATGCACCTCCTCGCGCCGAACAAGCGCGCGGTGCAGGTGACGACCGACCTCGCCGGCTTCTGGGAGCGCCATTACCCGGCGATCCGCAAGGAGCTGATGCGGAAGTACCCGCGCCATGCGTGGCCGGAGGACACGAGCGTCCCGGTCCCGCCGAAGCCGCGGCGCTGACGATTTCGAGCGGACGATCGGGACGCCCCGTGGCAGAACAGGGGCGATGTCCTTCCGCGCTCGCGCCGTGCTCCTCTCCGCCGTCGCCTCGGGCTCCGCCGTCTCGATCGTCGTCGCTTGCAGCGACGACTACGGGGCCGGCGCCGAGCCCTTCGCCGACGCGGACGCCGAGACCGAGCGGCAGGCCGACGGCGGCGGGAGCACGCCGACGGACGCCGCGCGCCCCGCCGATGCGGGCGTCGACGCGCGCGACGCCGCGCGCCCGAAGAAGGACGCGAACGGCCCCGGGGCGGCGGACGCCGCGTGCTCGTTCAACGCCGACTGTCAGTCCGCGCTCCGCTGCGCGTGCGTCGAGGGTGAGGGCTGCACGTGCGAGCCGGGTGCGCGCGGCACGGGCCAGAACGGGGTCGACACGTGCAACGGCGCCGCGAACGGCGCCGACTGCGAGAGCGCGCTCTGCATCGAGGGGCAAGGCGGCACGTTCTACTGCTCGGATCAGTGCGAGACGGCCGCGGACTGCGCGGGGAAGCTCCCCCTCTGCGCCGACATCGCGTTCGTCGGACGCGTGTGCATCCGCGATCCGAACCCCTGACGCGCCCTTCCTCGCGCTCAGCGCGGGACGCTGGTGGGCACCGGCTTCGGCGCGCGCTTCGGCGGAGGAGGCGCCGGCGGGTGCGCCGTCGTCGTCGCAGAATGGGTGACCACCGGCGGCGCCGGGAGCGACGAGAGCGACGCGGTCGGCACCGAGGGCGCGGCGGGCGCCATCGAGGGCTTGGGCTGCGCGGCGGGCGTGGCGGTCATCGCGCGCGGCCGCGGGACGCTCTCCGGGACGAGCCCGAGCCATTGCGGCTTCCGCCAGATGATCACGGCGATGCCACACGCCGTCACGAGGACGAGCATCGCCATGAAGGCGACGAGCTTCTGCGCCGTCGACGGACCTCGAGGGCGCATGACGACGGTCATCGCGCGCGGGCGACGAGGCCTCTCCGCCATGCGCATCGTCATCTGGTTCGCCCCGCGCCCCGCAGGCGTGAACGGGAGCGGCGTGAACGGCTCGGACGACGGCCCTCGCTGTGCCGCGGCGGGGATCGAGCCCGACGAGGGCACCCCCGCGATCGCGAGCGGCATGGTGTGCGGGACCGCGCTCCCGATCGGCGTCGTCATGTTGACGGGCGGCGCCGAAGGGACGGTGTCGTCGACGCTGACGATGACGGCCGGCGCGGTCGCCTCGCTCGTCACGTACGCGGCCGGAACGCTGTGCGGGCGCGCCGAGGCGTAGCTCGCGTTCGAGCGCCCGTGCGAGCCGTGGGCGTCCTCCGTCGCGCCAGCTCCCCCCAGCGCGGCGCTCAGCGCGTCGAAGTCGACGGCGGGCGCCTCCGCCGCGGCACGGCGTCCCGACGAGGGCGGTCCCATGCCCGGCGCGGTCGCGCTGCGGCCCGAGGCTGCTCCGCTGTCACCACCGTCCGACGGCATCGAGGGAGAAGCGTACCCGGTTTCCACGGACCGAGGAAACGGAAGGCTTCCGTGTGCGCCGCCCAGCACACACTGGGCCCGTACGGCGCGCTTCAGTCGTCGTAGCCGGGCGCCCGGGGGGTCGAGGGCGCGGCGGGGACACGGGCGGACGGCGCCGTCGCGG